>NZ_QULS01000003.1:0-269819 GCF_003482185.1 Faecalibacterium sp. OM04-11BH
GGCCCCATAGGGGCCATAATACCAGCCGCGCCTAAAGGCGCACAATGAGCGACGTCAACCGCACACTGACGTCGCTTTTACTTTCTCATACTATCTGTAGGCACTTCTGGCGAATCGTCGTCATCGAAGTCAGCTACATTCTTGAATGGATCTTCGTATTCCTTGAAGCTCAACTGGTCGCACATCTGATCGTTGAACTCTTGTTCCTGAATGTATTTGCGAATCTTGGCTTCATTTCCACCTACTGTATTTACGTAATATCCTTTCGCCCAGAACACTCTCCTTCCGTATTTGTATTTTAGGTTTGCATGTCGCTCAAATATCATGAGCGTATTCTTCCCTTTGAGATACCCCATGAAATCTGCTACGGCAAGTTTGGGCGGTATCGACACAAGCATATGGATATGGTCTGGCATAGCGTGTGCTTCTATGATTTCTACATGCTTATAATCGCAAAGCATTCTCAATATCTTACCGATATCTTTTCTCAGTTTTCCGTATATCACTTTCCTGCGATATTTCGGTACTAGCACTATGTGATATTTGCAATTCCAGCTCGTATGTGATAAACTTTTCTCGTCCATATGGATGAACCTCCTTTTGCTTTAGTATGCGGTTGGCGTTACCCGCTTCTAATTATAGCAAAAGGAGGTTCTTTTTCTACCGTTTCAACGCTACGGCTCTTTTCTTCCACAAGCTTAGCTTGTGGTTTTCTATATGAACAAAAAAAGACACCGCACAGCTGTGCGGTGTCTTTTTTGCATAGGCAGCGGCTCAGAACCCCAGCATCCGCCAAAGGGTCTTACGCTCCTCGGCCGGATCCGGGTCCGGGATCTCGAATACATAGCGCTCGGTGGCGTTGATCACGGTGGTGTTGCCGCGGGTGCATACCCGGGGCAGCTTTGCATCGTAATTCAGGTGTACGTGCCCGTGGATGAACCATTTAGGCTGGTACTCGTCCAAAATCTCGTTGAAGCACTCAAAGCCCCTGTGGGCACAGTCGTCCCCATCGTTCAGCCCTTTGGCCGGGGCGTGGGTCAGCAGCAGGTCGATGCCGCCCCTTTTGTGTGCCTGATGCTCCAGCTTGTGCACACGGCGACGCATGGCCTTCTCGGTGTACTGGTAGGTGTCCTCTTTATTATAGCGCTGACAGCCCCCAAGCCCCATGATGCGCAGACCCTTCCATGTGTACACCTGATCGTCCACGCAGATGCAACCGCCGGGCTCGCCCTGGGTCTGGTAGCTGCCGTCGTGGTTGCCGTGCACATACAGGATGGGTGCAGCGGTAAAGTTTGTGAGATATTCCAGATACTTTTTAGGCAGATCCCCGCAGGAGAGGATCAGGTCGATGCCTTCCAGCCGGGCGCGGGTGTCATAGTCCCACAGCGCCTTGGACGGGACATCTGAGATAGCAAGAATTTTCACGTTCGTATGCTCCATTCTTTTCTGGTCAGGCCGGCTCATTTCTCCAGACCCTTTACGTTGTCCAGTCCGTTGATCGCCAGCACGGTACGGGTCTTGACGTCCAGTTCATCGTAATGGGGCAGCTTGCCGTGTACACAGGCATCCAGCCAATCCATCTCCATCAGTTCTTTGGGGCTGTAAACTCTATTCTCCGGGGAGTGCAGGTTGTCCTCGTTATCATACAGCTTTTCCGGGAAGATGTGCACATTATCCGAGCCCTGCAGTGTTTCCAGCAGATCCAACAGCTGCCGTGTACCGCTGGGCAGTGTTTCCTGATACTCCAGATCCTCTGCGCCGCTGCGCAGCCCCCACCAGTAGTTCACCGCACGAGTGGTGGCTGCGTTGTCCCAGCTGCCGTCAAAGATAGAGCGCACGATCTCCACATAGAAGGTATCCCACCTCCAGATTGGCAGACCCAGCGGCTGCAAACTGCCGTCCGGCAGCTTGCGGCACAAACCATAGTCCCGGTGGGTGTTGGCAGGCTCCCGGCTGTCCCGGGCGTAGACCATGTCGATCTCCGGGCAGTCGGCAAAATCCAGCGGGTGGGCTGCATCGTTCAGGCAGGCCCAGCGCAGCCAGATGCGGCCCGCCGGGCGTACACTCTTCAGTCCCTGTGCAAAAGCGTTGATCGCAGCGGGCACGCCGTACACGGGGTTTGCCGCCACATAGCCAATGTGCCCGGTTTTGGTCATGATACCGGCCAGCATGCCCAGCAGATAGGTCACTTCATAGGTGCGGGGGTAGTAGGTGCGCACCAGCGGGTGCGGCGCGTTCAGCGAGCAGTTCAGGATGCGGGTCTTGGGGTGTTGCGCCGCCACCTTCAGGCAGGCGTTGTACATCCGCACGCTGGTGGCGAACACCACGTCCGCATTGTTGTGGGCTACTTCCTCCAGCACCTGCTCTGCGTCCACCTCCGGGTTCACATCCTCGTAGCAGCTGATATACACCTTGTCCGGGAAAACCTTGGCCAGCGCCTCGCGCCCTTCGTCATGCGCGCGTACCCATGCGCTGATCTTGGCGTTGTACTCGTGGATAAATGCCACCCGCAGCTCACTGGGCTGTTTGCTGGGGCTGAAGATATTCAACTTGGACAAAAGCGGCTCTGCGGGACTCTTGGGCGGGTCCAGCGAAAGCTCCACGCCATGGGGCTCGGTGAGCACCTTCACCTCGTTCCACAATTTTTCGAGATTCTGCCGCACCTGTGCAGGGGTGGCGTCGTAGGTGTCGGAGTAGCGGTACACCGACAGGTACACCAGCAGCGCATCACCGGTGGTCAGCCCCAAGGATCTGCCGCCCAAGGCTTCGAACTGTTGGTGGAACATGGTGTAGAAGGCGGCAAAGTTCAGCCTGTCGTCCTCCGACCATGCCTCGCCGCTGGCCTTGCACACCAGCGTCTGCAGCTTGCTGTAGCCGCCCAGCTTGGAGAAATGCACATAGTTCACTTTGGACAGCTTATAGAAATCCAGAAACTCGTAGTAGATCTTATTCTCAAGGTCATCAGTGCGGGCGGGGATGAGCCGGGTGACTGTGCCCGGGATCTTGACTGCACCGTAATACTTGAGCACCGAGACCCGCTTGTTGCCCTCCTGCACATAGAACCGGTTCATGTACTCAAAGGCGATGATGGGGGTATGGATGCCCTCTTCCAAGTGCGCGTCACACAGGTTCGACCACTTGGCGGCAAACTCGGTATCCGGCTCCAACAGAGGCATAAAGTCATACGAAAAGGCAGTGTGCCGTCCGCTGGTTTTGGTGCCCACAAGACTGTCTGACGGGATCTCCACCAGACCCAGCGGCTCCTGCGCCACGATATCCACGCCCTTGAGCACATCGTCCAGAACAGCCAGATAGGGCGACTGGCCGCGGGATATGCGGGCACGATAGGCGCGCTGCCCTGCGCGCAGTGCACTTTTATAATCTTCCAGCATAAGAACTCCTTTTTTCTATAAGCGAAACGCGGTGCCGCAGTCCCCCTGCCGCACCGGAACACCCCCAGTATACCACAAAAACAGAAATAAGGCAGTATTTTAGGGCTAAAACTGTTGATTTTCCCGGTAGATTCAGGTACGATAAGAATGCTATTCAAAACCGACAGGAGTTTACTATCATGCAGACCGTTTCTCTGCCCGTGCTCAAGGCGGGCGAATACGCCGGCGGCGTCTGGTATTACGAGCCCCACACCTACCAAAGCTACCGTTATGTTCTGGGGCGGGTGGGCAAACACCCGCTGGTGTGCATCGGCATCAACCCCAGCACCGCCCAGCCCGGCGCGCTGGACCCCACCTTAAAAAGCGTGGAGCGTCTGGCCGCCGCCAACGGCTTTGACAGCTGGATCATGTTCAACGTCTACCCCCAGCGTGCCACCGACCCCAACGATATGGACAAAGTACCCGACCGCGCCCTGTGCGATGAAAACCTGCGCTGGCTGCAGGCCGTGCTGGCGCAGACCGAGCCTACCATGTGGGCGGCATGGGGCACCCTGATCGAAAAGCGGGACTACCTACCCGGCCTGATGCGGGAGATGGTAGCCCTGACGCGGGAGCGGGAGATCCCGTGGGTCACCTTTGGCAAGCGCAGCAAAAAGGGGCACCCGCACCACCCGCTGTACCTGCGCAAGGATTCCACCCCGGAGCCCTTTGATGTGGAAAACTATCTGGACACCTGTTTCTGATGTCCGACCCGACAGGAGGAGAGCTGCTTTGACCGCAGAACAGTATAAGCCCATCTATCACTGGTTCAACGACCATCCGGCCGTAAAACGGCTGGTCGTTTTTCTGGACCGGTGGCTGCCGCTGGTGCCCTTTGTGTGCTATCCGGTGCTGCTGTGCCTGCTGAACGTCCGGCTCTCGCGGCTGTTCCTCACCCAGCAGCAGGCCGCGCTAGGCTTTATGGTGCTCATCGCCCGTTCCGTCTTTGTGCCGGGACTGGTGTTCTGGGGCGGCACGTTGCTGCGCAGTCGGCTGCACTTCCCCCGCCCCTACGAGCAGCCCGGCTTTACCCCGCTGGTAGCAAAGGAGAGCCGGGGGCACTCCATGCCCTCCCGCCACGCGCTGAGCGCCGCTGTGCTGGCCGCGGTGTGGCTGTATTTCTACCCCGCTGCGGGCTGCGTGATGGTGGGCATTGCCCTGCTCATCTGCTGCCTGCGGGTGCTCACCGGGGTGCATCATGTGCGGGACGTGGTGTGCGGCTTTGCACTGGGCTTTGCGCTGGGCTGTGCCGGAATGTGGCTGCTGTAAGGCCGTTCCTACACGCTGGAACGTCTATTTTTGCCCGCAGCGCAAAAAAGTTGAAACTTTTTTCAAATTTTCCTTGACAGAATGCGATGGGTATGGTATTATTTCTCTCGCAGCCTGTGCCGACACAGAGCTGCCGCCATAAAGGAACCCATTGGGATAACAACGTGCGCCCGTAGCTCAGGTGGATAGAGCAACTGCCTTCTAAGCAGTGGGCCGGGGGTTCGAGTCCCTTCGGGCGCATCTATGTGGTGCCCATAGCGTAGTCGGTTAACGCGCCAGATTGTGGATCTGGAGACCGTGGGTTCGAGTCCCACTGGGCACCCCACCAAAAAGTCCGCTGTTTTGAACAGCGGACTTTTTCTTTTGGCCGGATACTATAAAAATACTGCACCCCGGCAAAGCAGCTGCTTTGCCGGGGTGCCTTTTCTCTTATTTATTCATCTCCTGTAAAATCTTTGCGATCTGGGCGGGGGTATAGCCCTCCTGCCGCAGGGCAGAGGTAATGGCCACATCGCTCTTGCCCTGACTGTGCAGCAGCGCTGCTGTGTAGGGCACTCCGGCGCTGACGGCGCTGCGGCTGCCACCGGAAGCAGAGCCGCTGCTGCCGGTGGCCTTTCCGCTGCTGGAGCTGCCAGAGCTGCCGGACTTTGTGCCCGCAGTCGCTGCTCTGCTGGCGGCCTGTGCGGCCTTCTGCTGGGCGTTAGCCTGCTTCAGTGCCCACTCACCCTTGGCGATGTTCAGCTTCTGGGTGGTCACGTTATTGTTGAAGGCCTGTTGCTTCAGCGCATCCTGATAGGCGCGCTCGCTGGCGGTGTTGTCGTACTGCTGCTGGGTCAGTGCGTCCTGCCGCTGCTTCTCCTGCATCTGCTGGCTCCACTGGGTGTCGGCACGCTCGGCCTCATAGGCGCGGTTGCCAGCGTAGATGTTGTACCCGGTGTTCATCAGACTGCCCGCCAGACTGCCCAGACCGGTAGTACCGCTGATGGCCAGCTGCACCACATCCCCGATGATGCCCAGCACGGTCATGATATTATTAAAGGCCTGCTGGCGCTGATTGATCTGCGCCTGCTCCTGCGCGGTGTAGTAGCCGTGCAGGGTATCCAGCCGGTTCAGGTGCTCCTGATACTGGCCGTAGTCCTTGGCGTAGGCGTCGTTGTAGGCCTCGCCCTTCTGCTGCAGCTGGGTGTAGTAGTCCTGCAGCTGACGGTCATACAGGGTCTGGGCGTTCTGCTCCTGTCCGTTCAGTTGGTCCAGCCGGTTCACCAGTTCCTCGCCGCCGCTCTGGTAGGTATCCAGCGCCAGACTATACAGGGTGGGGATAGCGCTTGCCAGCCCGCCGATCTGCTGCTGATAAGCCTGCTGCGCCGCACTGGTGGCATAGCTGGAACCGTAGCCGCCGGTCAGGGCTGCCGCCTGCGCCGCCGCGTCCGCGCTGGCGTTGTGGGCGTTCTGGGTATATAGCTGCTCATACTGGCGGTAGAGCGGGTCACGGGTGTAGCTGTACTGAAAATTTTCCCGCTCCAGCAGCTGCCCCAGCAGCTCGTTGATCCTGTCCTGATAGCCGCTCTGGTAGTCTGCGGGGCGGTTCTGCTGCCACTGCTTCAGGGCATCGGCAGCATCGGTCACCTGCTGGCTGGGGCGGTAGCTAGTGTTTGCCATGGCCTTTTCCACATCGGCGCGGCTGTTCAGCCCCTCGGTGCTGTAAGTGGGCTGCGCGGCAGGCTGTGCCTGCGTTTGCACATCCGGCTGCAGCAGCTCCTCCTTCTTTTTGGATGCCATAAAATTCTCCTTTCTTATAATCCCTGCAGCTTGCTGCGCAGGGTGTCGGACATATTTTCCGTATCCAGATTGGTCAGTACATACTGCAGCTGCTCCTGCATCTGGTACAGATAGCTGCGCAGTGCCCGGGCATCCTCCGGGTCCATGTGATCGCTGAGCTTGGGCAGGCCCAGCTTGCTCAGGCCGTTCATGCTTGCCATGAGGCATCCTCCTCCCATAATTTTCCCTTTGCCGGGGCGATGGTGCGCACAAGGCTGCGCAGGGTGATCTGCCCCTTGCCGCGCAGCCGCAGCCGCAGCGACCCACACCGCCGGGGCACAAAGGGCAGGTCACAGCTGCGGCGGCTGCCTTGGGTGGCAAGAGAGGCCACCGTCTCCCACGCGCCGCCGTCATAGCTCACCGCCACTTCTACTGTGCTGGTGCGCTCGGCGTCCAGACGCAGGGTCAGCCGGGAGAGATACCGCTGTTCGGTGCCGTCCAGCCCCACATCGCCGGTAACCAGCTCAAAGGGGATGTCCGTTTCCACACCGTCGGTGGTTTGCCAGTCCGGCTCACGGGTGGGATCTGCCGCCCACAGCGCCTGCCCGTCCCACAGATAAAGCTGCCCGCCGGTGCTGGTCATATCGCAAGAGCAGACGTCCTCCTCGCTCCACAGCCCCTTCTCGGTATCGTAGACCAGCAAGCGCGCACTCTCCCGGGAGATGTGCAGGTAGTACCGGCCATCCAGCGCACCACCCACGGCGCTTTGCACGTTGGCAAGCTTTGCGGCGTCCAGCGCACCGGACACCTTGGTGGGCAGACTGCCGTCCCACGCCATGACGCCGTCCGGCGAGAGATAATACAGCGTCTCGTTCAGCACACACAGGCTGCGGGCGGCGTTTTTTGCCACGCCCCGGCAGCGCAGGCTGGAAAGCTGAAAATCCGAAGGCTTGGAGCCGTACAGCTTGTGCAGGGTATTCTCTTTAAAAAACAGCGCATAGCCCATGCAGGAAGCTGCCCCGGTAAAGGCACCATCGCTGCCCACGGTGACGGCGTAGCTGTCCGCGGCAATGCCCCGGTAGCTGAACCAGTTGGTGGGGTCGCCCAGCTTGCAGCCGTAGATAACGTTTTCTTTGCTGTTGCAGCCCCACACCCGGTTGTCGCACTCGGTCACAAAATCCAGCTCCGGCACCCGGCGCTCCATGGATACCGTCTGCGCAGTGTCCACACTGCGGCGCTGCTTGCCGTCCATGCTCTGCCACTGGGCGGCGGCGGCGTTCTGCACCAGTGTGCCGTAGAAATACTCGCCCTGCGGGGTGCAGCGCACCCGCAGCCAGTCCTCGCCCACGTCGTACACGATCTGATCTCCGTTCAGCTCCGGGCTCTGCCCCGCTGCTTCGGCGGCTGCACCCTGCACGGTCACGGTGTCCCACTGCCGGAACAGTTTGCCCAGCCCTGCCGCCGTGATACGGCAGTATTCCAGCGGGATGGCTGCCCAGCTGCCGGAGTTTTTGCTGTACATCTCCAGCGTGCTGTCGTACCGCCACGGGTGGTCGGCATCCTCCACCTTTAAAAACAGCTGTCCGTCTGCTGGTTCGGCGGGCTCGTCCCGGCCAAAGGCCTCCACCTGATAAGTCTTGCCTGCGGCATCGCAGGGGGCAAAGGTCACGCTTTTGCCCGCCGCCGTCCACAGTGCTCCCAGTGCGGTCACGCTGCCGTCTGCCGTATCAAAGGCCAGCTTGTCCGGGAAGATCAGGATCTTTGTGCCAATACCCACCAGCGCCTTGCGGCCATCGGTCACGGCGTCCTGCTTCGTCACCGCCGGGGCGGCGGCATCGTCCGGGGTATAAACAATGTCCCGCCCGCAGACGGTCAGCAGACCGTTCAGATGATACATCCCGTTCAGTCCGGTCAGCGCCCGCAGTTTGCGGCGGGGCGTGCGGGTGCTCAGTGCGGGAAAATCCCGGGTGGAAAAGTTCACTCCGGCGCTGTACTCTGCCTCCGAACAGCCGTAAGTCTCGTTCAGGCCGCCAAAGGCCCGCAGCAGCTGCCGGGTGTTGGCAAGCCGCATTCTGTCTGCCAGTACCATCGTCTCACCTCCTTACCAGCGCCACTGCGCCCGGCTGCGGGGCGGGTAGTTCTGCCGCAGCCAGACCGCCAGCTCTGCATACAGGGCGTTGTACTGCGCCTGCTCCCCGGCGTAGCGGTCGGTCTCGCCCAAGGCGGCATCCATCTGCGCACACAGCAGGTGCGGGTACAGGGCATCAAAGGGCGGCGGGGCCAGCAGCGTCTGGTCATCCTGTACCGGCTGCTCCCACGGACGGTCTGCGCCCACTGCATCAAACGTCCCGGCGGCGGCGCGGTCAAACAGCTTTGTGCGCAACAGGGCGTCCGCCTCCCGCAGCCATTGCAGCCGGGTCTCGGTTTCAATGCGGCAGTTGGGGCGCAGCCGCTCGGCACGCTCCAAAGCCTCTCCTATGGTCATCTCATCACATCCTTTTTATAAAAAGCCCGGCCGGGGGCATTTCTCCCAGCCGGGCAGCGTTGATATTGCAGATTTTACTGCGCCGCGTTCTCCGCAGCGGCAATGCGGGCAGCGGTCAGCTCGTCCTGACGCTGGCTGTGCTCCAGCACCTCGGCCACAGCGGGCGGCACTTCCACCTCCACGCCACGGCGGATCTTGTAGTTCACGCCGTTGACGCTGACGAACAGATCGCCCTTGTAGCGGCTGTTATCCTTGAACAGCCGGATGCGCACATTCTTTTCAGCCATGGGCACCTCCTTAGTTGGCGGCAGCGGTGGCGGAGTAGCTGGACACGCTCTCGATGCGCACCATGTACTGCTCCACCAGACGCTCGGCGGCGCGCATACCCTTCCAGCCCACAGAGGCGCGCTGGTTCAGCGGGTCGTCGCCGTAGCCCAGCTGCTTGACGATGTGCTCAAGGCCGCCGCCCTCCAGCTCGGTCACACCGTAGGCGTGGGCACCCAGCACCAGCGTACCGAACACCGCAAGACCCGCCGGGCAGGTATCGTCCTTCCAGATCTTGGCTTCGCTGGTCTCGATAAAGCGGATGTTGCCCAGCTTGCCGATCTCGCCGCGGAACATGGTGTCGGGGTCGGCGTACTTGTGCACCTCCATGAACTCCTTGCAGGTCTTGAGGTCGTAGGCCGCATAGGGGTGGATGATGGCAACGTAGCTGTCGCCGATGGGGTCAGCGTTCATTGCGCCCAGCTGCGCCGCCGCCTGAAAGAACAGCTTCGGGGTCAGGGTGCAGCTCTTGTCCAGCGCCTTGCGGCTGGTAACGGCGGTCTCGGCACCGTCTGCGCCAAGCTTAGGGGCGTAGATAACATTGGTGCCGCCCGCCAGCACATCGCGGGTGATGCTGTCCATGGTGCGGCCTGCCTGACTTGCCAGCACACGGGTAGCCTGCACCACGTTGTTGTCGATGGCGGTCATCTGCAGCACATCGGTCAGCGGGGTCCAGCCGCCGTACTGGTGCAGGTCGCTGGTGATGCTGGTCACGTTCAGGGCCTGACCGTTGGGGGTAACGCCCTCGGTCAGCGGCGTGCTGGCCTTGGGCAGGCTGTCATACTTGCGGAACTCGATGGTCTTACCGCCGTTCTGGGGCACGGGGTAGTAATCCGCAAACTGATCGTGCACAAGGCGCGGCTCCGCCTGATCGATCAGGCGCTTCTCGTAAAAGGTCTTCATCTCTACCGACATAGTGCCGGTGGTGTTGGTCTGCGCGTCCGCAAACAGCTGGATGTTGAAATTCATCATGCTTTTTTCCTTTCTCCTGTCAGGTTAAAGTTCAATTTGTGCACCGTGCAGCACACGGCGCTCCAAGGCCTCCCGCTGGGCGCGGGTCATGGCGGCTACGTCCGGCCGTACCGAAGCCGCAGCTCCGGGGCGCAGGCCGTTTTCCAGCGGACGCGCGGCGCGCTGCTGCACCCGCTCCACCACGCCCTGCTCCACGGTCTGTGCTGTGGTGCGCAGGGCATCCTCGTAGTGGGCAAGGCGGTAGGCGTCCTGCACCCGCATGCCGGGCAGCTGCATCAGACGGCGCATCTCCGGGTTCTTCAGCTCTGCTTTCAGGTCAAAGCCCGGCTGGCTGCGGCGCATGGCGGCTTCCTCTGCCGCCCAGCGGGCGTGCAGGCTGCGCACCGTGTTTTCCACCGGCAGTGGCAGAGGCGGCAGCACCGGGCGCTCCGGCTGTGCGGGTGTTTCCGGCTGCTTTTCCGGCTCTGCCGGGGTCTGCCGGGGCGCTTCCGGCTGCGCGGCGGGGGCTTCCGGCTTCAGGGTGCCCGCAGCCACCGCCTGTCGGCTCTGCTCCGGGCTCAACGCGGGGGCGGCTTCGCCTTCCGCAAACAGCTGCAGGTCCATCATGCTTTGCTGTCCGCTGCGGCTCACATCCGCAAAGCGCAGGTTGTCCGGGTAGCGCTCTGCCAGCAGGGTAAAGCCCGCCTTGGCCAGCTCAAACGCACCCTGCACCCACGGTGCTACCGGGGCCTGCACCGCCACGGCAAGGCGCGGACCTTCCGGCTCGTCCCATGCATCGCTGCGGGCGCTCTCCTCCCCTGCCAGCAGGTACACCAGCGCCTGCATCAGGGTGCTTGCGCCAGCGCATACGATATCCTGCCCGGCGGGCGCGTAGCCCGCGTGGCCGGCGGCTTCCAACCGCAGGCTCAGCCCCTTGGGGCCGTCCAGTTCACTGTAACATACCTTGATCATCTCACTTCACCTCCTTTCCGTTCCAGTTCATGGCGCGGGCAGCCGCCGCCACCGGCAGCTGTGCCGTCAGACTGGCGGTGTCCTGCGCCGTTTGGGTGCCGCCGGGCTGCTGCGCAAGAGCGGCGGTCAGTCTTGCCATCTGCCCCTGCAGCTGCAACAGCTGCTGCGCCAGCGTACCGTTCTGCCGCACCCGGGCGCGCACCTTTTCCACCCCTTCAAAGTCCATCATTTCCAGCGCCGCAAGGGCAGCGTCCGCATTGGCAGGGTCGAAGAAGCCCAGCTTATAGCACTCCTTGGCGGTCTCGTTCTGGGACAGGCGGCTGAAGGTGCTCTTTTTGGCGGCGCTGACCACGATGTCAAAGACAGGCTCCCGGCTGCCCAGCTCCACCCCGCCCACGGCGGGCACAGACTTTGCGCGCAGTCCCTGTGCCGAGAAGGGCACGAATTCGCTCTCGCCGCGCTGCCCGGTGATACGGAACACCCGCTGCTCGTCGTAGAACTGCCGCATCAGCTCAATGATAAGGTAGCACTGCTTTGCAAAGGCGCGGTAGGCGCTCTTGAGCATATCCCGGCTCAGCTTGCTGCCTGCCTCCTGCAAGGCAGCGATGGCGCTGGCGGCGGTCACGCCGCCGCTGGTGCCGCCCTGCGTCAGGTCACGGTTGCCGCTGATCTCCTTCAGCTCCTCGATGCGGCTGTTGCGGTAGCTCAGGCTGTTGCCCTGCAGGCCCGCCGTTTGCAGCGGACGGAAGGAATCTTCGTTCAATCGGCCCACAACGTGCACGATGTCCCGGCTCAGGTCGGCCAGCTCCTCTTCGTTCACACCGGCGGTATCGCTGAGCACATACCGCTGGCGGGAGGCCAGCAGCACGTTCTCGTCCATGGCGTGGTTCATCTTATCAATGGCGTTCTGGCAGTCCTTCATCACGTCAATGTAGCCGAACCCGGCAGGGGAATCCTCCTCCACGAACAACGGGTCGAACACAAAGGGGTACTTGCCGTGGTCGTACAATCCGCGCGCCGCCAGCGCCGGGTCGTTCTGGCTGGCATACAGCACCACGCCGTTGCACAGCTTGCAGTAGTGCAGCCGCAATTTGCCGTTCTCGTCCGGGCGCTTATAGTACCAGTCCACCACTACGCTCTTGTTGACGGTGGTCTGGCCGTCCTCGTGGATGTACCGGGGCACGTCCACCACACCGGCGGCGTGCCCTGCCAGCTGCGGATACTGCGCGGTCAGCCGGGCGGTGTCCTCAAGGCTGAGGTGGAACAAATCCGGCGAGTCCTGAATATCCTGCACGCCCGGCTCCCAGTAGAGCATAAGCAGGTTGACGCTGCGCACCGCAATGTCGCCCAGCCCGCCGCGCGCCGCCGGGTCCCAGAAGATGCCGGTAACGCCAGTGCCCTGCTTGAGCTTGCGCCACCAGACATCGCTGTACACCTGCTCGTAATCCGCCTGCTCCAGCACCACCGGCAGCACGCTGGAAAGCGCCTGCGCCGTGGTTTGGTCGTCTGCCGCCCGGGGCAGCACCATGGGCTCGGGGTAGTTGTCCATGGCGTCGGCGTGCTTGTTGGCGATGCTGTTGAACAGCCACCCGCTGGAGGGCTGCGCCTTGCCGGGCATCAGCGGGTCGCGGTAGTTTTTCCAGTGTCCCATGCGGAACCACAGCTCGTTATCGATCAGGCGCTTGTCCAGCGCCGCCTTGCCCGCCTTATAGCGCTGCAGCGTCTGCAGCGCAGCCGCCGCCTCTGCCGTGCCGATGGGCAAAGCTTCTGCTCTTGTATCTTCCATAATCTTTCCTTTCTGTCCTGTTTTTTCAGATGCGGTAGAACCGCGCCTGCCGGTGCAGCTCCAGCGGGTCGTCCGGCCTTGGCGGCGCGGCAGAAGCCTCGGGCGGGCTGATGGGATGCTCCATCAGCACATAGCGGCACTCGTCGTAGATGTGGTCCTCCTGCCGGGTGTCGATATCCTCCACATTGCTCTCGTCGTACACAAGGTTCGGCAGGGTGCGGATAAAGTGCTTGCAACTGCTGAACACCTGCAGCATCGGCCGCCCGTCCGGCGCAAACCGCAGCCGGTAGTGAAACTGCATCTTGCCCGCCAGCCGGGTGTGGTCTCCGGGTTGCCAGCGCAGAAAATGCGGGCTGCGCTCCATCATGGCCGCAATGCTCTCGCCCCGGCTCTCGTCAAAGATGGCGGGGTCTGCCACCCCATGGATCACCCTGCCCCGCAGCAGCGGGTCATTCTGCTCAGCCTCCCGGATGCGCTTGGCCTGCTCCACCGGGTCGATGCGCAGACCCTCGTTGGGACGTCCGGTGCAGCCGTACAGCTCCTTGATGCGGTACAGCCGCCCCTCCTCGTCCACCGCATACCACCCCACCGAAAAGGGCTTGGAAAAACCGAAGTCGTACCCGCGCCAGATGGGCCAGTGCTTGGGGATGGCAAAGGGCGCGATGACGTGGGTCCAGCGCTGGTCCTGATAATGCGCCGGGTCGTTGCGCCATTCGGTGAACACCTGCCCGGAAAAGCTGTCCCAGCTGCCGTAGAGCAGCGCCTGCTTTTCCGCCTCCGGCAGGCTGGCAAGGCTTGCCAGATACCCGGGGTCGTTGGCCAGCAGGGCGGGGTTATCGAACACGCTGGACGGGATGAATACCCGCGCCCGCTCCATCTGCTGGTCGGTGCCGTCCGGCAGACGCACCGTGACCGTTTCCACAATGGGGGTACCGGGCGGGGCAGGCGTGATGAACCGTGCCTTCACCCAGCCGTGGCCGATGCCGCCGGGGTTGGTGGTGGCACGCATATACACCCGGGTGCCCGGCCCGGTGGGGCGGTTGCGGCTCATCATGTAGCTGTACTCGTCCCACTCAAAGTGGGTCAGCTCGTCAAAGCCGATAAAATCATAGGCTTTGCCCTGATAGTTGGTGCGGTCCTTGGTGTACTGCATGGAGCCAAACCAAATCTTCGCCCCGCTGGGAAAGACCCATACATGGGAGGTAGCGTTGTACTGCGCCTCTGGGAACGCCCGGCGGTAATATAGTTGGCTCTTATCCACAAGGTCGGAAAGCTGTGGGTAGGTCTTGCGCAGGATCAGCGCCCGGTAATGCGGGATATGCACCTGCCGCAACGCCTCGATCAGCAGTGCATCGCTCTTGCCGCCGCCTGCCGCGCCGCCGTACAGCGCCTCCGGCTCCGGTCTGCGCATAAATTCCAGCTGCCGGGGCTGCGGCTTCCACACAATAACTGCCCGTTCGGTTCTGTTCATTCCTTCTCCTCCTGTTCCACCGGCGGCAGCAGCACCACGCCGCACTCTGTCCCTTCCAGCTCTGTGCCCTGATCGTTCAGGGTCTTTACTACACCCGCCAGATCCTTGAGCACGGCGGTAGCCTCCTTCAGCCCCTTCATCATCCCGGGGTCGGGGGTGTTTTCCCGCCGGGCGGCCTTCTGCCGCTCGTTCAGCTCCTTCACCTCCTGCGCCAGCAGGGTGCTCAGGGTATCGGCGGCGCGGTTCAGGCTCTTCAGCCCGGCGGCGGGCTTTGTCTGCCCCATGATGTTCTTCCTCCTTTCGTCCGGTGTCCCGGGCTCTGTACACAGGATATCACCCGCCTTCCGCACCCGACAGTGTGCACTTTTGTGGGGTCATTGGGTATTTTTTCATAGATATTATCCTAAACGTATATCTTGCATTTTCAAGGTACAACGCAGCTGCGTCAGTTTTATCTCTCCGGTCGGCGTAGCACGCAGAAAACGGCCGCTCGTATTTCGGGTGCTTCCCACAAAAACGTTCGCCGCGCACTGCCCGTCCTATCACTATAAAGGTACAACGGCGCCGTGCTCTAAGGCCGCAGCACCGTCCCTACCCGGAGGAGCAAAGCTTTTTCTCGACCCATGTTGTTTTTCCCTTCCAGTAAGAGTATATAAAAGGCGTTTTCTTTCCGTTGTGTAGTATCCCTGAAAATATCTTTCAAAAAATGTATCGCCCCTTTTCGCGGTTTTTTAGCAGTCATGCAACATTCAGTCATGTTCGAGCATGTTTTTTTACATACCTGCATCATATTTGTATGTTGGTTGCATCGGCATGAAAAATTGTGATAATTCGCGAAAAGATTTTGTAACCTTTGGTCCGCTTTTGTAGAAACGTAACAAAACATTTGCACCAATATTGTGAACTTATTCTCTTGCGGAACACCCCCATACAAGGGTATAATACTGTCAGGGATTACGGACGCATGCGACAAATGCGTCTGTGAATATGCTGTGACACACAAATGAAGGAGATTACTATTATGAAAATGATTTCTCGTCGCGACTTCCTGAAGGCTTCCGCTGTTGTGGGCGCCACCGCTGCTATGACCGCTTGCGGCGGCTCTTCCTCCACCAGCACTGCTGCTTCCAGCGTTGCTTCTTCCACCGCTGCTTCTGCCGCTGCTACCAACGGCTCTGCCAACATCGGCGTTTGCATCTATCAGTTTGCTGATAACTTCATGACCCTGTACCGCTCCGATCTGGAAGGCTACCTGAAGGATATGGGCTACTCCGTCACCATCATGGACGGCAAGAACGACCAGAACACCCAGACCGAGCAGATCAACACCTTCCTGCAGCAGGGCGTGGACGTGCTGATCATCAACCCTGTCCAGACCACTTCCGCTCAGACCATCGTTGACACCGTTTCTCCCTCCGGCACTCCCATCGTGTTCATCAACCGTCAGCCCGAGGACAGCGTGCTGGATTCCTACAAGGGCAAGTGCTGCTACGTTGGTGCTGACGCACGTCAGTCCGGTACTTATCAGGGCGAGCTGATCCTGGATACCGAGACTCAGGGCGATATCAACGGTGACGGCAAGATCACCTACATTATGTGCAAGGGCGACCCCGAGAACATCGATGCTCAGTACCGCACCGAGTACTCCATCAAGGCTCTGACCGATGCCGGCAAGGAAGTTGAGTGCCTGTACGAGTATCTGGACAACTGGGATCAGACCACCGCTCAGCAGGACGTTGCAAACGCTCTGTCTCAGTACGGCGATAAGATCGAAGTCGTCTTCTGCAACAACGACGCAATGGCACTGGGCGCTCTGCAGTCCATCCAGCAGGCAAACCGCACCGTCGGCAAGGACATCTATCTGGTCGGCGTCGATGCTCTGACTGAGGCTGTTCAGGACGTTCTGGACGGCAACATGACCGGTACCGTTCTGAACGACGACGTTGGTCAGGCTACCAAGGCTGCCGAGGCTACCAAGCTGTTCGTCGATGGCAAGGACGTGGAGCAGTTCTACTGGGTCGACTACGTCAAGGTCACCAAGGACAACGCTTCTCAGTACATTAAGTAAGACCAAAGTTTCCCGGAACCAATGCAAGGTGCGCAGCAGGCCTTAACGGCTTGAATGTAAGCTAAAAAGCGCGTGCGTGCGAGAAAACGTCTCCACGCACGCGCCTTATTTTGGAAAAAAAACTGCCCGCCTGTAAACAACCAAAAAGGAGGCTTTTGCGGAATGTCAGAATACCGTCTGGTAATGAAAGGCGTGGTCAAGACCTTCCCCGGTGTCAAAGCCCTGGATCATGCACAGCTGGAACTCCGTCCCGGCAAAGTCATGGCTCTGATGGGCGAAAACGGCGCCGGTAAGTCCACTCTGATGAAATGTATGTTCGGCATTTACAAGATGGACGAGGGCGAGATCGAATACGAGGGGCAGAAGGTAACCATCCCCACCCCGCTGGATGCACTGGACCGCGGCATCGCCATGGTGCATCAGGAACTGCAGCCCATTCCGGCCCGTACCGTGGCCGAGAATATCTGGCTGGGACGCTACCCCACCAAGAAATACGGCATCGTCACTGTTGTGGACCATGCCAAAATGTACAAAGATACCGATGAACTGCTGAAGAAACTGAAGCTGGACATCGACCCCCATGCAAAGCTGGGCTCTTTGAGCATCGCCCAGATGCAGATGGTGGAAATCGCCAAGGCCGTTTCCGCCAACTGTAAGGTGCTGATTTTGGACGAGCCCACCTCTTCTCTGACCGCGAACGAGGTCGAGAGCCTGTTCCGCATCATGCGGGATCTGAAGGAGCAGGGCGTTGCTCTGGTCTACATCAGCCACAAGATGGACGAGATCAAGGTGATCGCGGACGAAGTCACCATCATGCGCGATGGCCAGTACATCGGCAAGTGGGACGTTGCCAACATGACCAAGGAAGAGATCATTGCAAAGATGGTCGGCCGTGAGCTGTCCAACCTGTTCCCCCCGCTTGAGAACGTGCCCTCGGACGAGGTCATGATGAAGGTGGAGGACTTCACCTCCATCCATCCCCGTTCCTTCCGTCATTGCAGCTTTGAGCTGAAAAAGGGCGAAATTCTGGGCGTCGCCGGTCTGGTGGGCGCACAGCGTACCGAGCTGATGGAAGGTATCTTCGGCCTGCGTGCCCATACCTCCGGTAAAGTGTGGATCAAGGGCGAGGAAGTTACCATCAAGCAGCCCCGCGATGCCATCCGCAAGAGCGTTGCTCTGCTGACCGAGGACCGTCGTGCTACCGGCATTCTGGGCGTGCTGAGCGTTGCCGATAATATCTCCATCGCTTCTCTGGACGCCCTGCGCAAGGGTCCCATCATGCTGGACAACAAAAAGATCCTCGATCTGGTGGCTACCAACAAGGAAAAGATGGCCATCAAGGTGCCCAGCCCCAAGACCCAGATCAAGAGCCTTTCCGGCGGCAACCAGCAGAAGGTGCTGATCGCCCGCTGGCTTGCCAACAACCCCGATGTGCTCATTCTGGACGAGCCTACCCGCGGCATCGACGTCGGTGCAAAGTATGAAATTTACTGCATCATCGCCGATCTGGCCAAGCAGGGCAAGAGCATTATCATGATCTCCTCTGAAATGAGCGAGATCATCGGTATGTCCAACCGTGTCATGGTCATGTGCGATGGCCGTATCACCGGCTTTATCAACGGTAAGGATGCCACCCAGGAGAACATCATGGCGCTGGCTACCCAGTTCGAGACCGCACCTGACGCAGCTGCGGCAAATCAGTAATTAAGGAGGCTGTCTATCGTGGAAGCTACCAAAAAATTGAATGGCAAGGCTGTGGGCAAGTGGCTCAGCAACAACGCCATTATCATGATGATGCTGGCCATCACTCTGATCGTTGGCATCATTCACCCCAACTTCTTCTCCGGCACCAACATGATCAACCTGTTCAAGAACGTGTCCATCCGCTACATCATCGCGCTGGGCATTTCCGGCTGCCTGATCACCACCGGTAACGATCTGTCCGCTGGCCGTCTGGCTGGTTTTGCCGCCTGCCTTGCCTGCATTTTTGCGCAGACCGAAGGCGCTTCCGGCAAGTTCTACCCCAATATGCCCACCCTGTCCACCCCTGTGGTGTTCATTCTGGTCATTGCCATCTGCGCCATCGTGGGTCTGTGCAACGGCTTGGTGGTCAGCTACCTGAAGGTGCAGCCCTTCATCGCAACCTTGGGCATGCAGCAGGTGGTCTACGGTATCTGCCTGGTGTACACCGGCGGTACCCCCATTGGCTCCCTGAACAAGAACTTCACCTCCCTGGCCTCCAACACCATCATCGGCATCCCCGTGCTGATCTGGATCGCCCTGATCGTGGCTGCCTGCTTCTGGTTCCTGTACAACAAGACCCGTCACGGCAAGTACATGTACGCCATCGGCGGCAACGAAGCTGCTGCTGAGGTGGCCGGTGTCAACGTCAACGCCACCAAGATCCGCATCTACATCCTGGCTTCCTGCATGTTCGGTCTGGCAGGCTGCCTGCTGGCTGCAAAGTCCGGCGGCGCATCCGTCAACACCGCACAGGGCTATGAGCTGGACGCCATCGCAGCCTGCACCATCGGCGGTGTTTCCACCACCGGCGGCGTTGGTACTGTTCCCGGCGTTCTGGTCGGCGTTCTGGTCTTTGAGCTGATGAAGGTCGCTCTGCAGTTCATGAACGTCAACTCCTCTTACACCTACATCGTGCAGGGCCTTGTCATTATCGTGGCTGTCGCCATTGATATCCGCAAGTATCTGGCTAAGAAGTAATCTCCTCATCATCCCCCTTTGCACCCGCAGTCTTTGCACTGCGGGTGCTTTTTTTGTCCACATTTTTGTGGTATCATAAGGAAAACATCTTATGCTTACAGGAGGGACTTTCCATGGCACAGCCCACCCCGGATACCCAGACCGAGCTTGAACGCCGCGAGGCCGCACTGGCCGCCCGCGAGGCAGAACTTGCCCGCCAGCAGGCTGAATTGCAGGCACAGAAGGCCGATTTTGAGCAGGGCAAAAAGCGCCTGCTGGACAACGGCAACAAGAACTTTGTAAACCCCAAGGAAAAGCTTTATGATAAATTCCCGCTCACGGTGCACCAGATGGATATCATCATCGGCGTGCTGTTCGCTTTGATTGCTCTTTTCCTTGTGCTGGGCGTGACCCACACCAGCTTTTTCGGCCTGTTCGGCGGCTGAGCCGCAGGCGCATCCTCTGTGAAAAACATCCCGTAAAGGAGAATAAAAATGGCACACTATCCCGGTTATACCGTCCTGCGCACCGAGGACTGCCCCGAGCAGCACGGTACTTTGACCCTGCTCACCCATGACGTCAGCGGCGCAGCCGTGCTGCTGGTGGAAAACGAGGACGTCAACAAGGCCTTCGGCATCGGCTTCGGCACCTTCCCCTCCGATGACACCGGCGTGTTCCACATTCTGGAGCACTCCGTGCTGGCGGGCAGCGAAAAATACCCGGTCAGCTCCCCCTTCGTGCAGCTGCTCAAAAGCAGCATGGCCTCCTTTCTCAATGCAATGACCTTCCCGGATAAAACGGTCTACCCCTTTGCCACCCCCAACGAGACCGATTTCTGCAACCTGATGGATGTCTACCTGAACGCGGTGTTCTGCCCGCTGGCTATGGTAGATTCTGCCGTGTTCGAGCAGGAAGGCTGGCACCGGGATGCAGACGGCACGGTCAGCGGTGTGGTCTACAACGAGATGCAGGGCGCGCTGGCCTCCCCGGATGCTCAGCTGCAAAACGCCCTGCAACGGGCGATGTTCCCGGATACCGCTTACGGCTTTGTGTCCGGCGGCGACCCGGCGTCCATCCCCGCCCTGACCTATGAGAAATACCAGCGGGTGTACCGCCGCCATTACAGCGCCGACAACTGCTGCATCACCCTGTACGGCAAGATGGACATGGCCGATAAGCTGGCACGGCTGGATCAGGACTACCTGTCCAAGATGCCCAAGGCCGCTGCCCGTCCCCGCCTGACCATGCAGGACGAGCAGCCCGGTGCATTCGTGGAGCTGCCCTACTACACCGACCAGCCCAAGCCGGACGAGGTGCAGTGCGCACTGGCATGGTACACTGGTGCGTTCGCCGACCGGGAGCGGCAGCTGGGCGTGGAGATTCTGCTGGGTGCGCTGCTGAGCACTAACAGCTCTCCCCTCAAGGCCGCGCTGCTGGCCGAGCAGCTGGGCGCAGATATCGACATCGGCTTTGACGACAGTACCCTGCAGCCCACCTTGGAGTTGCTGCTGCGCGGTGCTACGGTGGATTCTGCCCGCAAGTTTGCCCCCGCTGTACGCAAGGCTGTGGACGAGCTGCTAAAGACCGGCATCCCCCACGACCTGCTGCTGGCCGCTTTGAACGAAGCCGAGTTTGCCTCGCTGGAGCGCCCGGGCAGCCTGCCGGACGGCGTGCTGGACGCCATCAACGCCGCCACCGGCTGGCTGCATACCGGCGATGCCGCCCTGCTGCTGCACACGGACAAACTTTTCGCCGCCCTGCGCAGCAAGCTGGAGGAGGGCTGGTTCGACACCCTGCTGCGGGAGCTGTTTGCCCCCGCCCCGGTGCAGGTGGTGCAAATCCCCACCGCCCCCAAAACTGAGGACATCGCCGCCCCGGCGCGCACCGATGGCAAGCTGGTGCTGGAGCACCCCCTCACCGCCGCCGACCTTGGCGCAGGCGATGCCGCCCCGCAGGGCAGCGCCGAGCAGCTGGCCGGTGCCACCCTGCTGCGCCACCCCTCTGCCGGGAGCCTGTACCTGAATTTTTACTATGATCTGGGCACTGTCACCCCGGAGGAGCTGCAATACCTGAACCTGCTCACCGATGTGCTGGACGAGCTGGACACCCCCGCCCACACCGCCCAGCAGCTGAACACCCTGCGCAGCACTTGGCTGGGCGACAGCCGCGCCCAGCTGGACCTCTGGACCGGGCGGCAGGAGGGCAGCCCCTGCCACGCAAAGCTTTCCCTCTGCCTGAGCCTGCTGGAGCGCAGCTTGGAAAAGGCGGTGGAGATCGGCGGCGAGTGGCTGTACGATACCGTCCTTACCGGCGCTGCTGCCGAAGCCGCCTATGCCCGGGTGGTCAGTCAGCTGAAGCTGCGCATGGAGCAGCTGTTTATCCAGCAGGGCAACGAGTTTGCCTCCACCCGTGCCCGCGCCCATTATTATGTAGAGGGCGCTGCAGACGAAGCCTGCACCGGCGTGAGTTATTACCATTTCCTGTGCAATCTGCTGGAAAAGGCCGACTGGGCGGCACTGGGCGCAAAGCTGGATGCTGTGCGCCGCCAGGTGCTGCAAACTGCCGCCCTGACCGTCAGCCTGCACGGCTCCGAGGACGCACTGGAAAAGCTGCGCACCCTGCTGCCGCAAAGCCGCTTTGCCGCTGCGCAGCGCACCCCGGCGCAGCCCTACACCCAGCCCCTGACGCCCCCCGTGAACGAAGCCTTTATCATTGACGGCGGTGTGAACTACGATGTGCTGGCTTGGCCCATGCCCCGGGACAGCCGCCGCCGGGTGCTGGCGCGGGTGATGAGCTACGAATACCTGTGGCACGCCATCCGGGAGGTGGGCGGTGCCTATGGCACCGGCATGCTCTGTGCCGACGGCATCGAGTTTTTGTACACCTACCGGGACCCCCACCTGCGGGAAAGCTACAATACCTTTGCCGCCGCCCCTGCCGCCCTTGCCGCCCGGGACTACACCGCCCGGGATCTGGACGAGTTCATCGTGGGCACTGCTGCCAAGCTGGACACGCCCCGCAAGGCGCGTGCCGCTGCCCGTGAGCTGGACCGCCGGTACTTCTGCGGCATCACGGACGAGATGCGCGCCGCCGACCGCAAGACGCTGTGCAGCGTGGACGCCGCCCTGCTCAAAGCACAGGCCGCCGCCCTGTCTGATGTGCTGTCCGGCGGCGTGCGGGTGGCCTTTGGCAGCAAAGATGCCGTGGAAGCGGCAAAGGATCTGTTCGACCGGGTAGAGACGCTGTAAGCGCCGGTCATTTGTAAAAAAATATTTTATTTGTAGTTCCGAAACACCCGCAGGATGTTTCGGAACTACTTTTTTCCGCACACACTTTTTCTGCACATATCGCCTGCATTCCGTCCAAATCACTAAAATATGCCAGATTTTTTGTGAGATAAGTCATACTTATTTAAGAAAATTTGAACAAATTGCGAAATTTATGTGTTTCTGATGTGGACAAAAACGTTTTCAGCTGATAGAATGGAAACTGTTCTTTCTCCGCCGTCCGCAACCGGCGGAGTGTTTTATTGGAAGCAGGAGGTTTCTCATGTTAGAAAAGTTCTTTCACCTGAAAGAAAACCACACCGATGTAAAGACCGAGATCATGGCTGGTATCACTACCTTCATGACCATGGCTTACATCCTTGCCGTCAACCCCAACATCCTGTCCGCAGCGGGCATGGATTCCAAGGCTGTGCTGATTGCCACCGCGCTGGCATCCTTTATTGCCACTGCACTGATGGCTGTGCTGGCCAACTACCCCTTTGCACTGGCTCCCGGCATGGGCCTGAACGCCTACTTTGCCTACACGGTCGTGCTGACCATGGGCTACAGCTGGCAGCTGGCTCTGATGGCCGTCTTTGTTGAGGGCGTCATCTTCATCGCACTGTCCCTGACCAATGTGCGCGAGGGCATCTTCAACGCCATTCCCATGACCCTGAAGAGCGCCGTCAGCGTGGGCATCGGCCTGTTCGTGGCCTTTGTCGGCCTGCAGAACGCCAAGCTGATCGTTAACAGCGATTCCACGCTGGTCACCTACCAGCACTTCAAGGGCGCAACCTTCCACAGCGTTGGCGTGGGCGCTATTCTGGCTCTGCTGGGCGTGGTCATCACCGCCATTCTGCTGGTCAAAAAGGTCAAGGGCGGCATCCTGTACGGCATCCTGATCACCTGGCTGCTGGGCATCGTGTGCGAGCTGACCGGTATCTACGTCCCCGATGTGGAGGCCGGCATGTACTCCGTCATCCCCACCGCCTTTGTCAGCTTCGACTTCTCCGCACTGGGCGAGACCTTTGGTCAGGTGTTCAAGACCGACTTCTCCGGTGTCGGCCTGCTGAACTTCTTCGCCGTGATGTTCTCCTTCCTGTTCGTGGACCTGTTCGACACGCTGGGCACCCTGATCGGCGTGGCCTCCAAGGCTGATATGCTGGACGAGGACGGCCGTCTGCCCAACATCAAGGGCGCACTGATGGCAGACTCCATCGGCACCTGCGTGGGCGCTGTGCTGGGCACTTCCACCACCACCACCTTCGTGGAGAGCGCCTCCGGCGTTACCGAGGGCGGCCGCACCGGTCTGACCGCTATGACCACCGGCGTGCTGTTCCTGCTGGCTACCATCTTCAGCCCGCTGTTCCTCACCATTCCCAGCTTTGCTACTGCTCCGGCTCTGATCATCGTGGGCTTCTACATGATGGGCTCTGCCGTCAAGATCGACTTCAATGATCCCAGCGAGGGCATCCCCGCATTCCTGACCATTCTGGCTATGCCCACTGCTTACAGCATCTCCGAGGGTATTGCCATCGGCATCATCTCCTGGACCATCATCAATGTGATCACCGGCAAGGCCAAGGAGAAGAAGATCAGCCCGCTGATGTATGTGCTCACCGTGCTGTTCATCCTCAAGTACGTGTGCCTTTAATTCCCTGCGCATCTAAAAAAGCCAAGCACCCCCTGTGGTCTGCCCGTACAGGCCGCAGGGGGTGCTTTTTTGTGCAGTTGAAAAGAGGTAGTAACCTTTACAAAAACAGCCGCGCCCCATCTGCTGGTTCAGACGAGGCGCGGCCTTTTGCGGTATTTGGTTTGGGGTATAGGAGGAATCATGTCCCTGAGAGGGGCTTGCGGCTTTCCCCCTCCCAGTGATTTTATAATATCCGAAAAATCCTACGAAATTATGCTTATTTTGTGAATGCGCTGTAAACATTACTCCGGGGCTTTCATGCTTTCCACCATGCTGATGCGCCGGACGTGCCGCCGCATCACAAAGCAGACCACCACGGTAAACACCATGGTCAGCGCCACCGCCAGCAGGTAGCTGCGGGGCGCAATGGTGCGGATGAACATGAGCTGATCCATCTCCACGGTCAACACAATGAACTTGTGCAGCGGCACCCCCAGTGCCAGACCCACGCCGGAGCCGATAAGCGCCAGCAGCTCGATCTCGCGGAAGATGTAGCGGTACACTTCCTGATCGTAGAAGCCC
Source organism: Faecalibacterium sp. OM04-11BH (assembly GCF_003482185.1). Lineage (NCBI taxonomy): Bacteria > Bacillati > Bacillota > Clostridia > Eubacteriales > Oscillospiraceae > Faecalibacterium > Faecalibacterium sp. OM04-11BH. Next base: position 24,697 of record NZ_QULS01000003.1, read on the forward strand.
AGCACCTTGATGGTCGCCAGCTCCTTTTTGCGCTCCCCAAGGTTGACGCTGATCAGGTTATACAGCACCACAGCCGCCAGCGCCGCCGCGCAGATGATGATCAGCACCACCACATAGCCCAGACTGACGATGAGGTTATCGAACAGCTCGGTGGTGTCCTCGGTAAAGCTGATGCTGCTGACATAGTTGCAGCCCAGCAGGTCGGTGCGCAGGGCGTTGTACCCGGCAGCATCGGTGCAGGTGGTCTGCCCGTAGACCGTGTTCCACGGGATCTCTGCCGTGCCCAGCAGGCTTTCCAGCTGTGCGCGGGGGAGGTACAGCCGGGTGAACATATAGTTCTCGGTAATGCCGGTCAGGGTCAGCTCCACCCGGGCACCCTCGGTGTTCTCCACCCAGAAGGTATCACCAGTGTGCAGCCCCAGATTCTCGGCGGTCTTTTCGGTCAGGATGGCGCTGCCGCTGTCAAAGCCGATGGCCTTGTGCCCCTTGCGGGTGCGGAAGGTAACATAGCGGGTCAGGTCGCTGTCCTTTGCCGCAGCCACGATGCTCACGCTTGCGCTCTCGCCTTCGGCATTGTAGATGGTGGTGGATTTGGTATACACCGCGCTCCAGTTCTGCACGGCGCTGTTGCTGTCCAGCTCCTCTGCCAGCCCCTGCTCCATGGTCAGGGCTTTGGGGTCGCTGAGGGTGATGGACATATCGTTGTGGGTCAGCTCCGTAGACTGCTTTGTGACGATGGGCAGCAGGGAATCCTGTATGCCGAAGCCGATGAGCAGCAGCGCGGTGCAGCCCGCCACGCCCAGCACGGTCATGAAGAACCGCTTTTTATACCGGAACAGGTTGCGGGCGGTGGTCTTTTGGGAGAAGGACATCCGGGACCACAGCGGGGTGATGCGCTCCATCAGGATGCGCTTGCCCGCCACCGGGGCCCGGGGCAGCAGCAGAGCTGCGGTCTTTTCCGCCAGACTGGAACGGCAGGCGTACCACGTGGCAAAGCCGATGACGGCGGCGCTGATGCCCACGCTGGCGGCTGCCATGCCCGGGTAGAAGTGCAGGGTGAAGGTGGGCAGGGTGAACACCAGCTGATAGGCGTTCCAGATAATGATGGGGAACACCACAAAGCCCACCACCATGCCGACGATGCTGCCCAGAATGGTAGCCAGCAGCGCGTAAAACAAATACTTGCCCGCGATGCTGAAATTGGAGTAGCCCAGCGCCTTTAAGGTGCCCATTTGCAGGCGGTTCTCGTCCACCATGCGGGTCATGGTGGTGGTAGCCACCAGCGCCGCCACAAGGAAGAAGAACACCGGGAACACCCGGGCAATGGCGTCCATGCGGTCGGCGTACTGGGCAAAGGTGACGCAGCTCATGGTGGAGGTGCGGTCCAGCACATACCACTCGCCCTTTTTGATCTGGCTCACCTGCTCTTCGGCATCGTTCAGCTGGGCAAGGCCGTCTGCCAGCTTCTGCTCTGCCTCGGCCTTCTGGCTCTCGTACTCGGTACGGGATTCTTCCAGCTGGGTCTGCCCGGCGTTATATTCTGCCCAGCCCTCTTCCAGCTGCTTTTGTGCGGCATCGAACTGGGTGTAGGCGCTGGCTGTGCCGGTGGTCAGCTGCAATTGCCCCTGCAAAAGCTGCAATTTCATCTTGCGCAGCGCAGCCTTGGCTTCGGTCACCAGCTGGTCGTTGGAAAGGTTTGGCGAGGAGATCAGCCCCTGCTTGTACATCTGCCGCTTGCCTGCATCCAGCTGCTGTTGATAGCCCTGCAGCTGGTTATAGATATTGTCGTAAGCGGCCTGCGCCTTGGCCAGCGCATCCCGCAGTTCAATGTAATCTTCGTCCTCCGGCTCGGCTTCGTCCAGCGCCTTTTCGGCGTTGCGCAGAGCGGCTTCCGCGTAGGTCAGCAGGGGGTCTGCCACCTTTTTCAGGTTGACCAGCATCTCGATTTGCTGTAACTGTTCCTCAAATTCCAGCACCTGCTCCTCGCTGCTCACCAGCTTGTCGGCACCGCTCTGCATGGTGTCCGGCAGGGCAGCCTTCTGGGCAGCAAGCTCCTTTTCCCCGGCTTCCAGCTGCGCCTTGGCGGCATCCAGCTGTGCCTGTGCGTCCGCAAGCTTTGCCTCGGCTTCAGCGAACTGACGCTCGGCTTCGGCCTTCTGGCTGTCGTACTCCGCGCGCGCTTCGGTCAGCTTGTCGCTGGCGGTGTCCATCAGCTCTTCCCGCCGGGCGGTACACTGCACGCTTTGGATGGCCTTGAGCTTTTCGGCTACGGCATCCACGGCCGCCTGATATTCATCGGAATAATTACCATACAGTCCGGCGTTTTCCGCCTTGATATAGCACGCCGTATAATAATCTGCGGTCAAAGTGCCCTCCGGCACGAACAGGATGCAGTCCAGCTGGCCATCGCCCACGGTGCTGCTCTCGGAATCGGAGGAAAAATGCAACGGGTCCTGCACCGTGCCCACCACCGTGAACACCTGCCCGCTGACCCCTTCGGTCTCTTCCGGCAGGGTCAATTGGGTGCCCAACTCCACCGGGCTGCCGTGGCCCATCACATGCACCACGCACTCCCCGGCAGCTTCCGGCATCCGGCCGGACAGCAGCACCGGGCGGTTCATGTTCTCCGGCGTATCGGCCTGCGGGTCTGCAGGCAGCTGATACAGCCGCACCACCGTGGTCTGCTCGTCCCCTGTCCAGTGTCCTTCCACGTCCTGATACTTCACCGCCTGCACGGCGTCTACCCCGTCCACAGCAGCAATCGCGCTGATATCGCTCTGGCTGAGACCAAGGGTGGACAGCACCCGCAGGTCGAACACATTCTGCTGCACATAGTACTTCTGGGCAGCGGAGCGCATATCGGGGGCAATGCACATCAGGCCGGTGAGCATCATCACCCCCAGCGCCACGATGCCAAACAAGGACACCACCCGGCTGATGCTGCTTTTCATCTCGCGCAGGATATTTTTGCGGTAACTTTTCTGCACAGTACTCACCACTCGATCTGTTCCACCGGCACCGGGTGCTCGTTGACCTGATTGGACACGATGCGGCCGCTGCGCACCTGAATAATGCGGTCAGCCATACCGGTCAGTGCCGTGTTGTGGGTAATAACAATGACGGTGCGTCCGGTCTTGCGGCAGGTATCCTGCAAAAGGCCCAGCACCTGCTTGCCGGTGCGGTAGTCCAGCGCACCGGTGGGCTCGTCGCAGAGCAGCAGCTTGGGGTTTTTGGCCAGTGCGCGGGCAATGGACACCCGCTGCTGCTCGCCGCCGGAAAGCTGCGCCGGGAAGTTGTTCAGCCGCTCGCCCAGCCCCACGCTGCGCAAGGTCTCGGCGGGGTCCAGCGGGTCGCGGCAGATCTCGCTGGCAAGCTCCACGTTTTCCAGCGCGGTCAGGTTCTGCACCAAGTTGTAAAACTGGAACACAAAGCCCACATCGTACCGGCGGTAGGTGGTCAGCTCCCGGGCAGAAAAGCGGCTCACGTTGCGGCCGTCCAGCCAGACGTTGCCCTCGTCGCAGTTGTCCATGCCGCCCAGAATGTTCAGCAGGGTGGTCTTGCCCGCGCCGGAGGGCCCCACGATGATGCAGAACTCGCCCTTGTCCACATAGAAATTCAAATGGTCTGCGGCAGCGATTTTCACACTGCCGGTCTGGTAATATTTACAGACATCTTCAAACTCCACAAAATGCTCCATGGCGTTTTCCCTTTCTGTCAGAATGCAAAGTATTTCAACTTAAATATAGCATAAACCCACCGGGTTTTGCAAAGCCCCCGGCACAAATTTTCAAAAACTTAACAGAAGTTTTCATAAAACGCAAAAAGCCCCTGCACGCAGGGTGCAGGGGCTTTGGAACAGCTTCTTACTTGCGGTTTGCCAGCAGATTCTCGATCTTTTTCAGGGGGTCGATGATGCTGGAAACGGACATATCGTGGTTCAGTGCCACCACAAAGTAGGCAGCGTACTTGGAAACGTCCACGTCCACATACCAGTCGCGGGTCAGCAGCTCGGGCATACGGTAGGTCAGGTTGGTGCCCACAACGTAGGTCAGGGTGCCGTCTGCCACAGCCTTGTCGAACTTCTCCAGACCGCTGGTGAACAGGGGGAAGGTGGCGTTGGCGATGATGTTGGTAGCACCGCGCTCCTTCAGGTTGCTGGCGACCTCCAGCATGCTCTCGCCGGAAGCAATGATATCGTCTGCGATAAAGACGGTCTTGCCCTCCACGCTCTCGCCCAGATACTCATGGGCAACGATGGGGTTGCGGCCGTTCACCACACGGGTGTAGTCGCGGCGCTTGTAGAACATACCCAAGTTGCAGCCCAGCACGCTGGAGAAGTACATATTGCGGTTCATAGCGCCCTCGTCCGGGCTGACCACGGTGAACTTCTCCTTGTCGAAGGACAGGGTGGGATCCTTCTTCAGCAGGCTCTTGAGCACCTGATAGGTGGGCATGGCGTTATCAAAGCTCATCAGGGGCACTGCGTTCTGCACGCGGGGGTCGTGTGCGTCAAAGGTGATGATGTTGCGCACGCCCATGGTCTGCAGCTCCTGCAGGGCCACAGCGCAGTCCAAGCTCTCGCGCACCACGCGGCGGTGCTGACGGCCACCGTACAGGCTGGGCATGATGACGGAAACGCGGTGTGCCTTACCGGCCACAGCCTGAATCAGACGCTTCAGGTTTGCAAAGTGGTCGTCCGGGGACATGTGGTTCTCGTAGTTGAACAGCTTGTAGGTGACGCTGTAATTGCCCGGGTCCACCACGATAAAGATATCGTCGCCGCGGACAGACTCCTTGACCAGACCCTTGGCGTCGCCGCTCTGGAAGCGGGGGCAGTCGCAGGAAATAATGAAGGTGTCTTTTTCAATTCCGGCAGCCTTTGCCCAACGGACAAGGTGCTTGTCGATCAGGCCGGTCAGCTCCTCGGCACCGGGGCAGGCGATCAGCCGCATATCCGCCACACTGGGCTGCTCAAAGAAGGACTTAGGGGAAATTTCAATAGACATAGTCACATAACTCCTTATTGCTGTTTACCATCCGTACCATGCACACAAGTGCGCATATCTAGTTTTATTTTATCACATTTTGTCGATTGTTCCATATCAATTTGTTTCATGTGTGGATTTTCTGCGCCTTGCACAGCTGTTTTTCCTTTTCCTTCAAGAGAATGTGAGTTTCTTACAAAAAACCGACCAAATCTTTACCGTTTCGCAAAGTTTATCTGATTTTTGAAGAAAAGTAATACTTTTTACCGTACCATTTTCTTTTCCCTGTGACGCAAAAGAGCCGCTGCACGGTCGGGTGCAGCGGCTCTTCTCTTCACTTACCTTCTATCAGGGTAAAACGCTTTTTACAGGGCAGCAACGGCAGCCTTCAGGGCATCCACGCGGTCGGTGTTCTCCCACTTCACGCCCAGATCCTCGCGGCCCATGTGGCCATAGGCGGCCAGCTGGCGGTAGATGGGCTTGCGCAGGTCGAGGTCACGGATGATGGCGGCGGGGGTCAGGTCAAACACCTTCTCCACTGCCTGCTCGATCTTCTCGTCTGCCACAGTGCCGGTGCCGAAGGTATCCACCATGATGGACACGGGCTTTGCCACGCCGATGGCGTAGGCCACCTGCACCTCGCACTGCTTTGCCAGACCCGCAGCCACGATGTTCTTTGCCACCCAGCGGGTCGCGTAGGCTGCGCTGCGGTCCACCTTACTGGGGTCCTTGCCAGAGAAAGCGCCGCCGCCGTGGCGTGCATAGCCGCCGTAGGTGTCCACGATGATCTTACGGCCGGTCAGTCCGGTATCGCCCTGCGGGCCGCCCACAACAAAGCGGCCGGTGGGGTTGATGTAGTACTTGGTGTTCTCGTCCAGCAGCTCAGCGGGAATGGTAGCCTTGATGACCTTTTCCATCACGTCTGCCCGCAGCTGCTCCATGCTCACGCTCTCGCTGTGCTGGCTGGAGATGACCACAGCGTCCACGCGCACGGGCTTGTTGTTCTCGTCGTACTCCACAGTCACCTGACTCTTGCCGTCCGGGCGCAGGTAATCCATCTCGCCGCTCTTGCGCACCTCAGTCAGGCGCTTTGCCAGCTTGTGGGCAAGGCTGATGGGCATGGGCATCAGCTCGGGGGTCTCGTCGCAGGCATAACCGAACATCATGCCCTGATCGCCTGCACCGCCCACCTGATCGTTGGTACCCAGTGCAATATCGGGGCTCTGGCCGTCAATGTTGGAGATGACGGCGCAGGTGTCGGCGTCAAAGCCAAACTTTGCGCGGGTGTAGCCGATATCTGCCACCACCTCGCGGACGACCTTCTGAAAGTCCACATAGCAGCTGGTGGTGATCTCGCCCATAATGTGCACAAGGCCGGTGGATGCGCAGGTCTCGCAGGCCACGCGGGCATTGGGGTCGTGGGTCAGGATCTCGTCCAGAATTGCATCAGAGATCTGGTCGCAGATCTTGTCGGGATGTCCCTCGGTGACGGACTCCGAAGTAAACAGGTGTCTAGCCATTTTTTGCCTCCTAAATGTTGCAGTTGCGTGTATTTACCATTCCATCAAGTTTGTTCTGAAAAATAAAAGCGCCCAGAGCCGAAAGCTCTGAGCGTTGCACTCTTATCTTCCGGTTTCCCGCAGGATTTGGCACCTTACGCGCTCGCGCAGGTTGTCGGGCTTCACAGGGCCTGTCCCCTCAGCCGCTCTTGATAAGTCGGTATTCAATTGGTACGCTCCATATTCTATCATTGCAGCGTCAGATTGTCAAGATAAGTCGCACTTATTTTAGACATTCCTTTTAAATTGATGGAGCATTTCCCTGCTCCGGTGCGGCATGGCCGTCCCGGGCGGCGTGGAAAGCGCGCTTTTCCGCGTACATCCGCTGATCCAGCTCCACCAGAAACTTCTCCACGCTGCCGCCCTCGTACTTTGCCACACCGGTGGAGAAGGACAGCTGAAAGCTGCCCGCCGGAGCGGTTTCGTTATAGTGCTGCACCCGCTGCTCAATGGCGGCGCAGGTCTCGTTCAGCAGCTCCTCCGAGCCGTGACGGATCAGCACCATGAACTCATCGCCGCTCATGCGGATGGCTACCGAGTTTGCCACCAGCGCCCCGGACAGGATATGCCCGATCTCCTGAATGGCGCGGTCGCCCTCGGCGTGACCGTAGGTGTCGTTGATTTCCTTGAAGCAGTTCACGTCCATCATGATGCCGTAAACGTCCTTCTCCTGCGTGTCGTGGATGCGGTCCAGACAGTAGTTCATATACTTGCGCCCAAACAGGCCGGACAGCTCATCGGTATAGCCGCGCAGGCTGCGGGTCTGGCTGTCCACAAGCACAAAAGCGATGGCTACAGACAGCCAGCCGAAGGCCATGCCGTAGAATGCGCCCTGCAGCAGCGTGCCCACCGCACAGGTGACCACGAAGTAGTACACCGGAAAAAATTCCACCGTAACGCCATCACGTCTGGCCTTATGCACCTGCCACACGCTCTCGGCATAATAGCCAAACAGCAGCAGATACAGCAAAATATTCAGCGGGCCCCGATGGTAAGCGTTGTCCGCCGAAATGGAAAAGATCCACCCCGTGCCAAAAAGGTTTGCCACCAGCAGCACCAAAAGCGCCAGCAGCGGCGCGCCCAGCAGCAGATGCCTTCTGCGCAGGCGTCCAATGCTGCGGTAGACCCGGAAGTCCACATACAAACACCACGCATAGCCCACGCACACAGTAGCGCCGGTGCAGACGGTGTTGGTGAGGTACAGCCAGAACCGGCTTGCCGCGCCGGGCACGCCGTCCAGCAGAAAGCTGATCGTCTCTGTTGCCTGTGCCAGCAACGTCACCACCAGAATCCGGCAAAACAGCTCTGTTCCCACGCTGTTTTTACTCTCGCCGCGCACCCGCAATAAAAGCAGAAAGCTTACCAGCACCGCCCCTGTGCCATTGGCCACAAGGATCTCGGGTATATTCATTGCATTTCCTCCTCTGCCCGCCTTACCCCATAAAGCGGGCAGCCTCCTGTTTTATACAGTATTTATCTGTATTATACACCCTGCCGCGCCCTGCTTGCAAGGCTTGGACGCAAAAAAGGCCGCTGCACGGCAATTTGTGCAGCAGCCCTTGAGAGATCATCCTTTGCAGTTCAGCCAAGCCCAGAGGCTTTGCCGAAATACTTTTTTTGCAGAAAACTTAATAGCCCTTTGCCTGCTCGCCGTTCAAAATCTTGACAGCGCGGGAGGTACCCAGACGGTCAGCGCCCAGTGCAAGGAAGGTCTCCATATCCTCCACGGTGGAAATGCCGCCGGCAGCCTTGACCTTGCAGCGGCCACGCACGCCCTTGACCATCAGCTCCACATCATGGAAGTTGGCACCGGCGGTAGAGAAGCCGGTGCTGGTCTTGATGTAGTCGGCACCGGCCTCGCAGACGATGTCGCACATCTTTTCCTTCTCTTCCTCGGTCAGCAGGCAGGTCTCGATGATGACCTTCAGAATCTTATCGCCCACAGCCTGCTTCACGGCACGGATGTCCTCGCGGACAGCATCGTACTCCTTGTTCTTCAGGCGGCCGATGTTGATGACCATATCCACCTCGGCTGCGCCGTTCTCAATGGCGGTCTTGGCCTCAAAGGCCTTGCTGGCGGTATCCATGGCACCCAGAGGGAAGCCCACCACGCAGCACACGGGGATGCGGCCTGCCATATACTCCACAGCCTGCTTGACGTAGCAGGTGTTGATGCAGACGGATGCGGTGTGGTTTGCAATGGCTTCGTCACACAGCTGCTGAATCTGGGGCCAAGTAGCCTCCGGTTTCAGCAGGGTATGATCGACATGGGACAGGATCTCTTCGCGGTTCATGCTCGTTCCTCCGTTGTTTTACTTGCTGGCACGGCGCACCTTTGCCATGCCCACAGCGCTGAGTGCGATCGCAGTCGCCGATACCGTTGCACCAATGATGCCCAGCACCAGACCGGAAACCAGGAATGCAAACCCTTTCAGACCACGTTTCATAATACCGTACCTCCTGAAAATTATTGTTTCTTTTTAAAGATAATGAGCTTGCTGAACACATAGTTCAGCAAGATCACCAGTACATTGGAAAAGACCTTCACGGCAAGGCCCCACATTGCCTGAGCATCGTAGGCGCTGGTGACGAAGATGGCTGTGGGGCCGTCCGCCCCGCCGATGACGGCAATGGCAGCGGAACCATCTGCCACGGCGGCATGGCTCCCGGCAAAGCTGTTTGCCATGTAGAGGGTAGTATCCGGACCCAGCCAGCCCGCCACGGCGCCCAGCAGACCCTGCATGGCGGTGTCCACCAGCGCCGCCCCCTGTGCGGCAAAAAGGTTGCCCCCCACCATCATGATCACAGCATCCAGCACCATGGTGCCCAGACGGCAGGTGACAAAGGTGCCGAACTCTTTGGCCATGGCTTTGCCGGTGGTCCTGCTGCGGAACACGAACGCCCGGTTGGTGCAGTAGGCAAACAGGATGCACAAGGCGTTATCCAGCACATTGCCCCAGCTGTTGGCGGCAGTATAGCCGAACAGTCGGCTGAACAGTGCATACAGCACAATATTCAGCAGGGTGGTCAGCACGCCAAAGATCAGGTAACTGAGCACTTCCCAGTGCTTTTTGAAAAACTTTATCATGGCTTTGTTAACAAAAACAGCCCCGCCGCCGTTTTCCCGGCAACGGGGCTGCAGATCGCATTGTGTCAGAAGCTATGCTTTTGTACGAAGGGCTGATTACTCAGCGTCGTCGTTCAGCAGAGCCTTCATGGACAGGCTGATGCGCTTCTTGTCGAAGTCAACATCCAGCAGCTTCACATCGACCATATCGCCGACCTTCAGTGCGTCAGAGACCTTCTCAACGCGGTCATTGCTGATCTCGCTGATGTGGACCAGACCGTCAACACCCGGCAGGATGCGGACGAATGCACCAAACTTGGTCAGAGAAACGACCGGAGCATGGAAGGTGCTGCCGATGGGGTAGTTGTTCTTCAGCTGCTCCCAGGGGTTGTCCTCGGCCTTCTTGTAGCCCAGAGAGACCTTGTGGTTCTCGGTGTCGATATCCTTGACATACACTTCGATGGTGTCACCAACGGAGACGACCTCGGAGGGGTGCTTGATGCGGTTCCAGCTCAGCTCGCTGATGTGGCACAGGCCGTCAACACCACCGATGTCAACGAATGCACCATAAGAGGTCAGGCTCTTGACAACGCCGGTGTAGGTCTTGCCCACCTCAACGTTTGCCCAGAACTCCTCGCGCTTTGCCTTGTTCTGCTCAGCGGTCACCTTGTTGATGCTGCCCACGATCTTGCGGCCGGAGCACTCGGTGACGACCAGCTGAACGTGCTGGCCGACCAGAGCAGTGTAGTCCTCGTCGCGGCGCATAGTGGCCTGAGAACGGGGAACGAACACCTTGACGCCCTTGACGTTGACGACAACGCCGCCCTTATTGAACTCGGTAACATCGCCCTCGACGACTTCACCGGATTCTGCTGCCTTGGCGATCTCTTCCATGCCCTTGCGGGATGCGAGCTTCTTACGGGAGAGCTGGATGACGCCATCCTGATCCATAACCTTCTCGACGATGAGGTCCAGCTCATCGCCAACCTTCACCAGGTCTTCGACCTTGGCGGAGGAATCATCGGTCAGCTCGCTCAGCTTGACAAAGCCGGTCTGCTTCGCACCGATATCCACCTGGATCTCGTTGGCAGAGATGCTGGTCACGATTCCTTTCACAATACTGCCTGCATGAACTCGCTTTTCTTCGGATGCGTTCAGCATCTCCTCAAAGCTCATGTTGTCATTGATTTCTGCGCTCATACTGTTAAGTACCTCCTCAATAATAGACGATGGCGTTGAAGCCCCGGCTGTCACGCCCGCCACTTTAACATCTGCAAACCATTCCGGCCGAAGTTCGCTCGCTGTTTCGACCGTTACGGCACGCGTGTGTTTTGCGGCGACCTGTACCAGCTTTTGGGTATTGGAAGAATGATGACCGCCAATGACAACAACAATGTCGCATTTTTGGCTGAGGTCTTCCGCTTCCTGTTGCCTCGCCCACGTCGCATTACATATTGTATCAAAAATTCGGGCGTTTGTATAGGCTTTTTTGAGAAACTCCGAACTTTCTTTCCATTTTGTTACCTGAAATGTGGTCTGTGCAACTGCAAAAAGGGGTTTTTGGGGGTCAGAAGGGCCTTTCCACGCCTTTAACTCGGCTAAATCGGCAAAAACGAACACCTCGCCCCGGGTGTGTCCCACGATGCCCTGCACCTCCGGGTGGGTCTTATCCCCCGCCACCAGCAGCACCGCACCCTCTTTTTCAGCCTGTGCGGCAATGCGCTGGATCTTCTGCACAAAGGGGCAGGTGGCATCGTGGTAGGGGATGCCGTTTGCCTCCAGCTCATCGTAAACGCTGCGGGGTACCCCGTGGCTGCGGATGACCACCTCGCACCCGGCGGGCACATCCTGCACGGTGTTTACCACCTGTGCACCCTTGCGCCGCATATCTTCCACCGCCTGCGGGTTGTGGATCAGCGGGCCCAGCGTTGCTACCTTATGCCCCTCGGCCAGCAGACCGTAGGTCAGTTCCACGGCGCGGTTCACGCCAAAGCAGAACCCCGCCGTTTTTGCCAAACGGATCTCCATTTTTACGCCCCCATCTTTTCCCATGCTTCCAGCAGTGCCTGCTTGTTGGCACGGAGCTTTTTGGTATCGCGGCGGCCCTCCATGGCAAACTGTGCTGCGGGCATCGGCTCGCCGTAGATCACCCGCACCTTGCAGAACAGGTGCATCTTCCTGTCCGGGGTGTCGTACAGGATGCGGCAGGGCACAACGTCCACCCCTGCCTCGGCGGCAATGACGAACAGGCCGCTCTTGGGGGGCAGAAGCTTGCCCTCTTTTTCGCGGGTGCCCTCCGGGAAGATGAGCAGGGTCTTGCCCTGTTTGCAGGCTTCCACCGTCTGGGAGATGACCGCCATCTCGTCCTTGGTGCCGCGGACGCACACGCCGCCGCAGCAGCGGAAGAACCAGGTCAGAAAGGCGTTGATCTCGAACAGTTCCTTTTTGGCGAACACCACCATCCGCCTGCCCCACCGGGTAACGACGATGAACACCGGGTCGATGGCAGACACATGGGTAGGCGCAAGGATGCAGCCCTTCGTCTGCACCTTTTTCAGGTTTTCGCGTCCCTCCACCCGGATGCGGAAACCGATGTGCCACACAAGCCATGCAAGGGGCACCAGAATATAATATAGTACCATTTTCTATTCCTGTCCTGTTTGTTGTATCAGCCGATCTTTTGGGCAATGATCTGCTTCATAGCGTCAAGGCTCTGCTCAAAATCCAGCTCCGAGGTGTCCAGCAGCACGGCGTCCTCTGCCTGCTTCAGCGGGGCGGCGGCGCGGTGGGTGTCCTGATAGTCCCGCTGCTTCACGTCTGCCAGCACTTCCTCATAGGGGGTGTCGATGCCCTTGGCCTGATACTCCTTCCAGCGGCGGGTGGCGCGTGCCTCCGGGCTGGCGGTCAGGAAAATTTTCACCGTAGCGTCCGGCAGCACCACCGTGCCGATATCCCGGCCGTCCATCAGCACGTCCTGCTTTTTTGCCATGCTGCGCTGTAAGTCCAGCAGAAATGCCCGCACCGCGGGGTTTGCGCCCACGGCAGAGGCTGCCATGCCCGCGGCTTCGGTGCGGATGGCGGTGCTCACATCCTCGTCCTTCAAGTAAATGTGCTGCTCGCCCGCAATGGAAGCCAGCCGCAGCTCGATTTCCGGCAGCAGGGCGTCCACCGCTGCGTTGTCCTTGGGGTCCTTGCCCGCGCGCAGGGCGTACAGGCCGATGGCGCGGTACATTGCACCGGTGTCCACATAGATATAGCCCAGCTCTGCCGCCAGACGGCGCGCCAGAGTGGATTTGCCTGCACCCGCAGGCCCATCAATTGCAACAGATACCATAATATGTTCTCCTTATTATATATAATAGTACACGGGAATGGACTGCACTGCTTTTTTACAGATTATTCGCAAAGCTCTGTGCAGTGCAGAAAGCGATCTGCAGATTATAGCCGCCGGTGTAGGCGTCCACGTCCAGCACCTCGCCCGCAAAGTACAGTCCCAGCGCCTTTTTGCTCTGCATGGTCTTGGGGTCTACCTCCCGTACCGATACGCCGCCGCTGGTGATCACTGCGTGGGCAAGGTCGCCCCGGGCGTCAATGGACACCTGCCAGTGCTTGACCAGCTGCACCAGCTCCCGCTTCTGCTCCCGGGTGATCTGGTTTGCCTTGGTGGCGGGGTCAATGCCCCAGCGCGCCACCATCACCGGCTGCATGCTGGAAGGCAGCAGCTTGACCAGCGCACCCTGCGCCGCATGGTTTGCCAGCAGGGCAAAGTCCCGGGTGATGCGGTCGTACAGCTGCTCCTCGCTCAGGGCGGGCTTCAGGTCGATCTCCGCGATGTATCTGTGCTTTTTCATATCCCCCAGATGGCTGGACGCGCTCAAAGTCAGCGGCCCGCTGATGCCAAAGTGGGTAAACAGCATCTCGCCCTGCTCGTCAAAGATGGCCTTGCCGTCCTCCAGCAGGGTCAGGGTGACGTTTTTCAGCGCCAGACCCATCATCTTTTTGCAGTCCGGGTCGCGGCTGACAAGGCTGACCAGACTGGGCACCGGCTCCACAAGGGTGTGTCCCGCCTGCTGCGCCAGCTTGTAGCCGTCACCGGTAGAACCGGTGGTGGGGTAGCTCACGCCGCCGGTGGCCACCAGCACGGCGTCCGCCCGGTATTCCCTGCCGGAAGTGCCCCGCACGCCCACGCAGCGCAGCACCGGACCAGCCTTTTTCTTTTTGGGGTGGCGCGGGTTTTCCGCTGCCGCCGGGGCGGGCTCTGCCTCCGGCACGATGTCCTCCAGCAGCAGCTTTTTTGCGCCGTCGTAGACGATGTCGGCATCCTGCGCATAGCGCAGCAACGCCTGCCGGATCTCCTCGGCCTTATCCGATACCGGGAACACCCGGCGGCCACGCTCCACCTTCAACTCCACGCCAAGGCCTTCGAACAGCTCCATGGTCTTTGCCGGGGGGAACGCCCCCAGCGAGGAGTACAAAAAGCGCGGGTTCGTGCGCACATGGCGCAAAAACTCCTCTGCCGGGCAGTCGTTGGTCACATTGCAGCGCCCCTTGCCGGTAACAAGGATCTTCTGCCCGGGCTTCTCGGTATGCTCCAGCACCGTCACCTGATGTCCCTGCCGCACGGCGGCACCCGCCGCCATCAGTCCGGCTGCCCCGGCTCCCACGATCAAAACCCTTGCCATCTGTCATCCTCCCAAAATCGCCTTTTAACTCTATTGTATCATACCAGAAACCCCGCGCAAAAGCAATGCAGCGCCGCAGGAAATCAATGGATTTTCGGTTCCATGCCCTCTTGACAAAGCCGCCGGGCTGCTGTATTCTTTTTACAGACCGTTAGTTTGTAAAAAAGGAGCATCTGCCATGCCGCGCAACAAATACCCGGAACAGACTGTGGAAAAGATCCTGGACGCCGCCGCCCTGCTCTTTATCCAGAAGGGCTACCAGAATACCACCCTGCAGGACATCATCGATGCCACAAAGCTTTCCAAAGGGGCGGTGTACCATCACTTCCGCTCCAAGGAGGAGATCGCGCAGCGCGTCGGTGACCGTTTGGGCGACCAGATGTGGGAGCCGCTGCGCCATATCCGGGACGACCCGGCCCTGACCGGGCTGCAGAAGCTGCAGGCGGTGTTTGCAGCATCCTTTGCCGGGCAGCGGCAGCAGCAGATCGCGCAGACCTTGCCGCACCTGTGCAGCAACCCGCAGTTCCTTGCCATGGAGCTGACCAACATTGAAGCGCATCTGGCCCCGGAGTGTATTGCACCCATGATCCGGCAGGGCATGGCAGACGGCTCCATCCACACTGCCGATGCCAATGCGCTGGCCGAAGCGCTGTTCGTGCTGGCAGACATCTGGCTTTCCCCCCAGACGCGCCCCACCACGCCGGCTCAGCAGCGGGCGCGGAACGTCGTGTTTCAGCAGATGACCCACGCGCTTGGGCTGGACCTTTTGACGGATGCACAGGCCGAACAGCTGGTGCAGCTGTGCACACCGGTCAAGGGCTGAATTTTCCGGGCGGAACGCTCCGCCCTTTTTTGCGTGTCTTTACAGACCAATGGTCTGTATTTAAAAACAGGAGGTTCCCATGAACACATTTTTCCTCATCGTCCTCGGGCAGATCATCTCCCTGTTCGGCAATGCCGCCCTGCGGTTTGCGCTGCCGCTGTATCTGCTGCGGCAAACCGGTTCCGCTGCGCTGTACGGCGGTATCACCGCTCTGGCCATGCTGCCCGCCCTTGCTGGAATGCTGACCGGCGGCGCGCTGGCAGACCGCTGCCGTAAAGTCCGCCTGATGGCACTGCTGGATCTGGTGACCTCCGGTATTGCGGCGGCAGCCGCTGCCGGATTGCCGCATCTGCCCCTGCTCCCGCTGGTTCTGACCGTGCTGGGCAGTCTGTACGCCATTCAGGGGCTTTACCAGCCCGTGGTACGCGCCTGCCTGCCCCTGCTGCTGAACGGCACCCAGCTGCTGCGCGGCAACGCAGTCATCCAACTGGTGGATACCGTGGACGAGCTTCTCGGCCCCCTGCTGGGTGCTGTTCTGCTGGAGCACCTCGGCATCCGGGGTCTGCTGGCGCTCTGCGGCAGCTGCTTTGCACTTTCCGCCGGAATAGAGCTGTGCCTGTGCATCCCACAGGATGTCCCATCGGACACAAGGCTCTCCGTCCGTTCTCTGTGTACCGACCTGCGGGAAAGTGCGCAGTTCCTCACCGGGCAGGCTGCGGTGCTGCAATTAGCCGCCGCCATGGCGGCTGTAAACCTGCTGGAAGTCCCGGCTCTCACCGTGGGTGTCCCGGTGCTGGTGGTACAGACTTTGCAGAAAAGTGATGCCTCCCTCGGCCTTGTGCAGGCGGTGCTGAGCGCAGGCGGCATTCTGGGCGGCGTGCTGGCCGGAACCGTCTTTGTCCGGCGTCCCATCCGCAGCGGCACACCTCTTTTGCTGGCGCTCAGCGGCGTGTGCGCCGCGCTGGGGCTTACCCTCCGGGTGCCCACGCTACAATTCGGCAGCATTCTGGTGCTGGGGGCCATGTTTATGGCCGTGGCGGCGCTGTTCAATGTGTGGTTCTTTGCGCAGCTGCAGGTGTTAGTGCCGCAGGCACAGCTGGGCAAAGCTACCGCCTGCCTCTCCGTGCTGGCCTGCCTGACCCAGCCCATCGGACAGGCAGCCTATGGCAGTGCCTTCCAGCACTGGGCTGCGCACCCGGCAGATGTACTGCTGGCAGCCGGGGTGCTTTCGGCGCTGGTCCTCTGGCTGCTGCAAACGCGCCGTACCGCCTGACACAGCAAAAAAGGAGCCGCTATTGCAGCCCCTTTTATGGTTTGCTTACTCCGGCAGCTTTGCCGGGTCGAGGTAGCTTTCGCCCTGCTTTACCTCCACATGGATGTGGCTTTCCTCGGCGCACTCGCAGCCGACAGTCCCCACCGTGCCAAGCTTCTGCCCGGCGGTCACGGTCTCTCCGGCCTTTACGGCAGGGTCAGCCACACCGCACAGCCGCCAACTGCGGCCAGCGGCATCTTCCAGCACCACCACGGTGCCCCAGTTGCCCTCTGCCCCGGCAGAGACCACCTTGCCCGCCACGGGTGCTGCTACCGCAGCGCCCTGCGTGCAGGCGTAGTCCACACCGTTGTGGGTACGCCAGTCCCCAAGGGTCTTGTTATACACCAGCTCATCGCCGCTGAAGGCGTTGAGCACGCGCCCCGGCATAGAGGGCGCGGCGGCAGGCTGCGCCGAACTGCTGGCAGGCGAGGATGCGCCTTGCAGTGCCGAGGGTTCGCGCAGCGAACCAGAGCCAGACTGCGCACCAGAGGACGCACCAGAGCGCTCCTGCTGCGGCACATCCGCCTTGCTGTTTGCAACGTCGGTCACGGGCTGCTGCCATGTGGTATCCTCCTGTGCGTCCCAGTCCGGTTCTGTTTCCGGGGCGGTCTGTTGGGTGGTGCCGGGGGCGTCCGGCACGTCCAGACTTTTTTGCAGTTCTGCCCGCAGGGCGCGCACCGCCCACACCCCTGCCGCAGCCGCAGCCAGCAGGCTTGCGGTCAGCAGCAGAGCAAAGCCCTTGCCGTGCAGAAATTTTTTGATCTGCTCCATGCTTGTTACTCCCATCTGTCCGTTTTGTGTACGGGATTTTCTTCTGGGCTTAGTGTGGGACAGCGGCGGGCGGTTTATGCAAGGGGACAAAAAAGACACGCAAAAAGGCTGAGCAGCCACTTTTTTGCAGCTGCTCAGCCTTGCTGTATCCCGTTTTGGGTTACTTCCGTGCGATCATTTCGGTATAAGCCAGCACCAGCGGGCCTACGCCCTTGGCATCGTTGCAGACCACCGGCTCGCTGAAGTAGTAGGCCAGAGAGCCGTCACGGTGATCCTTGCCGCCCAGACCCGCCACAAGGCAGATGCCGTCCAGCTGCAAGCTGCCGTCCGGGTTCTTGGACAGGTACCGGTCGCAGGTGCCGTAGAAAGCCTTCTCCGCCCATGCAGCCATGCGTTTGGGCAGATAGCCCAGACGCACGCCCTTGAGCACAGCGTAGGTGAACAGGGCGGTGCCGCTGGTCTCCAGATAGTTGCCCTCGGCCTCCGGGTGGTCGATGACCTGCCAGAACATCCCGCTCTGCTCGTCCTGGAACTTGTGCATATCCTCTACGGTCTGCTTGAGCATGGCCATGATGCCGCGGTACTCGTTGTACAGCTGCTCGTCCATGCGTTCCAGCACGTCCACCATTGCCACAAGGAACCAGCCCATGGCGCGCAGCCAGAAGTTGGGGCTGCAGCCGGTCTCGGGGTCTGCCCAGTACATCTGGCGGCTCTCATCGTAGCCGTGGTAGTACAGCCCGGTCTTTTCGTCCCGCATATGCTTTTTGATGTTCATGAACTGCTTGTAGCTGTCGATGCAGCCCTGCATCTTGTTGAAGCGGGTCTCGTACTCCATGTAGAAGGGCTGCGCCATATAGGTGCCGTCCAGCCACACCTGCCACGGGTAGATGTCCTTGTGCCAGAAGTTGCCCTCCTTGGTGCGGGGCTGGGTGAGCAGCTGGCTGCGGATGGTGTCGATGGCCTTGCGGTACTTCTCGTCCCCGTAGATATCGTACAGGATGAACAGGTTCTTGCCCTGATTCACGTTGTCCAGATTGTACTCCTTGGGGTCGTAGGTCTTGATGGAGCCGTCCGGCTGCACAAAGTAGTCGATGAACTCCTTGGAAAACTCCAGATACTTCTCGTCGCCGGTGGTCTTGTACAGGCTCAGGCAGGCGGTGATCATGCAGCCGTCGATGTAGTTCCACTTGTTGGGCTTGCCGCTGCGCACCTTCTCGATGTTCCACATCGGTGCCTCGGCGCTGGAATTGGCGATCAGGTAGTCCACATAGTCGCCCAGCATGGACAGGATCTCTTCATGGGTCATGGGTCAGTCCTCCTCAAAATGTCCTACGTTGACAAAGTGCAGCCGCTCGCCCTCGTAGCCCTCGATCTTCACGTTGTGCAGGTCGATCTCCTTGACGTTCTCGGCATAGATGGCCAGCTTTTTCACCAGCGGACGGTTATCGGCCATGGCCGCCTGTCCCTCCTTGGCGTTGGGGTCGAAGGTGATGCTCACGTCCCGCATAGTCACCCGCTCGATGGGCTGCTCCGGCAGGCCGTCGAAGTAGCAGCCCGCGAACTGGGCATCGGTGGCCACGATGTTCTCCATGGTCAGGCTGCCCAGCTTGGGGGTGTACTCGTCCACCGGCATCGGCTCGCGGCACTGTACATAGGGGCCGTGGCCGTCCGGGTCGCAGAAGTAGAACATATTGATGACAAAGGGTGCCTTGACGCCCCGCATCTCCACGTTGCGGAACACCAGCCCGTCGATGACGGCGGTGTTGCCGCGGCCGCGGCGGGTCTTGACGCGCAGACCGCGGTCGGTGTGGTCCATCAGGCACTGGGTCACCACCATATCCTTGACGCCGCCGCTCATCTCGCTGCCGATGACGATGCCGCCATGGCCCTTGTCCAGCAGACAGTTGCGGATAACGGTATGCTCGCAGCTGCGCTTCAGTTTCATGCCCAGAAAGACCTTGCTGGCCTTCATGGCGATGCAATCGTCGCCCACATGGATGTTCATGCCGATGATGCGGATATACTCGCAGCTTTCGGGGTCGATGCCGTCCGTGTTGGGGGCGTTGTAGGGGTTGTTGATGTTGAAGTTGAGCAGGTCGAGGTGCTTGACAAAGATGGGGTGGATGGTCCACGAATAGCTGTTCTGCACCGTGATGCCGTGCAGGCAGACGTTCTCGCTGTCCACCGCAGCCACGGCCCGGGGACGCCATGCAATGCGCTTGACCTTGGGGTTCACCCACCAGTCGCCGTTTTCGGCATCGCAGTCCAGCGTGCCCTCGCCGGTCACCACCACGTCATGCACCTGCGTGATGTTCAACAGACCCGCAAAGCTGTCCAGCGGGTTGCCCTCCCAGCCGGTCAGGTAGTACTCGTCCACCTCGTTCTCGCTGGGCAGCACGCCGGGCAGGATGGGGTAATGGGTGCGGTCGTTGTCGCCCAGCAGCACCGCGCCCTTTTCCAGATACAGGGTGGTGTTGCTCTTCATGAACAGGCTGGCGGTGCGGTAACGGCCGGCGGGCACATACACCGTGCCGCCCTTGGGGCAGGTGGACAGCGCCGCCTGCAGCCGCACGGTGTTGTCGGTCTCGCCGTCAGCCACCAGACCATAGCGGGCAGCATCCACAAAGAAGGTCTCCGCCTCGGTGGTGAAATCCAGCTTCAGGGTCTCGCCCTCGGCCTGCACCTCCACCGTATAGGTGGTGCCGGGCAGCAGGGAGAACAGGGAGAACACGTTGGTGTTGCAGGCCTCGTACACCGTTTTGCCGTTCAGAGCAACGGTAAAGGGGTGTGCCGGACGGTAGCACAGCTCGTTTTCCAGCTCGAAAACGGCGCTGCGGGTCATGGAACGGATCAGGGTCAGATTCATGCGAAATAACCTCCTGTGAGTTTGTCTTGCCCCCACGGGGCAGACGTGGTATCATGAGGAAAAGCGCTCTCCCGGCTACCGGGAGGGTTATTCTCGGAAAGGATGCGCAAAATGAAAGCGGAACGGGAAAAGATCCATGCAAAAGTAAAGGCAGACACCGTGCGGCTGAACGGCAGCAAGCTGGAGCTGACGGCAGACGAGGAGATGTGCACCTTTTTGCTGGTAAGCGAGGGCAGCTGCACCCTGCAAATGGGGGAAAACAGCCTGCTGGTAAACCCCGGCAGCGCGCTGCTGCTGGGCGCGGGGGACGCGGTGCTCACCGCCGCCGGTGCAGCCGTCCCGGAGCTGGTGGGCTGCCGGTTCCCGCTCAGCGCCCTGCACGAGCTGCGCAGCGCCGCCCAGCAGGATTTTGCCCGGCTGTTTTTGCCCGGCGAGGTAACGGTGCTGTACGGCCCGGTGCTGTGGACCCGCCGCCTGCGCACTCTGCTGGAGATGATGCGCTCTGCCATGCCGGAGCAGGACTACCCCGGCGGGCTGTACCTGCTGCTGATCCTGCACTATGTAGAGCAGGAATGCCTTGCCGAGAGCAGTGCTGTGGCGCGCCCCCGCAACGAGACCATCGAGCAGGTGTGTGCCCACCTTGCCGCCAACTACCGGCAAAAGTTCTCTCTTACCGAGGTGGCAGCAAAGTTCTACCTCTCCCCTTACTATCTCAGCCGCCTGTTCCGGCGGGTGACCGGGCAATCCATCGTGGACTACCTGAACAACCGCCGCATCGAGGCTGCGCAGAAACTGCTGGAGACCACCGAGCTTTCCATCAGCGCTATTGCCGAGCAGACCGGCTTTGCCAGCGCAGCTCACTTCCGCCGCGTGTTCCGCGAGGTGATGGATATCAGTCCTTTGCAGTACCGCAAAAAGCAGACGAAATGATGTATCAGCCAAAACACCCCCTGTGCCATCCGTTGGGAGCAGCACAGGGGGTGTTGGTCTTGGTCAGATGTTCTTATGGCGCATTAGCCCTTGACGGCACCTGCGGAGATACCTTCAACGAACTGATCCTGTGCACAGAAGAATACGATCAGCTGCGGCAGGATGGAGATAAGGGACAGCGCAAGGATCTTGTTCCATGCAAAGCCGGTATCACCGTCCATGGACAGCTTGACGAACAGGGACATGGGGTATTTGCCGGGGGTGCTGACGTAAAGCAGCGGGCCCATAAAGTCGTTGCAGCTCCACATGAACTGGAACAGTGCGCAGGACACCAGAGCGGGGCCCAGCATGGGCACAATGACCTTGTACAGGGTCTGGAAGGAGGAGCAGCCGTCAATGGCGGCAGCCTCGTCCAGATCACGCGGGACGTTGCGCATGAACTGCACCAGCTGATACACGAAGTAGGTCTCGGTAGCAAATGCGCAGTGCACCCAGATGGCCAGATAGAAGGGGCTGTCCACCCAGCCGAACTTGTTGTACAGCAGGTACTGCGGCACGTTCAGCACGACCTGCGGCAGGAACAGGGTAGCCAGCATGATGTTGAACAGCAGCTTGCGGCCAGGGAAGTCGAAACGGCCAAAACCGTAAGCGGCAATACAGGCAGACACCACAGTGCAGATCACCTTGGGGATGACATAGCTGTAAGTGTTGAGCATGGCCTGCAGGATGTTGATGGAGCCGCCGAAGTTGTTCAGGGCGTTGCGGTAGCCATCCAGCGTAGGCTTTTTGATCCACAGGCTGATGCCTGCAAAGATCTCGCTGTTATCCTTGAAGGTAGCGCTGATCATCCACAGCAGAGGATAGATCATGATGACACCAACCAGGATCAGCACGAAGTACTTAAAGAAGGTTGCGATCTTATTCGATGCTTTCATTCCCATATTGGTCACCTTACCTTTCATCCGAGTAGTAGACCCACTTCTTCTGGCTGGTGAACGCAATGATCGTCAGGATGCAGACGATGATGAACATGATCCATGCCAGAGCAGAAGCCATGCCCATGTCGTAGGACTTGAATGCGTAGTTGTAAACCAGCAGGGAGATCAGGGTAGTGGAACCACGGGGACCACCGTTGGTGATGATGTAGGGGCCGTTGAACTCCTGGAAAGCCTGGCAGATCTGAGTGACCAGGTTGTAGAAGATGATGGGGGTGATCATCGGAACGGTGATGGAGAAGAACTGACGCCACTTGCCGGCGCCGTCGATGGTAGCAGCCTCGTACAGGTCTGCGGGCACGCCCTTCAGTGCAGCAAGGAACAGCACCATGGCGGAACCGAACTGCCATATACGCAAAAAGCAGATGATCCACAGTGCGTAGTTGGGGTCACTCAGCCACTCGGGGCCCTGCACCGCACCAAAGGTGACAGCGCGCACCACAGTGTTCAGCAGACCATCCACGCTGAACACAGCCTTCCACAGCACAGCGATAGCCACAGAGCCGCCCAGAATGGAGGGGATGTAGTACACCGTGCGGAACAGGTTGACACAGGCAATCTTGAAGTTCAGAATGTAGGCGATGAACAGTGCGAAGATCAGCTTCAGGGGCACGGTGATAAAGGCGTACTTGAAGGTGATGATCAGCGCCTTGGTGATCTTTCTGGTGTGGAATGCGGTAATGTAGTTGGCCAGAGCAACAAAGTTGGTGTCGCCCTTGAAGAAGTTCATATCGGTGAAGCTGTAATACAGCGACTGACCGAAGGGGAACGCCTTAAAGACGAGAAAGCCGATGATCCAGGGGATCAGATAAAACAGACCCTGATACTTATCGACCCATTTCTGGAACGGAGTTCGTGCGCCTGCGGGCGCATTACTTTTTTTCATCCGAAGTCCTCCTTTTGCAGGATTTTGAAGCAGACAGTACAGCAGGTCACAGACCGGTAACAATTCTTTCAAGGTTTGATAACCATTCTCCGAAAAAACAAGGGCATCTGTCGTACGGGCGGCAGATGCCCTTATTTATTTCAGATACTGAATATCCGGTTCTGACCGCTGTCAGAGAGAGGTAAGCTTAGCCGATGGTGTAGCCGACAGACTCCATGCCGTCCAGCAGAGTCTCAACAGCCTCTTCAGGGGTCTGATCACCGTAGTCGATGTTGTCGAACACTTCCTGATAGATGCCGGTGCCGGAAGCCTTCAGGTCGTTGTTCTCGAACAGGGGATCCAGCTTGTTGGTGGTGAATGCCATGACCTTGGCATTTGCCTCAGCAACCAGGCTCTTGACAGCGCCGGCGTCCTGCGCGAACTTCAGGCCAGCCTTGGAAGCGGGGATGCCGCACTCAGAGCCCATGATGGAAGCGCCCTTTTCCTCGTTCAGCAGGAAGTTGATCAGGGTAGCAGCCTCGGCAACGTTCTTGCAGGTCTTGGTGATAGCCAGACCCATGGACACCTTGGAGAAGCCGCCGTTGTTGTCGCCGAACTTGATCTCCTCGCCGACGGTAAAGCCGTCCTTGTTGCTGTCGTCCAGAGCGGAAGAATACTTGCTTGCAGCGGAATCCCACTCGAAGATGCCTGCGATCTTACCGGTGATCCACTCGTTGGACTGGTGGGTAGCGGTATCGGAGTTTGCAGAGTAGTAGGTCTTCAGGTTCATCATGACGTGGTTGTCCACCAGGCTCTTGATGAAGGCCAGACCCTCAGCGATCTCGTCCTCGGTGTAGTTCAGGGTGGAGGTAACGGGATCAGCCCAGTCCTTGCCGTACTTGGACTCGAGGTAGAACACCATCAGGATCATACGGTCGTATGCGCCCAGGTGCAGGGGGTAGTAATCGTTGCCCAGCTTCTCCTGGAAAGCCTTACCGGCAGCCATCAGATCGTCCAGAGACTTGGGAACCTCGGTGATGCCAGCCTTATTAAAGGTGGTCATGTTCCAGTAGAAGATACGGCCGGTCATGGAGACGGGCACGCACTGCTGGCTGTTGGCCACATAGCAAGCGTCCATAGCAGCGGCATCCCACTGGGTCAGGTCGATGAACTTGGAGGTGGTGTTCAGATCCACGAACTTGCTGCCGTCGGCAGAGTAGTTGTACAGCCAGTTCCAGTTCACCTGGCAGACATCCTGAGCGTTGCCTGCGATGAAGGCAGCAGCCATCTTCTCTTCCCAGCCGGACCATGCGGCGAAGGTGGGCTCCACGGTGATGTTGGAGTGCTCAGCCTGGAAAGCCTCCAGAGCGCTCTGGTAAGCAGCGTGACGGCTGTCGCCGCCCCACCAGCTGATGCTCAGGTTGACGGGGCCGTCAGACAGGGTCAGGCTCTCGTCTGCGGAAGCAGCGGGGGCCTGAGAAGCAGCGGAAGAAGCGGTGGAAGAAGCAGCGGGCTTGCTGCCGCAGGCAGCCAGCAGACCTGCAGCACCGACAGCGCCGGTAGCCATCAGGAAGTTACGACGAGAAATTGCCTTGCTCATTTTTGTTCTCCTCCTAATAGAAAACATCTTCATGTTAGGGGTCTGCACATCCCCCTTGTATACAATTATGATAACAAAAGCCACCAAAAAAAGAAAGATGGTTTTTACAGTGATACAGGATAAAAACGTACAAATATTGCTCTTGTTTTTGAAAGGGATTCGACGTCCTTGCCGAAATGAATAAACTTGCGCTGAAAAACTGTGCAACTTGTATACTTCAATGACTTGCATAAAAATCTGGGATGCAACATGGGAAGAACGGCAAAAATTTCAATAATTTCTGTTACATTTACCGTTCTGCCTGTAATTTTTTATGTCCTGCCGCCCCCGCTGCTCTCTTCTTTTCCCTCTCCCTCTCCTCTCCGTTGAGTAACTGCCTAGTCTGAACTGATATATCAATAGCGCAAAAAACGTGCGTATTTCACCCAGTTGATATATCAGTGGCCGCGAAACGCAGCAAATTAATATATCAGTCTGTATACAGCCTGTCAGGGATCCCCCTTCCGTCTGCTCACTGTGTTCGCAACCACCTTCCCCAAGGGGACGGCTTTTGGCGGTGGTGGGGAAGGTTTTTTTTATTGCGTTTGATACTTTAAAATAGGGCTAGCGGCGTGCGCCCTCTCCGTCACCTACGGTGACAGACTCCCCCTTTTGTCGCTGCGCGACATCTTCCCCCGGAACGGGGGAAGTCTTTCCTCAAAGGGAGAGCCCTTGGCATAGCGATACAGTTTCCAGCTAAAGTGCAAAGCTTGCGGGCGTGCCCGCTCCCCCTTGGGGGAGCTGTCGCGCAGCGACTGAGGGGCTTCAAATCGGCGGAGCCGGAAAAAACGGTTAAAAGATCTTCACGCCGAACAGGCGTGAATCTTCAGTTTTTTCCGGTGTAGCCCACCCCTTTGGGGTTAAAAGGGGCGAGCAGCCCCTTTTTCGTGGCTCCAGCGCGTCGAAATCGCTGGCACTTTTCTGGTTCTCTTTTGGTGTCAAAAGAGAACATCCCCCGGCAAGCAAAAACCTCCCCCGCGGAGCGCAGCGAGGCTGAGGGGGTAGCTCTTCCGCAAATCACGCAAAAAAGCCGCTGCACCCAGCGCGGTACAGCGGCTTGTATACAACATAAAGGTATCTCAGTTTTTCTTTGCAGCGTAGAACGCCCGCCGCGCCTTGAAGTAGCACTGGGGGCACATGCTGACGTACTGCACATCGTTTTCAAGGTCGATGGCTACCTGCTCGCCTTCAAAGACGAACTGCCCGTTCACCTTGCGGCAGTTGCAGATGGCTTTGCGCCCGCAGGTGCAGATCGTTTTCATCTCCTCGATGGTGTGTGCCAGCTCCAGCAGACGGGTAGAGCCCGGGAAGCCCTTGAGGGAAAAATCTGCCCGCAGACCGTAGCAAATCACCGGGATGTTCAGATCTACCGTGATCATGAACAGCTGCTCGGCCTGCTCCGGGGTAAAGAACTGGCTCTCGTCGCACAGCACACAGGCCAGTGGGCCAGAAGCATCGTTTGCCGCCTTCACGGCTTCGAACACGTCCAGCTCCGGCGGGATCAGCAGGTCTGCTTTGCGGCGCACGCCCAGACGGCTCACCAGCTCCCCGCCGCCCTTGGTATCCACCTGCGGCTTTAAAATGAGCACCTTCATGCCCTGCTCTTCGTAGTTGTGTGCCACCTGCATCAGCGCCGTGCTCTTGCCGCTGTTCATGGCACCGTAGCGGAAATACAATTTTGCCATGCCGTCACTCCTGATTGCGCAGACGGTAGCCCAGACTCATCAGGCTGTCGCCCAGATGGACGTTTTCCACCACCACATCGGGGTAAGGCACCGACAGATCATAGTGGGAGAAGTTCCAGAAGCCCTCGATGCCCAGATCCACCAGCCGTCCGCTGACCTGCTGTGCACCATCGCGGGGGACGCAGAGCACCGCCACCTTGGGCTTGTTTTCCTCGCAGAAGGCCTCCAGCTCGTCAATGTGACGGATGCGGATGCCGCTGATCTCCTTGCCCACCTCGTTCTCGGCCACGTCAAAGGCCGCGATCAGCTTGTAGCCGTTGGTGTCGGTGGTGATAAAGCGGCTCACCGCCTTGCCCAGACGGCCGCAGCCGATCAGGATGGTGGGCAGACGGTCGCCGTTGCCAAACAGCAGGCTTTCCAGAATGGAAAGCAGGTTCTCCACCGAGTAGCCGATGCCCTGCCGTCCGTTCACGTCACCGATGCAGTTGAAGTCCTGCCGCACCTGCGAGGCAGTGGTGCCCATCTGGGAAGCCAGCTCCCGGGAGGAGATGCTGGTAATGCCGTCGTCCTGCAAGGAGCGCAGATACCGGTAATATTTGGGGAGACGCTTGATCACAGGGATCGATGCTTTTTGGGGGGTGTTCATAGGAAAATTCTCCTTTCTGCCCAACGCGCTGCAGCTTCTGCCGCCATGCAAGGGGCTTCTTTGCGCGCAGAGAGATGTTCCGTTTTATCCTGTTATATTATTTAAAGTATACAGCATGAAAGGCGAATGTCAAATACCTATTTATAAAAAAGCAAAAAATTCACAAAGTTTTTTGTTTCTTTTCTCCTGTATACTTCCCCGGATGCCGGGGGATACTGACCCCACAAAGACCCCGCTACGGAAGGAGAATGCGCATGGATACGGCAAAAGACACCCCCGCAGAGCAGCACCGGATGGAAAAAGAGGATATCGAGGATCTGGGCACGGTCACCCTGAGCCGGGGCGGTCATGTCATCCACTGCCTGACCGTCATCGGCCAGATCGAAGGGCATACCGAAGCGCCGCAGGGGCAAAAGACCACCAAGTACGAGCACGTCATCCCCCAGCTGGTGGCGGTGCAGGAGGACCCCCGTATCGAGGGGCTGCTGGTGCTGCTGAACACGGTGGGCGGCGATGTGGAGACTGGGCTTGCACTGGCGGAGCTGATCGCCAGTATCTCCAAGCCCAGCGCCACGCTGGTGCTGGGCGGCGGGCACTCCATCGGCATCCCGCTGGCGGTCAGCGCGCGGCACAGCTTTATTGTCCCCACCGCCACCATGACGGTGCATCCGGTGCGGCACTCCGGGCTGATCTTAGGCGTGCCGCAGACCATGCACTGCTTCGAGCAGATGCAGCAGCGCATCACCGGTTTTGTAGCCGCCCACAGCGGTATGCCGGAAAAGCGCTACACCCAGCTGATGCTCCACACCGGGGAGCTGGTCATGGACATGGGCACGGTACTGGACGGACGCCGCGCCGTAAAGGAAAAGCTCATCGACGAGCTGGGCGGTCTTTCGGACGCGCTGACGTGGCTGTACAGGGAGATCGAGCGGGGGTAAAGTGTGTTGTGGGTTTACCCCTTCCGTCATCGCCTGCGGCGATGCCACCTTCCCCAAGGGGACGGCTTCAGTGGCAACGGGAACGTTTATCTCTACCACAAAAGGCGTCCCCTTGGGGGAGCTGGCTTTGCGAAGCAAAGACTGAGGGGGTTCGTTCCATTTTCCTCAAGAAAAACAACATTATGGTTTGCCATTTTTGCCCTTGCGTGGTACAATAGTAAAATCAATTATTGTGTCTATGGGAAGTTGGGGAACAGAGTAGAATGGCAACGAAAAAACGAAAATCAACGAAACGGCGCACTGCTGCCCGCCGTAAAAAGGCAGAACAGCGGCTCCCGGCAGGGCTTGGCACCCTGTTCGGCGGCCTGCTGCTGATGGTGCTGGCCTTTGTGCAGGGCGATTCCGTATGGCGGGTGCTCCACGATGTGCTGTTCGGGCTGTTCGGCTGCGGCAGCTTTGTGTTGGGTGCAGCCGTGTGCTGTCTGGCTGTTTTGTACACCCGGGGCGAGGAGCTGCTGTCCCGCATCCTCAAGCTGGTGCTGGGGCTTATCTTTGTCTGCGGCACAGTCATCGTGTTTTCCGATATCCAGCCGCAGGGACTGTCGGCGCTGCAAATGCTTTCTGCCTGCTACGCCAACGGCGTCAGCGCATGGCTCTCCGGCGGCGCAATGGGCTTTGTGCTGGGCGGCGTGCTGCTTTTGCTGTGCGGTCGCCCGGCGGCAAACCTCATTATGATCGTGCTTTTGTTGTGCGGCAGCCTGTACATTTTTGATGTCACCCCCGCCGAGGTCTGGGTCTGGCTGTGCGCCGTCACCGGCGGCATCCGCGCCCGCGGCTCTGCCTTTGCAGAGCAGAGCGCCGCCCGCCGCGCCGAGCGTGCCGCCATCCGGCAGGCAGAGCGGGAGATCGACGAGGAATACGACGAAACCGAGGACGAGCCGCTGGACGAGGAGGACGAGCCTGCCGGGCTGCATCTGGGTGTGCCGGACTGGATGTCCGGCGTGCTGCGCTGGGGGCATAAGGTAACGCAGGAGATGGAAGCAGACGCTGCCGAAACTGAGGCCGCGCCCGCCCCCCCTGCCCAGCCGGAGCCTGCCACACCGCCCATCACCCCGGTGCGGGTCAGCGTTGCGCGTCCCCGCGCTGCCTTTGACGTAGACCTTGGCCCCGACCACACCGCCCTTTCCGAGGGTGGCAGCGAGCCCATTGAGCCGCTGATCGTCGGGCCGGGCGGCACCTTCGGGCAGGACCCGCTGCGCCCTGCGCCCAAGCCCACGCCGCCGCCCATCGTGGCAGACCCGGTAGTCACCGCTGCGGCAGATTTCTTTGCCAAAGATGCCCCCCAGCCGGAAGAGCCCGCCCCTGCCCCTGTTTTTGATACTTCCATCGTCCAGCCGGCAGCGCCGGTGGTGCAGCCGCAGATGCCGCAGCCGCCGGAAGCTGCGCCCATCCAGCCCGCCGTGCCCCGGGTGAGCGCCGAGAACGCCGTGGCGTTCCGCTCTGCGCCGGACGAGGACGGCTGGATCAGCATCACCGCCGAGCCGGTAGAGGAAAAGGACATCAACTCGCTGGTGGCAGCGGCCATGGAAAAGCCCGCCGTCTCGGAGCAGGCAGCTGCCACCGCCCCCACCGAGGAAGCCGAGCCGGTGGACAGCTATGAGTACCAGTACCCGCCCATCGAGCTGTTTGAAAAATCGCAGGAAGAAAGCGACCCCGGCGCACAGGAGGAGCTGAAGGCCAACGCCCAGAAGCTGGTGGACACGCTGGAAAGCTTCGGCGTGCGTACCCGGGTGCTGGATATCTCCCGCGGCCCCTCTGTTACCCGGTACGAGCTGCAGCCCATGGCGGGTGTGAAGATCAGCCGCATCACCTCGCTGGCAGACGATATCGCCCTGAACCTCGCGGTGGCAGATGTGCGTATGGAAGCCCCCATCCCCGGCAAGCCCGCCGTGGGCATCGAGGTGCCAAACCACAAAAAGACCCCTGTGTACATCCGCAGTATCTTTGAAAGCCAGAGCTTTCTGCGCATGACCTCGCCGCTGGGCATCGCCCTTGGCAAGGACATTGCCGGTGTGGCGCAGGTGACTGACCTGTGCAAGATGCCCCACCTGCTCATCGCGGGCAGCACCGGCAGCGGTAAATCCGTGTGCGTGAACAGCATCATCATGAGCCTGCTGTTCCGCTCCAGCCCGGAGGACGTAAAGCTGCTGCTCATCGACCCCAAGGTAGTGGAGCTGGCCGAGTATAACGGCATCCCCCACCTGCTGATGCCCGTTGTCACCGAGCCGCGCAAGGCCGCCGGTGCACTGGGCAGCGCGGTGCAGGAGATGGAGCGCCGCTACCGCCTGTTTGCGGAGAACAACGTGCGCGATATCAAGTCCTTCAACAAGCTGGCTGCCGAGCAGCCGGAACTGGAAAAGATGCCCTACATCGCCATTATCATCGATGAGCTGGCCGACCTGATGATGGTGGTGGGCAAGGATGTGGAAGATTCCATCTGCCGCATCGCCCAAAAAGCCCGTGCCGCCGGTATGCACCTGATCGTTGCCACCCAGCGCCCCAGCGTGGATGTGATCACCGGCCTGATCAAGGCCAACATCCCCAGCCGCATCGCCTTTGCGGTGTCCAGTCAGGTAGACAGCCGCACCATTCTGGACGGTGCCGGTGCAGAAAAGCTGCTGGGTCAGGGCGATATGCTCTTTATGCCCGTGGGCGCACCCAAGCCCACCCGTATCCAAGGCACCTTTGTGCGGGATGAGGAGATCAGCCGTGTGCTGGATTTCATCAAATCCAGCGCCACCGTGCAGTACGACGAAGCCATGATCGAGGCCATGGAAAAGCACGCCATTCAGGACGGCAAAAAGGGCGGCGGCGGTGCCGACGCCGAGGAGGACGCAGGCTCCGACCCCATGTTCAAGCAGGCCGTGGATGTGGTCATCGACGCCGGTCAGGCTTCCACCAGCCTGTTGCAGCGCCGCTGCAAGCTGGGCTACGCCCGCGCCGCCCGCATCATGGACGAGATGGAGCAAAAGAGCATCATCGGCCCCTACGAGGGCGCAAAGCCCCGCGCCGTGCTCATCAGCCGCCAGCAGTGGCTGGAAATGCAGATGAACCAACCGGAGGAATAATAAAGGAGCATTATGGAACATTCTACTCCCCAGATCTACACCAAATTTCTTCCCATCAGCCGGGCGGACATGGAAGCCCGGGGCTGGGAGCAGCTGGACTTTGTGGTGGTAGGCGGTGACGCCTATGTGGACCACCCCAGCTTTGGCACCGCCATCATCAGCCGCCTGCTGGAGGCCGAGGGCTACAAGGTGGGCGTGTTGGCACAGCCTCGCTATACCGACTGCGAGGACTTCAAGCGGTTCGGCAAGCCCAAGTACGGCTTTTTCATTGGCGGCGGCAATGTGGACAGCATGGTCAGCCACTATTCCGTGGCAAAAATTCCCCGCGCCGAGGATGAATACTCCCCCGGCGGCAAGGCCGGTGCCCGCCCGGACCGCAGCGCCACCGTGTACACCAAGCTTGCCAAGCAGGCTTACCCCGACCTGCCGGTGATCTTAGGCGGTCTGGAAGCCAGCCTGCGCCGGTTTGCTCACTACGATTACTGGCTGGACACCGTGCTGCCCAGCATCGCCGAGGACTCCGGCGCGGATCTCATCAGCTTTGGCATGGGCGAGCACCAGACCGTGGAGATCGCCCGCCGTCTGGCCGCCGGGGAGCCGGTGGAGAGCATCACGGACGTGAACGGCACCTGCTACCTGACCGATTTCGACCACCTGCCCCAGCGGTATGTGGAGTGCGCCGGTTTTAAAAAGGTTGCCGCCGACAAGACAGCCTACGCCAAGGCCTGCCGCATCCAGATGGACAATCAGGACGTGGTCAGCGGCCAGATCATTGTGCAGAAGCAGAGCGAAAAGTATCTGGTGCAGAACATCCCCGCAAAGCCGCTGGTGCGCGGAGAGCTGGACAAGGTATACGCCCTGCCCTACACCCGCCGGTACCACCCCATCTACGAGAGTATGGGCGGCGTGCCCGCCATCCGCGAGGTGCAGTTCTCTATCATCCAGAACCGCGGCTGCTTCGGCGGTTGCAACTTCTGCGCCATCCAGCTGCATCAGGGGCGGCGGGTCACCAGCCGCAGCGCCGACAGCATCGTGGAGGAAGCCGAGCGCATGACCCACGAGCCGGATTTCAAGGGCTATATCCACGATGTGGGCGGCCCCACCGCAAACTTCCGCTTTCCCTCCTGCCGTGAGCAGATGCTGCGCGGCATGTGCACCGGCGGCAAGCATTGCCTTGCCCCCACCACCTGCTCCCACATGATCGTGGATCACAGCGACTACCTTAAAATTCTGCGCCGGGTGCGGGAGCTGCCGGGCGTGAAAAAGGTGTTCATCCGCAGCGGCATCCGGTTCGACTACCTGATGGCTGACCCGGACGATACCTTCTTTAAAGAACTGGTGGAGTACCATGTGTCCGGCCAGCTGAAGGTCGCCCCGGAGCACTGCGCCCCCAACACCCTTGCCTACATGGGTAAGCCGCCCATCGAGACCTTCAACAAGTTCAAGGATAAGTTCTACGAGCTGAGCAAGAAGGCGGGCAAAAAGCAGTATCTGGTGCCCTACCTCATGTCCAGTCACCCGGGCAGCACCCTGAAGGACGCGGTCTATCTGGCCGAGTACCTTTATAAGAACCACATGCGCCCGGAGCAGGTGCAGGACTTCTACCCCACCCCCGGCACCGTGAGCACCTGTATGTTCTATACTGGGCTTGACCCCTACACCCTCAAGCCGGTGTTTGTGGAAAAGACCCCCGAGGGCAAGGCATTGCAGCGCGCACTGCTGCAATACTACGAACCCCGCAACGCCGAAAAGGTGGTCAAGGCCTTGCAGCTGACCCACCGGGAGGACCTGATCCCCCTGCTTGTGCCCGCCGTCGGCCGCCGCGCCGTGCAGCGCACCGCCCGCCGGGCAGAGAGCGCCGAGGTGACCATCCACAACGATGGCACCTATACCGTACACCCCAGCCAGAAGGGACGCAGCACCGGCAAAAATGCCCGTGCCACCGCCCCGGCAGGCCGTCAGCCCAGCCCGGGCGCGCGCTTTGCGCCCAACTCTGCGCCCGGCCACAAACCCAAGAATAATCAACAGAAAGAGGCCGCAACGTGGAAAACCGGAAAGAAGAAAAAGTAACCCTGCTCCCCCGCCGCCTGTTCCTGCGGCTGGCTGCACTGGCGCTGGCCGCTGTGCTGGCGCTGGGGCTTACCGCCTGTGACAGCAACGGCGGACACATCGTCAAGCCCTCCACCGGGGCAAGCCAGCCCTTTGAGATGCACTTCATTGACGTAGGGCAGGCGTTGAGCGTATTGGTAGAGTGTGACGGACAGTTCATGCTCTACGATGGCGGCAATGTGGACGACGGCAGTCTGGTGGTATCCTACCTGCAAAAGCAGGGGGTGGAGCAGCTGCAATATGTATTCTGCTCCCACGCCCACGAGGACCATGTGGGCGGCCTTGCCGCCGTAATGGCAAAGTTCCCGGCTGGGCACGCTTACAGCCCGGTGACCGAGAGCAGCACCAAATGCTTCAACGATTTTGTCAAGTACACCCAGCAGCAGGGCTTGCAGCTGGAGGTGCCCTCCGTGGGCACGGTCTGGCCGCTGGGCAGCGCCACCGTTACCCTGCTTGGCCCGGTAACGCAGTACAGCGAGACCAACAATACCTCGCTGGTGCTGCGCATCGACTACGGCAATACCAGCTTTCTGCTGACCGGTGACATGGAAAATACCGCTGAGACCGACCTTGTGAACAGCGGTGCCAACCTGAAAGCCGATGTGCTGCAGGTAGGGCACCACGGCTCCAGCACCAGCACCGGCTACTTGTTTTTGAACGCTGTTCTGCCGGAAATGGGCGTCATCTCCTGCGGCAAGAACAACAAGTACGGCCACCCCCACGAGGAGACGTTAAGCATCCTGCGGGACGCAAAGGTGGACGTCTACCGCACCGACCTGCAAGGTACCATCACCATTGGCAGCGACGGTCAGAACTTCACCGTGGGCACCGAGCACTTTGTGCCGGACAGCCAACTGAACCCCACCGACCCGTCGTCCTCCAGCACGGCGCAGCAGGCCTACATCGGCAACGTGAACAGCAAAAAGTTCCACCTGCCCACCTGCGCAAACCTGCCTGCGGGAAAGAACCAAATCCTCTTTTCCAGCTATGACGAAGCCATCGCTGCAGGCTATACCCCCTGCGCAAGCTGCATCAAATAAAAATATTTTTATAAAAAGAAAGACACCGGCGGCCTGCAAGGCTGTCCGGTGTCTTTCTTTCATAATCGTTACTGTGCAGCGGGAAACTCCTTCTCCCGCTCTTCTTTCAGGATGGCAGTGGCGCGCTGCATGGTGGCAGCGGCGCGGCGCAGCTCCTCGTCCCCAAGTTCGGCACGCATCCGGCGGTAGCAGCGCTGCAAAAGTGCCTGCTCCTCCGCCATCAGCTCCACCGCCTTGCTGGAAAGCTCCACATAGGTGCGCCCGGCCTCGCGGTCGGTTTTCCATGTTACAAAGCCGCTGTCCTGCAGCTTCTCGATGCCCTTGGAAAGCTCGGTCACCCGCAGCCCCATGGCGGCGGCAAGGTCGGCAAGATAGAGTTTTTCGCCGGGGTGTTTCTCCTGCGCCACCTTGATATAATACAGGATGAGATAATCTGCCCGCTGGATGGTGCTGAACACCTTATCCACGTTGAGCTCGTGGAGGAAGAACCATTCCCCCTGATGCTGCTGCATTTCTTCCATGCCGATGCCCTCCCTTTATGCCCGCTGGCTGCGCGGGATATAATCGTGGGTGCCGCCAAGGCTCTTGTAGGCCGGGCGGATGATCTTGTTGGCGCTGAGCAGCTCCTCGATGCGGTGGGCGCTCCAGCCCATGACGCGCGCCACGGCAAACAGCGGGGTGTACAGCTCCATGGGGATGCCCAGCATCTCGTACACAAAGCCGCTGTAAAAGTCCACATTGGGGCTGACGCCCTTGAAGATCTTGCGCTCCTGCGCAATGAGCTGGGGTGCCATGCGCTCGATGCGGGTGTAGAGGGAAAGATCCTTGTCCCGGCCTTTTTCGTGGGCAAGCTGCTCCACATAGCCCTTGAACACCACCTCGCGCGGGTCGCTGAGGGAGTAGACGGCGTGCCCCATGCCGTAGATCAGCCCCTTGCGGTCGAAGGCCTCGCCATGGAGCAGCTTTTTCAGGTAGGCTTCCAGCTCCTCATCGTCCTCGATGTCGTGGAGGTTGTCCCGGATGTTCTGCATCATGTGCATGACCATCAGGTTTGCACCGCCGTGGCGCGGGCCCTTGAGGGAGCACAGCGCTGCCGCCATGGCCGAGTAGGTGTCGGTGCCGGAGGAGGTGACCACGCGGGTGGTAAAGGTGGAGTTGTTGCCGCCGCCGTGCTCGGCGTGCAGCAGCAGCGCCACGTCCAGCACGCGGGCTTCCAGCGGGGTGTACTGCATATCCGGGCGCAGCATCCTCAAGAAATTCTCTGCGGTGGAAAGGCTGGGGTCCGGGCGGTGGATATACATACTGGCGTCTTTTTCGTAGTGGTTATAGGCGTGGTAGCTGTACACCGCCAGCATGGGGAAGATACCCGCCAGCTGGATGCTCTGGCGCAGCACGTTGGCGGTATCTAAATCTGCCGCCTTGGGGTCGTAGGAAGCCAGCGTCAGCACGCTGCGCGCCATGCTGTTCATGATATCGTGGCTGGGTGCCTTCATAATGACATCGCGGGTAAAGTTGGTGGGCATGGTGCGGCACTCGCCCAGCACCGCGCAGAACTGTTCCAGCTGCTCCGGGGTGGGCAGCTGACCAAACAGCAGCAGATATCCCGCCTCCTCAAAGGCAAAGCGGCTGCCGCGGCTGCCGTTGATGAGGTCTTTTACGTCATAGCCGCGGTACAGCAGCTGACCGTCTGCCGGGTGCTTGACCCCGTCCACATACTGGAACGCCCGGATGTCCGAGATGTTGGTCAGACCTGCCAGCACGCCCTTGCCGGTCTCGTCGCGCAAACCGGCCTTGACCCCGAACTCCCGATAGAGGTCCTTGGGGATGCGGTCATGCTCTGCGCAAAGGGGCTGCTGCTGGTCGAAGTAGCTTAATACATTCTGCAAATGATCCATGTGTCTGGCTGCTCCTTTCCTGTTCGTCCATATCAGTTTCTCGTTTTTTAATAGCTTTTATATTACAGAACGGATACTTCGCTGTCAACCAACATTTTGTAAAAAAATATGAAACAATTCAACCGTAGGGGTCGTACAGGTCGTACTCCTCCGTCTCCTGATGCTTCTCCTCCAACACCCGGATGGCCTGCTCCAAGGCGCTCTGAGAGCAGCCGCTCTCGCTTACCAGCGCATGAACGGCGGCGGCAAGGTCGCCGTCAAACAGGGTGTCCAGCCGCTGCCGCATACAGTACACGCCGTACGCCCGCCGGGTGACCAGCGGCACATACACGTTGCAGTTGCCCTGCTTTGCCGACCTGACCCAGCCTTTTTCCTCCAACCGGTAGAGAAAATTCAGCACCGTAGCCGCCGCCCAGCCGGTGGCCTTGAGCTTTTGGCTGATGTCCCGCCGCGCCGCCGCGCCCGGGCACGCCCACACGGCAAGCATCACCTGTTCTTCTGCCGCCGAAAGCGGCCGCAGGGTATCCGGTAAGCCATACATCTGTTGTACCTCCATAAATT
Source organism: Faecalibacterium sp. OM04-11BH (assembly GCF_003482185.1). Lineage (NCBI taxonomy): Bacteria > Bacillati > Bacillota > Clostridia > Eubacteriales > Oscillospiraceae > Faecalibacterium > Faecalibacterium sp. OM04-11BH. Next base: position 61,193 of record NZ_QULS01000003.1, read on the forward strand.
TTTTTAGCGGGAGCGCCCTCTCAGTCAAAGCCTATCGGCTTTGCCAGCTCCCCCAAAGGGGGAGCCAAGGTTTAAAGCCCATTGCTAAAGCGTTATGCGTAATGCGAAAGTTTCCGGCAGTGCTCTTGCCTCTCCCTTTGGGAGAGGTGGCACGGCGTAAGCCGTGACGGAGAGGGCGCACGCCGTCGCCCTCAGTGCTAAAGTATCAAATGCAATAAGAAACCTTCCCGCCATGCCAGAGCCTCCCTCTCTGAGGGAGCTGGCAAAACCATCAGGTTTTGCCTGAGGAAGTTTTCTTTTACATTTGTCTTAGTATTTCCAGTATACCGCATTTCTGCCAAAGGTGCAAGGGCGGAAAATCCGCATGGAATCAAGGCATAGTGCGCTTCTTTTACAATTGTCTTATATTTTGTCTCCGCATGGCGTACATTTGTATGCTTTGTGCCATCAGGCGGGGTACAGGGGCCATATCTTTGTGCAAAGATGCTCTTGTTTTCGGCAGGGAAAAACCGGTATACTACGGCTACGGAAAGTAACAGACGCACCGCAAAACAGGCGGTACTGCGTAATAGGTGTATCACAGGAAAAGGAGAGGTTCATTATGGCACGAGTATATAACTTCAGCGCAGGCCCCAGCATGCTGCCCGAAAAGGTACTGCGGCAAGCACAGGCCGAGCTGCTGGAATACGGCGACAGTGGTCAGAGCGTGATGGAGATGAGCCACCGCAGCAAGTGGTTCGACGCCATCATCAAGGACACCGAAGCTTCCCTGCGCCGGGTGATGAACATTCCCGATAACTACAAGGTGGGCTTCTTTCAGGGCGGTGCCACCCAGCAGTTTGCCATGGTGCCGCTGAACTTTATGACCACCGGCAAGGCAGACTACATCGTGTCCGGCAACTTCTCGGGTCTGGCTGCCAAGGAAGCCGCCAAGTTTGGTGAAGCCAAGATCGTAGCATCCAGCAAGGATAAAAATTTCACTTATATCCCGGATGTAAACGCTATCGACTACGACAAGGACGCCAGCTACATCCACATCTGCCAGAACAACACCATCTTCGGCACTCAGTATGTGGAGCTGCCGCAGGTGGAGGGCGTGCCGCTGGTGGCAGATATGAGCTCCATGATCCTTTCCAAGCCCGTGGATGTCAGCAAGTACGGCTGCATCTACTTTGGCGTGCAGAAGAACGTAGCCCCCGCCGGTATGGCCATTGCCATCATCCGGGACGACCTGCTGGGTCACGCCGCAGATAACGTGCCCACCATGATGAACTACACCACCCTGCTGGCGAAGGACAGCATGTACAACACCCCGCCGTGCTGGTGCATCTACATGACCGGTCTGGTGCTCAAGTATCTGGAAAACGACATCGGCGGTCTGGCCAATATGCAAAAGATCAACGAAGCCAAGGCCAAGGTGCTGTACGACTATCTGGATGGGCAGGAGTTCTTCACGAACCCTGTGGAGCACCGCTACCGCAGCACCATGAACGTCACCTTCACCAGCCCCAACCCGGACATGGACAAAAAGTTCTGCGCTGAGGCCGCCGAGGCGGGCTTTGTGAACCTGAAGGGTCACCGTCTGGTAGGCGGTATGCGCGCTTCCATCTACAACGCCATGCCTGCTGAGGGCGTGGATAAGCTGGTGGACTTCATGGAGAAGTTCCGCAAAGAGAATGCATAAAGAGGGGTTTCAGATATGTACACCATTAAAACGCTCAACGCCATCAGCCCGGTGGGGCTGGCAAAGCTGCCCAAGAACCAGTTCGATGTCACGGTGGATGCCGACGCCCCGGACGGTATTCTGGTGCGCAGCGCCGACCTTTTGAACACCACCTTCAACGATAATCTGCTGGCCATCGCCCGCGCCGGTGCGGGTGTGAACAACATCCCGCTGGAGCGCTGCAGCGAGCAGGGCATCGTGGTGTTCAACACCCCGGGTGCCAACGCCAACGCCGTGGCGGAGCTGGTCATCGGGATGCTCATCGCAGGCAGCCGCAATGTGGCCGCCGCCGCCCAGTGGTGTCAGGGTCTGGCCGGTGACCCCGCCATGGCAAAGAGCGTGGAAAAGGGCAAAAAGCAGTTCGTGGGCAACGAGATCAAGGGCAAGACCCTTGGCGTCATCGGTCTGGGTGCCATCGGCTCCCGGGTGGCAAACTGCGCCATCGAGCTGGGCATGGAGGTCTACGGCTACGACCCCTACATCTCCATTGAAGCCGCATGGAACCTGAGCAGTCAGGTGCACCACTGCGTAAACCTGAACGATATGCTGCCCCTGTGCGACTACATCACCATCCATGTGCCCTACCTGCCCACCACCAAGGACACCATCAACACCCAGACCCTTGCCCTGTGCAAGGACGGCGTCAAGATTTTGAACTACGCCCGCGGCGAGCTGGTGAACACCGCCGCCCTGCTGGAAGCCATGGACAACGGCAAGGTGTCCGGCTACATGACCGACTTCCCCTCCGAGGCCATTCTGGGCCGTCCCGGCATCGTGTGCACCCCGCACCTTGGCGCTTCCACCCCGGAAGCCGAGGACAACTGCGCCATCATGGCGGCACAGGAACTGAGCGATTACCTGCGCAACGGCAATATTACCCACTCGGTCAACCTGCCGGAGGTGCACCAGCCCCGCGCCGGCGGCAAGCGCATCTGCATCATCCACAAGAATGAGCCGGGCATGATCAGCCAGATCACTGCCCTGACCACCGAAGCCGGCCTGAACATTGAAAACATGGTGAACAAGAGCAAAAAGAACATGGCCTACACCATGCTGGACGCCACCGGTGCTGTGGACGCCCGCCTGAGCGAGAAGCTGAGCAGCATCCCCGCCGTCATCCGGGTGCGTATCCTGTAAACCACCCAAAGCAGTACCAAAAAAACCCGCCCTGCCGGAGCACCTTCTGCCCCGCCGGGCGGGTTTTGTGCACTGCGGGCGCTTTTGCCGCCCGCCGGGCTTTCCGCTTCGCACCCCGTAATACGGCCTTTTTTCCTGAAAACGTCCTTTTCTTTTGCTGCAAAAAGAGGTATAATAGTTTTGTATTATGCGTTCTTCCCTGTTTTGCGCGTATTTTTCGCGCTTTTCCGGTGAAGTTTGCTATTACAACTTATCCCCGCAAGGGGACGGTAACTAAGCACCCATATTTCTTATTCACAAAATCATTTAAGATTACAACTTATCCCCGCAAGGGGACGGCAACCTTCGGCTTAATGTCTGTTCCGAAAAAACAGGCTGATTACAGTTTCTCCCCGTAAGGGGACGGAAACCTATCTGATACGAGATGGTAAATGACATACTCAGAATTACAACTTATCCCCGCAAGGGGACAAAAAAGCCCCTCCGCGCTGGTATGAACCAGTGCGGAGGGGCTTTGCTTTTCAGGATTCTTCTGTTTTAGGGTCAGCGGGCGGGCGTTCCGGCGGGGATGGCCGCGTCAACGGGAATTTCCTCGATGTCCTGCGGGACGTTCCGCTTCAAGGGGCGGATCTCATTCAGATAGGCGGTGATCTTTTGCAGGGTCTCTTTAATGCTCTCGGTATCCAGCGGCAAAACGTGCTTGCTCTGCAAGCCCAGGTCGTTGGCGCTGGCGTGATTGATCTGGTTGCGGTACTGCATCACACACTGGTAGTGCAGGGCAGCCTGCTCCAGCTGCGGGCGGATGGCAGGGTCGATGACCAGCTGGTCAGAGGCAAGTACCCTATTCAGATATTTGTGCATTTCTTCATCGTTTGCTACGCCGAACAGCATATTGCCGCCCGCATCATCTTTACTTTTGGTCAGGCACAAATTAGTTGTACAAACTTCTTTCCAGCGCCCTTTCTGTAACAATGCCAACCGGCAGAAATGGAAATGGAACAGCGGGTACACCCACGGCTTGCCCTTGTTCTGCTTCTGATCTGCCAGATAGTCCCAGCCTTTGGAGGTGGGCTGCACAAAGAGATGCTGGCAGACATATTCCGGCATCTGCTCGCACAGCAGGGTCAGCGCCTGCTGGTACATCCCGTGGTCGGCGCACCAGCTCACCAGTGCAGGCAACGCCTTTTCGCCGGAGGAAAGCAGCTCTGCAAACTCGGTGCTGAAACGGTCTTTCAGCATCCGGAAGAACAGGTCGGTCAGGTTCTGGCTCTTCTCGGGCGTTTCTTTCAGTGCCTGATCGATCTGGTTCAGATCGTCGTTCAATTTCTGCACCCGACACAGCGCCAGATCTTCCGAGAACTGGTTGATGCGGGTCAGCAGCGTGTGCAGCACCGGGTCTTTTTCGCCCTCGCTCCACAGATAGCTCTTCAGCTTTTGCGCGGTGCCGGTGGAGAAGAACGCGTCCATGGCGGTAACAAAGTCGAACAGATCATACAGCTGGGTGCGGTCGTGCGCGACAGGCTCTTCCCCGCGCAGCTCTGCATAGATCACCCGGCGGGTCTGCACACCGCGCAGGTCCCGCATGCAGCGGGCAGCGGTCACCAGCAGCATGGCAGTGTCCCGCATACCGCCGGAAAGGTCGATGGAAAGGGTGTCCCCTTCGTTGATCTTTTCCAGCAGCTGCGAGATGGCCTGAAACTGCTTTTTTTCGTCATCCATGCTGTCCGGCACTTCGATCACCACCAGCCGCTCTGCCGGGATGCCCACCCTGCGCAACGCATCGCGGAAATATTCCAGCGTGGTGCAGGTGCTGCCGTCCGGCATTTCCACCACAGCTTTTTTGCGCACCGTCTCGCTGCACAGTGCCAGAATGCAGTCCGGGGTCTCCTTTTCCTTTATCAGGTACCGCACCGCGCCCTCGTTGGTCTGGGTCGTGTACTTCGGGTTTTTCGGGCTCATATATAAAAGTAAAACATCGCGTCCCATCTTATATGTCCTCCTGTTCCGTTTTCATCTGCACCAGTTTTTGCTGCCATGTTTTGCGCCGCTGCGACACCGCCGCCCGGCTCACACCAAGAAATTCTGCCACGGTCTTATCCTGCGCCGGGTTGCGCTCCGGGTCCAGCAGAGCGTGGAGCGCGGCGCATTCCAGCGCTTTGGGTGCATAGGGCGGCTGAACGGTAAACGCCACATACTTATGCAGCAGCAGGATGTCCCACAGACAGTTGTCCTGTTCCAGCGGACGCAGATCATCGCAGTTTGCCAGCCGCGCGGGGGTATCCTCTGCCGGGGGCAGCACGTCCCTGTTGCGCAAAAAGCCCAGCAGTACGCTGCTCCACAGCGGGCCGGCAGTCTTGCCGTACTGCTCCTTCTGCTGCAAGCTCATCAGCCCAATGCCGCGGTGCAGCCATGCCAGCAGCTCACCGGTCTGCTCGGCCTGCTCCTCCACGCTTTGCGCAGGGGCGGCGACCCGCGTTTCCAGTGCCGTCTCCTCGCCGTCGGTGCCGTCCAAGCTGAGGATCGACTGCTTGTTGCGCAGCGCCTCCCGCAGGGTCTTGACCCCGACCCCAGCAATATCGGCCACCAGCTGCTCTTTTTCCGGGTCGTGGCAGAGCTTTTCCTCGGTGATCTGGTTCTTCGCCATATAAGCCAAGGCATTTTTGATCTTGCGGTTGGTCTCCCGGCCAAAGCCGGTCACCGCCATTTGTTCCTGCTGCGCGTCATGGGCGTTCTGGTGCTTCAGGGCGCTGCGCAGATAGGCGCTGAAGGTCTGCCCGGGCTTCGGCACCCAGAAGTCGAACGCCTTCAGGAAGATGCGGCAAAAGTCCCCGCCGTCCACCGGCTGCCCAAGGGTCAGCGCAGCGGCAAAGCAATCTCCCCAGAGGGTGCGGAACTGTTCATCCCCCGCCTCGTGCAGCGCTTTGCGCTGCTCCGGCGGCAGCTGCAGCAGGGGCGAAGCATCGATCTTATCCCATACTTTATCATTCTTCATGGCAGTTCAGTCCTCCCGGTGCTGGCTCATCCAGATCAGCTGACGGAACACCTCTTCTGCGGTCTTGCTGTCCCGCATGGTGCCCACCAGCCCGGCCAGCTGGTACAGTGCCGACATTTCGTAAAGCCGCGCACCCACCACCTTTCCGTTCTCCCGCTTGACCTCGCCATAATAGACGCCGCCCACCTCCAGCTCGGTGTGGGTGGCTTCGGCGCAGCTAAGCGCGGTCAGCGTGACCACCGGGATGCTCTTGGATCCGTAGGTGATGCAGGCATACACCCGGGTGACCTGCGGCAGGGCATCCACCAGATCCCGGCACAGGCCGATCAGCGTTTCCGGGCGCTGATCCTCAGGCAGGTGCACCAGTTCCACCTGCGCTTCTGCAATGCCCAGCTGCGCCAGCTCTTCCAGCAGGCGCTGATAGTTGCGGGCAGTATCGGCGTTTTCCTGCCGGATAGCCAGCAGCCGCACCGTGTCCCCGGGTTCAAGGGTATCCCGCATTACCTGCACGATGGGAAAGCAGGTGGCCGTGGGGGCCTCTGCCCGCTCCCGCTGGTACAGCATGGGGTCCAGCTTTCCCTGCAAAGGCACGGTGGTGATATAAGTCTTTAGCACAGGGCAACACTCCTTTTTATAAGATTTATTATCTGCATCATACCATAAAAAGGCCGCTGCTACAATGGTTTAAAAAATTTATGCAGATTTATTTTTTTCCGCCTTAACTGCACCCTTGCCATGGGCTTTTGGTAGGTGAAAGGAGGTGAAAAACATGTTCGAGCTGATCTCTACTCTGGGCTGCGCCGCAGCCGGCGCCGTCGCAGGCGCCGTGAAGGGCGCCACCATCGGCATCGCCGTGGGCGGCCCTGTCGGCGCCATTGCCGGCACCATCCCCTGCGCCATCGTTGGCGGCGTTACCGGCGCTCTGGCCGGCAACAACGTTGGCCACCGCATCGACGAGCGGTGAGCCCCGCGCCAGCGCTCCCGTCCGTTTTGTGCGGACGGGAGCCTTTTTTAAAGAACCGGGAGGTACACGCTATGTTCATCAACTTTTCCAACCACCCCTACGCCCTGTGGAGCGCCGAGCAGCAGGCGGCTGCACAGCGCTACGGCACGGTGGTCGATCTTGCGTTTCCCGCCATCGACCCCGCCGCTGACGAGGCCGCGCTGGACTCCCTTGCCACGGTATACGCCGACCACATCCTGCACCTTAACCCGGACGCCGTGCTCTGTCAGGGCGAGTGCACCTTTGTGTACCGGGTAGTCCAGCGGCTGGAAGCCGCGGGCATCCCCACGCTGGCCGCCTGCTCCCGCCGCAAGAGCCAGGAGACCACCTGCCCGGACGGCAGCACCCTAAAGCGCAGCATCTTCGCCTTTGCAGGCTTCCGCCGCTATGGCTCGCCCTGAGCTTCCCGGTGCAGCTGTCCCCATTCAGCCGCCTGTTTCTCCATTTCGGTGAGCGGCTCGCACCCGCTTTTCCAGCCTCCTGCCAAAATGCTCTTTTATTTTTCGTATGGTTGTGGTATATTGGTCTTGAAATTGTGAAAGCTGCCCTGAAATCAAGTATTTTTCTCTTTTTCTTAGAACAGCTTTGCTATTTCAACTTATCCCCGCAAGGGGACGGAAACTCGAAAGTAGCCATGAATCCATTAGGATGGACAAATTTCAACTTATCCCCGCAAGGGGACGGAAACTCTTTAACTTCGTCTTCGCTATAAGTCTTATTGAAATTTCAACTTATCCCCGCAAGGGGACGGAAACATCCGCAGTTACCGATACCCACAACAGAGATGTTTAGATTTCAACTTATCCCCGCAAGGGGACGGAAACCCTTTGATCAGAGGCATGACTCTGATATCATCACCATTTCAACTTATCCCCGCAAGGGGACGGAAACTTTTCAGTCTCTGCGCGGAGACGCTTTTCTTCGGATTTCAACTTATCCCCGCAAAACCCTCTCAGGCGCTGCGCGCCAGCTCTCCCGAAGGGAGAGCTTTTCCAGCTGCCACTTACCTTGTACTAAGCTCCCCCTTTCGGGGGAGCTGGCACGGCGTAAGCCGTGACTGAGAGGGTTCTCCCCGCAAGGGGACGGAAACAAGAAATTATAATCACCAAACTTGCCCTCACCGTATTTCAACTTATCCCCGCAAGGGGACGGAAACGATCATGAACCATCTTGGTGAACCGGTCAAGACCAATTTCAACTTATCCCCGCAAGGGGGCAAAAAACTCCGCACCAAAAATGGTGCGGAGTTTTTCTTTTGCGTGCCTTAACTTTTCGGTTTTCGTGGGCTTTTTCTCTATGAACAGAGCTGCTGCGGCATTTTCTCTGCCATGGCTTTTGTATTGCGACAAAATGTGCTATAATAGAGCCAAATTAAAGCATCTCTCACAAAATATACAATTATACTCTTCGTTTGTTGTGCAACTCTTCCACAATTTGTAAAGGAGATGGTATTTTGAACGTTCTCACCCTGCAGTCCACCTATGGCGGGCTGCTGCACGACACCGGCAAAGCGGTGTACCGTGCCGGTGGGCAGCGCGGCAGCCACAGTGAACAGGGCTGCCAGTTTTTGCGCGGTGTTTTGTCCGGCGCAGACTGGGCCCCGGTTCTGGACTGCGTGCGTTACCACCACGCCGCCGCGCTGCGCGGTGCTGCAAAGGCGCTGCCGGCCGATTCTCCGGCGTATCTGGTCTATCTGGCCAACCTGCTTTCCGGCGCGGCTGACCGCCGGGAGACCGAAGGCGAAAGCGATGCCTACCGGCGGGAGCTTCCGCTGGATGCGGTGTTCACCCACCTGAACGGTTCCCACCCCGGCTGGGCGATGCCCGCGCAGCCGCAGGACGGCAGCCTGAAATTGCCGCAGAAGTCCCAGCCGCTTTCCGCTGCCGTCTATGTTGAGGCCGTGCGCACGCTGGAGGAGCAGCTGCCGCAGTTGCAGCCCCAGCCGGAACAGCTCGGCAAGCTGCTGGGGCTGCTGGAAACGCAGCTTGGCTGTTTCCCGTCCAGCATCTATCCCGGGGATGGCGCGGATATTTCTCTGTTCGACCACGCCAAGACCACCGCAGCCATTGCGGCGTGCCTTAGCGAATATGTGCAGGCGAACCACATCACCGACCTGCGTAAAACGCTTTTTGAGCAAAAGAACGATTTTTGCCGGAAGGGCGTTTTTCTGCTTTACACCGCAGATTTTTCTCGCATCCAGAAGTTCCTTTATACCGTCCGCACCGAAAACGCCCTGCGCTCCCTGCGCAGCCGGTCGTTCTTTCTGGAGCTGTTCATGGAGCACTATCTGGACGAACTTCTGGCCGGGTGCGGCGTGTCCCGCGCCAACCTGATTTACAGCGGCGGCGGGCACTGCTATGTGCTGCTGCCCAACACCGCCGCCGTAACCGATACCCTGACCCGCTGGAACCGGCAGTTCAACCGCTGGCTGCAACAGCAGTTCGGCACCCAGCTGTTTCTGGCAAACGCATGGACGCCCTGCTCCGGCAACGACCTGACCAACACCCCCGCCCAGAGCAGCCCCTATAAGGAGCTGTTCCGCCGGGTGAACCGGCTGCTGGAGCAGCACAAATTCCATCGCTACACCGCCGAAGATCTGCGGCTGCTGAACGATGCCGCCGCATTTCCGGGTGGCCGGGAATGCAAGGTGTGCGGCACCAGCGCCGCCCTTGCGGACGAACTTTGCCCGTGGTGCAGGCTGTTTGTGAAGTTTTCTGACAAAATTCAGCACAGGAGCGTTCTGGTGGTAAGCCGTCAGCCCTCGGCAGCCGATGACTGCACGCTGCCCACGCTGGACGGCGGCAGCGTCTACCTGACCACGACCGACCGGGCTTCGGCGCAAAAGCGCCTTGCTTCCGGCGAGCCGGTCCTGCGGATGTACACCAAAAACACCCCGTACAGCCCCCTTCCCTCCACCACCAACCTGTATGTGGGCGATTACGCCGCCAAAAACAGCATGGATGAACTGGCCGAGCAGGCTGCGGGCGTGCGCCGCATTGCGGTCTGCCGCATGGATGTGGACAATCTCGGCCACGCGTTCATCTCCGGTTTTGAGCAGGAGAACGAAAAAGACCCAGTGCGGCGGATGCGCTATGTCAACCTGTCCCGCACCTCGGCATTCTCCCGGCAGATGTCCCTGTTTTTCAAGGGTTATATCAATGGCATTCTGGACGGCTTGCAGGTGAGCATCGTCTATGCCGGCGGCGATGACGTATTCCTTGTGGGCGCATGGAACGATGTTCTGGAAGCCGCGCAGCGCATCCAGCGCAATCTGACCGCCTTTTCCTGCGGGGCGCTGACCCTCAGCGCAGGCATCGGCATCTTCGACCCCCACTACCCCATCCGGCTTTCTGCCGAGGAAACCGCCGCACTGGAGGAAGCCGCCAAGCATCTGCCCGGTAAAAATGCCGTGGCGCTGTTTACGCCGGAGCGCAAAGCCGTCCGGGATGCAAAGGGCAATCTGCTGGTGCAGCCGGAGCAGGGGCATACCTATGCGTGGGACACCTTCCGCACAAAGGTGCTGGAAGAAAAGGTTGGCTGCTTGCAGCGCTTCTTCCAAGCCTATGACCGCAGCTGCGCAGACAAAGGCGAGACCCCGCGCGGAAATTCCATGCTCTACAATTTGCTGGCACTGCTGCGGGAAGCGGAGAACGACCGCATCAACCTTGCGCGGTATGCCTATCTGCTGGCGCGGCTCTCCCCCAAAAAGAACGCGCCGGACTATCCGCTCTACGAACAATTTTCTCACAGCATGATGGACGACTGGGCCTTTGATGCCGTGCAGCGTCACCAGCTCATCACCGCGATCTACATTTATGTGTATCAGAACAGAAAGGGTGGCGACACAGATGGCAGAACAGAATAACAACAGCCGCGGCGGCAAAGACCCGCAGAAGGCGCTCCCGCCGGAGACCATACCGAGAAAGGTGCCGGAGAATTATGTGGACGAGGCCGAGCGCATTATGCGCGCCCTGATAAGCAGCGGCACGACCGTGACCACCAGCAAGATCCGCAACTTGCTAAGCCTTGTGACCGATATCTATAATGACGAAAGCATCCGCACCGAGGACAAGCTGAAACCGGACAGTGTGGTCAAGCTCAACCTGATGCGGGTGCGCGTAGCCTACGAGTATGGCCGCGACAACGGAGAAAGTGTCGGTAAAGATAAAGTTTATCCCATGAGAGAGTTTATTACACAAGCGCATCTGCGGGAATACCTCAAGGGCATTTCCACCGACCGTGCGGATCTGATCCGTTTTGCACACTACATGGAAGCGCTGGTCGCTTTCCACCGCTACCTTGGCGGCAAGGAGAATTGATTATGTATGGAAAAATTCTGATCCGGTGCGATCTGATCGTGCGCACCGGTATGCACATCGGCGGTTCCTCTGCGTTTTCTGCCATCGGTGCTGTGGACAGCCCGGTGGTGCGCGACCCCTATACCGGTCTGCCCATCGTGCCCGGAAGCAGCCTGAAGGGCAAGCTGCGCACCCTGCTGGCCCGCAGCCTCTGTCAGGATATTGAGAATATGCCCGATCTCAGTGCGGACGACGCACGCATTCTGCGCCTGTTCGGCTCCGCCGAGCCGGTGCGCCGCTCCCGCCTGCAATTTGCAGACGCCTTTCTGACCAATGCAGAGGCACTTTCCAGCAAGGGCGTGCGCGTGACCGAGGTCAAGACTGAAAACACGATTTCCCGTGCAAACGCGCAGGCAACCCCCCGCCAGATCGAGCGCGTGATCGCCGGTGCAGTGTTTGGCGTCAGCATTGTTTACGATGTAACCGACCCGGCACAGGTGGAGGAAGATCTTGCCCTGCTGGCCAAGGGCATGAAGCTGCTGCAATGGGATTATCTGGGCGGTCACGGCTCCCGCGGCAGCGGCCGCGTCAGCCTGAAAAACTTTACGCTGAAAAACTACGGCGCACCGGTGGAACTTGACAGCCTGAACGCCCTCTTTGATGAGGTGGACAGCTATGAACTATTTTCTGTTTAAGCTTCAGTTCGACACCGCTGTGCATTTCGGCGGTTCGGACTCCGCATTGTCGCTCTACACCTCCGAGGAGACACTGCGGGCAGATACCCTGTTTTCTGCCCTCTGCCACGAGACCCTCGTCCAGCAGGGGGAAGCCGCGCTGGAGCGGCTATGCGAAAGTGTCCGGCAGGGCAAACTCCTGTTCAGCGATACGATGCCGTGGTACGACAAAACGTTCTATCTGCCCAAACCCATCGCTGCATCGGAATCCACCGAGGAGGTGGAGACCACCCTGCGCAAAAAAGTCAAAAAGATGGCGTGGATCCCTGTGCTGGCCTTTGACCGCTATGCCAAAAGCCTGCACGCAGGGCATTTTACGCCCGATGACCAGCCGGAAAGCTTCGGCACGCATTACGAGCAGACCAAGGCAAAGATCCCCGCGCAGGGAGACACCGAGCCCTATCAGGTAGGGCTGTTCCGCTTTGCACCGGACTGCGGGCTGTATTTCATCTGCGGCGTCTCGGAAAGCGGACAGGACAAAAAGCTGCACGCCCTGCTGGAAGGGCTGGGCATCACCGGGATCGGCGGCAGGGTCAGCACCGGTTACGGCAAATTCCATGTGGTGCAAAAGCTCTGCCTGAATACGCCCCCTGACGCGCAGGCCAAGTGGCTGCGCCGTGCACTTGCTGCCAACCGTGCGCCCTATCTGCTGCTGACCACCAGCCTGCCGCAGGCGAACGAGTTGGACAGCGCTTTAAAAGACGCCTCCTTCCAGTTGGTGCGCCGCAGCGGCTTTATGGCCTCGGACCGCGTGGAAACGCCGCTGAAGAAAAAAACGCAGTATGCCCTTGCCGCCGGCTCTGTGCTGCAGCACTCCTATCAGGGGGCGCTGTACGATGTCAGCCTGACCGATGCGCACCCGGCATACCGTTATTCCAAACCGATCCTGATGGGGGTGACCTTATGACGAAACAGCAGGATCATCTGCAAATATTCGACCTGACCCTGACCGTGCGGTCGCCCCTGTTCATCGGTGACGGCCGCATGTACACGAAAGCAGAGTACCTGTATTGCACCCGCAACGGAAGAGCCTCCTTGCTGGACGAACAGAAATTTTTCACCTTTCTGACAGATCGCGGGCTGATCGACCGGTACATCCAGTTCATGCTCTGCAATCAGTCCAATCTCCGGGATTTTCTGACCGAGGACTGCGGCGTTTCTGATACGGATCTGAACGCGCTGACCCGCTATACGATCGAGGCGGGAGATGCCGTTACAAATCCGCCGAAAAATCTCTACACCTTCCAGCGGGATGCCCATGACAGGGCGTACATTCCCGGCAGCAGCCTTAAGGGTGCACTGCGCACCGTATGGCTCTTGCAGGCCGTTCGGGCCGACCAGAGCACCGGGCACAGCCTTGCGTCAGACGATAACGCCGCATTCCCGGAGGAAAAATACATCAATCAGCTGCATCTGCGCCTTCAGGAGGACGGCAGCATCGCTTCCGATGCGGTCAACAGCCTGTTCCGGGGTGTTCAGGTCTCCGACAGTAAGCCCATCCCGAATGAGCGGATGGCTCTTTGCGGAAAATTCGATGTACTTCCGGACGGTTCCTTTCCAAAGAACAGCAAGAAAGGCCTTCCCCTGTTCCGGGAATGCGCGATCCCCGGCGCTAAGGTTCGTTTTAAGCTGACGCTGGATCAATCGGTGCTGAAGGGGCGTATTACCAAAGAGTCCCTTATGGATGCCATCCAGCAGTTTGATACTTATTACGAGCAGACATACAGCAGGCACTTCACCGCGCCAAGCGGTGCCGTCAACCTGCCGCAGCAGCCACACCTGATCCTTGGCGGCGGCTCCGGCTTTTTTGCCAAGTCGCTGGCGTATCCCTATCTGGGCGAAGAAAAGGGGCTGCGCTGGACGGCAGAACAGATGACGCAAATGTTCTCCAACCACAAGCATCAGGATGACGTGAAGCCGTATGGCATCTCCCCGCACACCATGAAATACGCCCGCTTTCGCGGCCAGTTCTATCCCTATGGGTATTGCGAGGTGAGTATCCTATGATCCAGCAGCTTCAGCTTGTTTTAGCGCCACCCACAGGGGTACGCGTCCCGCAGGCATGGGCCTACCGCCTGTATGGCTGGCTGATGGCACAGCTTCCGGCAGACGTTGGCGATGCCCTGCATCTGCAAGGGGAGCACCCCATTGCGCATTTCCTGCATTTTTCGCCGGAAAAGCAGGCGCTGATCTGGACGGTCAACCTGCTGAACGAAACCGTCCGGCAGAGCGTCTCTCCCCTTCTGACGTCCGTAAAGGAGATTTCTCTGCACGAACTGACCCTGCCGGTCACAGAAGTCCGTGTTTCCCCGGCAGTCTCCGCCGCCGAGCTGATCCGCTTTGGTCGTTCCTTCGATGAAAACCGCGCAAAGCTTGTTTTTCTGTCGCCCTGCGCCTTCAAGCAGTCCGGCCGCTATGCTATTTTTCCGCAGGAAACGCTGCTTTTGCAAAGCCTGACCGCGCATTGGAACGCCGCTTTCCCGGAATACGCTCTTACGGATGATGATGCGCTGCTGGCCTTGCAGCAGGGGCTGCATATCGTGGACTACAACCTGCGCACCACACGTTATCCGCTGAAGGAAACGCGCATTCCGTCCTTTCAGGGCAGCGTAACGGTCGAAGCGCATCTTGCGCCGCCGCTTCTGGAGCTTTGGAACGCGTTGCTTTCTTTCGCGCCCTACGGCGGGGTCGGCATCAAAACGACCCTCGGTATGGGCGGCACAGTCTGCTCCATCGGGCGCACCGGTGCGCCATAAAAGCACAGTTTACCGCAAACAAAAAAGGTGAAGTGGCCAGCGGTCACTTTACTTTTTTATAAAGGATCCACGCCCGGCAAAAGCTGGCCGGACAGGCCTTGCCTGAACTGCTTTCACTCATGATATGAACCAGATGAAAAAACAGACGGGTCATATCCCTTGACTTCAGTCCCCCATGGGAGTATACTCCGGGCAGTGAAATATTCGGCTATGACGAGAAAGAGTACCCGGAAAGAATGTTACAGAGAGCTGCCGGTTGGTGTAAGGCAGTGCAGGGCATCCGTGGGAAGATCCTCTCCGAGCTTTCCGGCTGAATGGGCGGTGTCTACGCCCCAGTAAGCGGGAACGGCAGGCCCCCGTTATCACGGGCCGCGCATTGTTGGATGCGCACTGAGGGGCCGGGCTTTGCACCGGCAATAAGAGTGGTACCGCAGAGGAGTTTATACGCCTTTGTCTCTTACGAACCGTAAGGGGCAAAGGCGTTTTTATTTGCGGGAAAGCCATTTCCCGGATGTTTCATTGCCTTTACATCCGCAAAAATAAGTGTTCAGGAAAAAGGAGAGTTTATCATGAAAACATTGGAAAAAGTAAGCGACTTTGTGGGCAAGTATATGGCCGCCATCGTCATTGTGGTGGCGGCACTGGCGCTGCTGTTCCCCGGCACCTTCAGCGTGGTAAAGACCGCATGGGTCAACACCTTGCTGGGCATCGTCATGTTCGGCATGGGTCTTACCCTGAAGCCGGAGGACTTCAAGGTGGTGTTCAGCCGCCCGAAAGACGTGATCATTGGCTGCATTGCGCAGTTCACCCTGATGCCCTTCCTTGCATGGGCGCTGACGCAGCTGTTCCACCTGCCCACCGAGCTGGCTATCGGTGTCATCCTTGTGGGTACCTGCCCCGGCGGCACCTCCTCTAACGTGATGACCTATCTGTCCAAGGGTGACGTTGCACTGTCCGTCGGTATGACTGCCGTTTCCACCGTGCTGGCACCCTTCCTGACTCCCCTGCTGACCCTGCTGTATGCCGGTCAGCGCGTGGATGTGAACCCTGTAAATATGTTCCTGTCCATCGTCAAAGTAGTGCTGGTGCCCATCGCACTGGGCTTTGTGGTCAACCACTTCTTCCACGCCTTCACTCAGAATGCTGTCCGCGTGCTGCCGCTGGTCTCCACCACCGCCATCGTGCTCATCATCTGCGCCGTTGTTTCTGCAAACTCCGCCAAGATCATGACCAGCGGCCTGCTGATCCTTGCCGTGGTCATCCTGCACAACCTGCTGGGCTACCTCACCGGTTTTGGCGTGGGCAAGCTGCTGAAGCTGGATACCACCAAGTGCCGCGCGATCTCCATCGAGGTCGGCATGCAGAACTCCGGTCTGGCCACCTCGCTGGCCGCTGCTCACTTTGCACAGTATCCGCTGGCAACTATCCCCGGCGCTGTGTTCTCGGTGTGGCATAACATTTCCGGTGCTGTCCTTGCCAACTTCTTTGCCCGCACCGCAGAGAAGAAGGACTGATCTTATACAATCAATAAGGGGCTGCTGCACAAGGTTTCTTCCCTGTACAGCAGCCCCTGTTTTGTTTATTGCAGGCAGCGTCTCAGCTCCGGTATTCCGCCGGCAGCTGCTCCATGGTCTGCCACTTGTCCATGGCTTCTTCCAACTTCATGCCCTTGGCCACTGCATCGCGGCGGCAGGCGTTGACAGCCTGTATTTCCTTCATCTTGGCACCGGTCAGGGTGTAGCCCTTCATGGCGATGAGGGTAGCTGCCCAAGCCACCATGGGGATGATGCAGAACAGCACGATGACCACCCAGTTCATGCCCGGAGTGTAGGGGTCATACTGAGTGGGCAGGCTCTGCAGGCCCACAAAGCTGACAGCAATACCCACAACGGTAGCGGAAAGGCTGGACACCAGCTTGTCCACCAAACTGAACAGGGTGCCCATGATGCCGGGGATGTAGTTGCCGCTGCGGTAGGTCTCGTAGTCGGAGCAGTCGGCAACCATGGGGATGGGCATATCGGCGGTTGCGTAGTAAGCGCCGTAGCCGATGCCAAAGAAGGCGATGAACAGGATGGTGTACAGGTTCAGGGACAGGCCGTTCTCCCCCAGAATGGACAGGGTGAAGGCATCGCCGCGGCCCCAGAGCAGCAGCAGTACCAGCACGCCCACATAGCACACCAGCGCCACGGTGACGTACTTCATCAGGCTGGCCTTCTGGCCCTCTTTCTGGCTGGTGCGGACGGTCAGCAGGAAGAAGGGCACGCTGCACACATAGCCCAGCACCATCATGGGCAGGTACAGACCATCATAGTTGCCCATCATGCAGCCGTACAGCATGCACAGCACGGTGGTGTTGGTGGCGATGGAAAGTGCCAGCTTGCAGCCAGCACCGGCCACCATCAGCCGCTGCATGGGGTTATTGTTTTTGATGATCTGGAGGTACTCGCGCAGCTTGACCTTCTCGCTGACCTCGCCGCCGATGCCGAAGTACTTGGGCTGATCCTTCTCCCAGATGCCGATAACGGCCAGCAGGGTGAGCAGAATGGAGATGACGATGCCCACCGGCGCCAGCGTGCGGAAGAACCCGGCAGAGGCGTAGCCGCCCTCATAGTTCTTGGCAAGGATGGGAGCAAAGAACTGCATAGCGCCCATGCCCAGCAGACTGCCCACGGTGTTGAAGATGGTAAACAGCGGACGCTGCTTCGGATCATTGGTCAAAACGGTCTGGCCGGAGCGGGTGCAGCTGGTCTGGAAGGTGTAGCCGATGACCCACACGGCGTACAGCCCCACAAAGGCAGCGTAGCGCAGCCCCATGGCACTGGCGGGGATGAGCGGGGTAAGGCAGTACAGCACCAGAATGCTGACTGCCATGATGAGGTTGCCGATGACCATAAAAGGCCGGAACTTGCCGAATTTGCCGTTGGTGCGGTCCATGAGGGCACCGATGATGGGGTCGGTGATGGCGTCAAACAGACGCATACCGGTGACCATCACCGAAGCAAACAGCATGCTCAGCGCCAGCACCTTGCTGCCGAAGGTGGCGATGTAGGAAAGCACCAGCACATAGTACACATTCGTTGCGCCGTTGTTCAGCGGAAACAGCACCAGCTGGTAGGTTTTGGCGCGGTTCACACTCGACGCCGTTGTTTTTTGTTCGCCCATTGCGGTCTCTCCTTTTGTCTTTGATAAAAAAGCGGCAGCCTGCCCCGCCTTCGGGGCAGGCTGCCGCATTCTTTTATAGGGATCAGCCTTCCTTACGGTTCTTCAGGAAAGCACCCACGATCAATGCCAGAATCGCCGCCACAAAGCAGACAATGCAGGCAATCGAGACATAGAACACGCGCCAGCCGATCATATTCTGGGAGTTCCAGGAGAACAGACCGGAGATCAGCAGGATGCGGCTGCTGATGATCTCGCCGATGTTCAGGGTCAACAGTGCGATAGCGCACATGACAGCCAGCAGGCTGACAACGTCCTTCTTGCGGTTTGCCGCTGCAATCGAAGCGCACACCAGCACCATAGCCAGCACGGCAAATGCAACCAGCTTGCCAAAGGAGTTCAGCGGGTTTGCAGTGTCCATCGTGTGGCATACGCTCATCACGATCGTGCCTGCGATGCCCAGGATCACTGCCACTGCGTCAGCATAAAACGCAGGGCCTTGTTTTTTGATAGCAGACATATTACTGAGCCTCGCTTTCTTCTTTCTTTTTGCGGTTGCTTACCGTGTACATTGCAAAGCTGCCAACCATCAGCACACCAGAAACTGCGATCAGTGCAATGTAAGCGCCACGCCACCAGGTCATGGTCTGCTTAATGCAGGTCGTGCTGTTATAGCGGTTCATCAGGTTTGAATTTGCCAATGCATACAGGATATTGTGAGTAGCCTGCTTGACTTTGCGCTGGAGATTTGCATCACCGTTCAGCAGCGTTGCGCTGACCTTGGTGCCATCGTTCTGCGCAGCGAAAGTAGAGCAGTTTTCCAGCGTGGTGCTGCCATGGAAGCCGGAAATGCCGCGGGTATCAAAGCAGGTGACACCGGAGTTCAGCACTGCACCGTACAGATCGGTATCATCATAGATATCGGTCACGGCATAGCCCTTGAAGCCCCACTCGTTCATCAGGATCTCGGTCATCAGGCCGGTGCTGACGGTGCACTCCACACCGCCGATCTTGGAGAAAGAAGTCATCAGACCACGCATACCTGCATCGTAGTCGTCGGTGTCGTACTTGGATGCCTCAAATGCGATCTGGTATGCACGCAGGTCAACTTCGCGGGCACGCTGTTCCGTCATATAGGGAGCAACGCCTGCACGGTTGGTCTCCTGGTCATTGAATGCATAATGCTTGGGAGCTGCGATCAGGCCGTACTCCAGAGCGCCGATGGCAAATTCCATGGCAGCGTTGCCTGCGAGGACGGGATCCTCCGAATAGTATTCACCGTTGCGGCCGTTGTAAGCCTGACGATGGGTATTCAGGCCGGGGCCCCACAGAATGGGAATACCAACAAACAGGGATTCCTCACCAACGAATTCGCCGACTTCCTTGTACAGATCCGGGTTGAAGGAGGAAGCCACAAGCGGTGCGCTTGCAAAGACGATGGGATACCAGTTGCCGTTCGGATCGTCCGCACTGATGTTCCAGGGGGCACCGGTGTCCTTGGAAGCGTTCAGATTGACATCGATGCCGTTTCCGGCATTCTCAGTCGCATAAGTCTCAATGGTGCCAATGGACTCAATGCCGGGGATGCTGGGGCCGCCAAAAGTTGCCATGTACTGTGCTTCTTCCAGCGTGATCTTGTCCAGCAGCTCATCCCACGCGGGATCGTCAAAGTTCTTGCCGTACATCTGGTAGAACATCAGATCGCTGTTCTTGCCCCACTGGATGTCCGAGGTATCATCGGTGGTGTTGATGGTGTAGTAGTTGCCGTTCAGGTCGCTGATCAGCTGCTCGCTGGTCAGGGTCATGCTGTCATAGGTCTTGGGGAAGGTGCCTGCCCAGTCCGCACGGGACAGGTAGGTGACCTCGCCATCCTGATAGTAGTTCCAGTCTGCATACGGCAGCTGGTTGGAGATCTTTGCACCGGTCTTGGAAATGGAGAACGCGGTCTTGGAGATCATGTTCTCGTCGATCTCCTGTGCAACTGCTGCGGCAGCGCTGCCAGTGCCAACCATCTTGGAGGCATCTGCGCCCTGAAGGGTCAGGATGTTGTTCAGTGCGTCATGTGCGCCGTTGCCCACTGCAAAGAAGTAGGTGCCGGGATCAAGGATGTAAGTGCCGGTGGTACCGTCGCCGTTGTCGTAGGTGGAATCGTAGCTTGCGATATACTCCATATCGACCTTGATCGGCATCACAACGGATTCACCGGGCTGGAGGGTCGGGGTCTTGTCAAAGCCCAGCAGCTGGATCGCAGACTTTTCCACACCGCCCACGGTGTAAGGAGCCTGACCATAAATCTGGACAGGAGTCTTTGCGGCAACGTTACCGGTGTTGGTCACCTTCACGTTGAAGGTCGCGTAGATGCTGGGTGCGCCCGTCTCATCATCGTAATCGATGCTGAACTCCGGCTGCCCCTGAAGCTCACGCTCAAAGGTGGTGTAGCTCAGACCATAGCCAAAGCCGTATGTCACCTCGTTGTCGTAGTTCCACTCGGTGGAAGAAGCGTATGCACCCACCGGAGAAGCAGCGTTGCCCACGCCATTCACAGCATCAGCATATCGAGTCTCATAGTAGCGGTAGCCGACATAGATTCCCTCCGCCTCGATGATGTAGTTCTGGGACTTTGCGCGGGTGACGACATCCTCTGCGTTGGTGTAGGTAAAGTTGCCCATGTTCTGCATTGCGGGAGCAGACATGTTATAGGTCGCGTAGATATCGGACATTGCGCCAGAGGGGCTGACACGACCGCACAGGATATCTGCCACGCCCAGCATACCATAGCAGCCGGGCAAACCGATCCACAGGATCGCATCAATATCGGGGTCATTCTTCAGGTCGCCGATCTCCACTGCGTTTGCGGTGTTGATCAGGACGATGACCTTATCACTTGCCTTCTTTGCAGTCTCGATCACGTCACGCTCGTTGGTGGTCAGTTCCAGCGGCTCAGAAGCGCCGGTGCCCTCTGCTACGCTGCCGGGCAGGTAGTCCTTGGATTCTGCAGTCGGGCGGCTGATCACAACGATCGCAGCATCGCCGTACTGTGCAAAGCTTGCCTCGTAATCGGGGTTCGTTGCTTTAACCTCTGCCAGAGACGGCTCCTGCGGATCGTAGTTTGCAAACGGAGTCTCATTCTCAGAATGCTGATAGGTCTCGTTCAGCTTGGTGTAGACGTCCACCATGGTGGGGTTGACATTGAAGCCTGCACCCTCAAACTCGAACTCGTCGCCGTTCCACTCGCTCAGTGAAAGAGCGCGGGTGACTTCGCCGGTCTTATAGTTTGTGTTCAGGGTGTAAGCGATGGTGTTATGGAAGTCCGTCTTGTTCTGGCTCAGCGCCTGCTCCAGGCTGATGTAAGGACCCTTTGCCTTCACGCCGAAGCTGGAGCCCAGCAGAGAAATATGAGAACGGATGCCCAGCAGCGTCACATTGGAGCCGCTTGCAAGGGGCAGAGTGTTGTTCTCATTCTTCAGCAGAACAGCGCCCTCCACTGCCTGCTTGTGACCCAGATCAATTGCCTTCTGGATCAGGGCATGAGAGTTGCCGGTTCCGTCCGCATTCAAAACTTCAGCAGAGGGAGTGAACTTGTCATAAAGCGGGTCGTCAGCGGTATTTTCCGAGACGAACTTTTCACTCTGGGTGCCAAGGTTGGTGTCGATCGTCGCTTTATAGCCTTCCAAGATCGTGCCTGCCACACAGGACAGGGTGAACACAAAGGCAAACAGCGCAGAAAGACCGCGCCAAAGCGTTTTTCTTTTAGCCATGGTTTTCTCCTTTTCTTTTTGTGTTGTCCTTATCCTGCCACACCAGACAGCCGTTTTCCGGTTCTGACTCCTCCTTTGGATTCAATTTCTTCAAAGTGCAAAACCGATGCTCAGACCCAGTTCGCACTCTTCGACTTGGTTTTTACCAGCTTGTAGCTGGGGTTCGGGGCCGCCACACTGCGGAAGCAGGCGGTGTCGATGCAGTCGCCTGCAACGGCTTTCAGCTCCACCTTCCCGTGCAGCGGCACGCGGAACTTAAAGATATGCTCCCCGGTCTGCTCTGCCAGCTTTTTGCCGTCCGCATACAGGGTAACGGATTTCTGGTTGGAGTAGACCTTGACCTCGATCTCCTTCTCGGTGCGGTCGGTGAACCGCTTGGAGCAGATGTGGACGAAGTTCTCCTCGCTCCACCATGCTTTATAGAGGTAAAAGCTGTCCTTTTTGGTTTTTCGGTCAAAGGTGACCAGACCCTTGTGGTTCATGCCCGGCTCGCCGCCCTGATCCCGGGCGTCTGCTGCAAAGTCGAACATATTCCAGACGTGGGTCGCCCACAGCCACGGGTGGCGGTCAAAGCACTTCAGCATGTACTCGTGGTACTTGGCCTGATACTCCTCGGTGTGGTCGCCCCGGCGGGGATGGGCACTGTGGAGGTTGGGCATACCCTCCGCGCCGTACTCGGAGAAGCCCAGCGGACGATTGGGATACACCAGATGGAAAAAGCCCATCCACAGGTCGTTCAGGAACAAGCCCGGCACATACCAGCCCAGATACAGGTTCCAGCTGACAAGGTCGGTGATGTGCGCCACCGGGTTGAAGGGGCCGCACATGGCGTAGCATGCCAGCGTAGTCAGGCGGGTGGGATCCATCTTGTGGCACAGCTCGTTGAGCACCCGATGGTTATCCAGCATATCCGCCTTATCCTTGGTGGAGATGGTGATCTCGTTGGACACGCCCCAGCAGACGATGGAGGGGTGGTTGTAGTTCTGGTAGATCAGCTCTTTCATCTGGCTGATGGTGTTTTCCCGGCCATTGGGCAGGTGCTCAGAGATATAGGGGATCTCTGCCCAGACCACCATGCCGTACTTGTCGCACAGGTCGTAGAAATACTGGTCGTGCTGGTAGTGCGCCAGCCGGACGGTGTTTGCACCCAGCTCCCGGATCAGCGCCATATCCTCGTCGTGCATCTCCCGGGTGATGGCATTGCCCAGACCCTTGCGGTCCTGATGGCGGGAAACGCCGTGGAGCGGGTAGGGCTTGCCGTTGAGGAAAAAGCCCTTTTTTGCATCCACCGAGAAGCTGCGGATGCCCACCTTGGTGGTCACTTCGTCCACCGGCTTGCCGTCCTGCATCAAACGGACGATGCAGGTGTACAGGTAGGGGTCCTTCACGCCGTTCCACAGGTGGGGAGCATCCAAATGGAGGGAAGCCTTTTCGCCCTCGCCCTTTGCAACGGTGCTGCCCTCGGCATCCAGCAGTTCCACCACAACCGTGCCCTCGCCTTCCACCAGCGTTTCCACCTGAATGTCGGCGCTGCCCTCTTTCAGATCGGGGGTGATTTTCACGCCGGTGTCGCCAAAGTGACCCAGTGCAACGTGGTTTTTGTTCACCACCAGCAGGCTCACATCCCGATAGATGCCGCCGTAGAAGGTAAAGTCTGCTTTCTGGGGATAAACGCGGTCGTTGACGCTGTTGTCTACCTGCACCGTGAGCTGGTTTTCTGCCTGCAAAAGCTCCGTGACCTCTGCTCGGAAGGTAGAATAGCCGCCGTCATGGGTGCAGAGCTGCTGACCGTTCAGCAGCACGGTGGCGCTGGAATTGACGCCCTCAAACTGCAGCCAGACCTGCTGCTGTGCCGGGTCAAAGGCCGGTGCTGCAAAGCTGGTACGGTAGGTGCAGGTACCCCGCCAGTAATCGTTACCGCCATCCTGACCGTCCACGGCGTTCCAAGTGTGGGGCAGTACTACGGCAGCGGTCACGCCGTCCGGGCCGGTGAACTGCCAGTCCTTCATAAGCTTTGCAATACTACGCATCCGATTCCTCCTGTTTTTTGCTGTGCTCCGGTAATTTTTCCGTACATTTTTCTTTCGTTGTTATTTTATCAAAGCGACCAATTTTCGCAAGATGCCCGCGAAAATCGGTCGCTTTGCGTGCGCATTCGGTTTTCGGCTCCCAAATGTGAACCGATATATTTGTATATTTTTCACAAACAGATGTATCCAACAAGTTCTAAAAAGAAAGCCGCCGCAGGACTTCCGTTTTCGGAAATACTGCGGCGGCTGCCGTTTCCTTAACTTATTTTTGCAGCGGAAAGATGATCTTTTCCGCAAAGAATTCGCCCTGTTCCTCCAAGGTCAGCGTGCCTTTATATTTCTGTACGATACGCCGGATCACCTTCAGCTCATACTGTGCAGAACGGTTTGCCTGCTTTTCCGGCGGGCGCAGCGGACTGATGATATTCACCACCACAAAGCCCTGCCGCACACAGACCAGCAGGTCGATGACCCGGCACTCCGGGCGGGCGGTCTGCACTGCGCTTTCCACAGCATGGTCCAGCGCATTGGCAAACAGCGCGTACAGATCCCCTGCCTCGATAAAGCCAAGACAACTGCCGTTTGCCACGGCATTCAACTGGATCCCCCGGGACTCGCACAGCAGGCTCTTCTCGGTCAGCACCACATCCAGCACCTCGTTGCCGGTGTTGCGGTTCGCATCATAAAGGCGGGCTGCGCGCTCGGCCTCCTCGATGCGCTCCGGCGGCACCGCTTCAGGCGACAGCTTGCGGAGATTGGCGATCTGCACCTTCAGTTCATGGCAGCGCTTATTGATGATCTGCACATTCTGCCGGGCGACCTGATACTGCTGGCGCTGGCGCTCGTACAGCAGATTCAGGGCATTCATCTCTTTTTCCATGGCAGACTTCTTGAACAGCTCACTTTGAAAATACAGCAGGGTGATAAAATAGAACTGCCCGATCAGAATGGTGGCTATAACGCTCCGCGGAAACTGTTCCGCGCGGAAATTGTCCAGCACTGCTGCCTGTACCATGAACAGGATGCCGATAAAAAATGCGCTGAATAGCTGCCGGGGACCGATATGATACTCTCCTTTATAAGGCAGCTGCCGTGCCAGCAGGATGTACACTGCCGCAAAGAATACCGCCCCGGACAGCAATTGTACCAGAACCGCCCAAGGGGAAGCCATGTTCAGCGGGTGTCCGTACCGGGCAAATTGCAGCTCTAGAAAGCACCAGCCCTCGTAGGCGCACTGCGCGATGAGCAGACTCCACACCGCGCAGTACATCGCCCCTTTTTTATTGATATCCGTACACAGGTAGATCATCCCACCCAGCAGCGCAAAAAAGGAAACATAAAGTACCAGCAACAAGAGCTGCTGCTGCCACAGTGTTGTGGACTGTGCCAGTGGGTCCAGCAGCTGCGCCAGCAAAAGCAGCGGAAACAGCATCCCGCAGGCGCGCGCCCAGAAATGGGAACGATGCCGCAAGGGCAGACAAAAGACCATTGCTGCACCCCAGCGCAGCAGCGCCCGGAGCAGGCTGTTCAGCAGGGATGTGGTCACAGCACACCTCCCATGTAGGACGCCACTGCGGTAAGAAAGGCCGTGCGCTGCCGTCGGCTGATCTCCAGCCGGTCGTCTTTCACAAGGGCAAAGTCGCTTTCAATGCCCTTGACGTAGGCCAAGTTGACCAGATAGCACTGGTTGCAGCGGACAAAATGATACTCTGCAAGCTGCTTTTCGGCGCTTTGCAGGCTGGCGCGCACCGCAAATTCTCCTTTGGCGGTGTGGTAGTACAGCATCCGGCTGCGGGTCTCCAGATAATAGATATCCGCCGTGTCCAGCAGCTGGATGCCGCCGCCCGCCAGCTGCAACACCACCTGCCCGCCTCTGCGCCGCTGTACCCGCTGAATGGCGCGGGAGAGCTTTGTGCAGAACTGATAATAATTCACCGGCTTCAGCACATAATCCAGTGCGTCTACCTCGTACCCTCGGATGGCATACTGCGCCATGTTGGTCACAAAGACCAGCACCACCTCCGCATCCACTGCCCGGATGGCTTCGGCAGCGCCAAAGCCGTCCAGCCGGGGCATCTCCACATCCATAAAAATGATGTCGAACCCCGGCGTATAGTGCTCTGCGATTTCGGAGCCGTCTGTAATGAGGCTGATCTCCACCTGTACTCCCTGCTCCTCGGCATATTGCCGGACGAACCGGTTCAGGCATTCCCGTGTTTCATCCTGATCCTCCACGATCGCGATTCTGAACATCCTGCCCCCACCTTCTCTCTGCGTCTGATCGCCGTATCACTCTTTTTATTGAAACACACTTTTCCGTGAAATGCAATGGAAAACCTTGTTTGAAACAAGGCTGTTTTTAGACGCCTGTCTTGTAGGAAGCGGTCAGGCTCGCACAACGCAATTTTCCTTCTGCAAAGCAAAAAGGCAGGATACCATCGCCGTGATGATACCCTGCCTTTGATCGTTTACCGCTCCGTTGCGTAAACGCAAACCTCCGTGGACAAAAAGCACACCTGAACCCCAGACCCTGCGTGTGATGCATGATGACTTTTCAATTTTTTGACGACGATTCGTTAAATGAAAGCAATTGCTACAGATCTGCTACAAACGGCAGTTTTTCGACTTGCATCAGTAACCTGTTTTTTTATATTCTCACTGGCCAAACTTTCAACTCCTATACTCTCCCCTCGCCAAAAAAGTCTCAAATGTTTTGTGTGGTTTGATGATAGTATTTTCAATTGACGTATGATACACTGAATTTTAAGGAGTTATTCAGTTGTACTGTGACTACTTATCTAAGCATTTTTACGGACACCAAATCTTGCATACAAAAATGCGAAATCTGCTTTGAATGGGGTATTTGCTTATGTTTAAAATCAACAATCTGGCAAATCAGACAAGTCACATCGTCACCGAACAGAAGGGTATCTTTTCCATTGTTGAGCACAATGTCGATTTCTCCGTAGCGCCTTGCAATGCAATGGAAGAATACTATATGAGCCAGATGAATGTCAAACGGAAACAGGCCATTGCCAATCTCAACGGAAAAGTTGGGCTTGTTCTCCAAGCGGGCGCAATGCAGTACATTGTTGGCAACGTGCAAGCAACCACCGGATTGAAGGGTGTTGGCGACTTCTTAGGCAAAATGGTAAAAAGTTCCGTCACAAAAGAAAGCGCAATCAAGCCGGAGTACGTCGGAACGGGTGTGCTCGTGACCGAACCCACCTATAAATATCTTCTGACCGAAAATGTCGGTGACTGGACAGGCGGTCTTGTAATGGAAGACGGCATGTTCCTAGCCTGTGAATCCACTGTCAAGCACGAGATTCAGGCACGCTCCTCGCTTTCTTCTGCAGCACTCGGAAATGAAGGACTCTTCAATCTACGGCTTGCTGGCAATGGTGTATGTGTACTGGAAAGCAATGTTCCCCGTTCGGAAATCGTAGAAATCGACCTTCAAGACGACGTTTTAAAAATTGATGGCAGCTTTGCGATTTGCTGGTCCGGCAGTCTCAGCTTTACGGTTGAACGTTCCGGAAAAACCTTGCTTGGTTCTGCCGCATCCGGTGAGGGTCTGGTAAATGTTTATAAGGGAACTGGCAAAGTATGGCTTGCTCCATTAACGCCTTCTCAATCACTGGTTAGCGCAACGCATGCAAAAAATGCAAAGTAATTGACCACCTGTTCTTATTGCTTTCACTGTTTTACTTCTTTACAGCATCATCTTTGCAAAAAGCTCTTGGCCTTTAATATAGAGGTCAAGAGCTTTTTTGCTTGCCGCTGAACTTCTGTTTCAGGAGGTCATCAGCGTATTTGTTTTCGGACACCTTGCTGGGGTTGTGGTAGGTCTCACCGTCAATCTCGATTGCAATTTTGGACTCAGGAGATTCCAGCGCAAAGTCGATATAGCGGTGCCGACCATAGATGTCCACGCAGGGGTACTGGACCTGCAAATTCTCGGTTTTCTCAGGTCCAAAAGCCTCACAGAAAAGCTGTACAAACAGCTCCTCTGCACGGCTGTTGACACCGGTTGCTTTTGGCTCCATGATGGTCGCCTGTTATTTTAACCCTTATCACCTTTTAGAGGTTCTGACAATCTATAATAAATCATTTTTATTTTACTCCTGCAACCAACCGAAAGCAATGCACGGGTTGCACTGCATCAGTCTCTTTTTATTGTAGCATCATAACCTGTATGCTCTCTCAGACAGTCCCGTTTTGCTGGGGGAACTACAGGCACTTTTGCAGTATCAATATGACCGCATTGATTTTATCGACGAACCTGTGGATGTGGGCTTTGATTGTCCGCTGGATTTGCACTGTACTTATACCCGTGACCAGCTACTGGTGGCGCTGGACTTTTTGAAGCCTGCTACCGTCCGCGAGGGTGTGAAGTGGCTGCCGGAAAAGCAGCTGGACGTATTCTTTGTGACCCTGAACAAAGCGGATAAGGATTACTCTCCCACCACCATGTACAAGGATTATTCCATCAACGAAAGCCTGTTCCACTGGCAGAGCCAGAGCACCACCGCCGAAAACTCTGCCACCGGGCAGCGCTACATCCATCACCGGGAAAAAGGAAGCCGGGTGCTGCTGTTCGTGCGCGAGTTCAAGGCAGATGCCCGTTTTGGCGGTGCAGGAGCGTATACCTATCTGTGCCCGGTGCAACCAGCCCATCAAGAGGGTCAAGTTGAAGGATGGCTCCATCATGCAGGCGGCAGAGTTTGCAGCCACCCATGAAGGGATGTGCGCAGACTGCTGCAAAGCCACCAGATTGAACGTAGCATAATAAAACTGCTCTATTTCGATGTCACTTAATTCTTGTATGATTCTATATTTCATGGTACACTTACAGTAGTGAGTTCTGAAAGCTCTCCTCTGTGAGCGGAAAGGAGCATTGCATGAAAGATTTGCAGTTTCCTGTCGGAATCTCGAATTTTGAGAAGATTCGAGAAGGCGGGTATTATTATATCGACAAGACCAATCTGATTTCTGAACTTCTTAGCGGTGGTATCGCTGAAGTAACATTGATCACTCGTCCTCGCCGTTTCGGAAAATCACTTGGTATGAGCACTCTCGCAAATTTTCTGGATATCCGCAAAGACAGCAAGCAACTGTTTGAGGAATTGGCGATTTCCAAAAATACAGAGCTTTGCAAAAAATGGATGAACCAGTGTCCTGTGGTATTTTTCTCTTTCAAGGACACGGACGGTCTGACCTTTGAAAGTGCCTATGGAATGCTGCGCATGAAACTGGCATTTGCATTTCAGGATTATCAGTTTCTTCTGGATGACGCTGCTATTTCCGACGATGACAAAGGCATCTTTAAGCGGATTCTAGGACGCACTGCATCCATGGATGAAACAAAAAGCTGCTTTCTGCTGTTGACCCGGATGCTGGAAATCCACTTCAAAAAATCGGCGGTCGTCATTCTGGATGAGTATGATGTTCCCATTGCAAAAGCCAGCAGCAACGGATATTATTCGCAGATGCTGGACGTGATGCGGGCTATGATGAGCACCACGCTCAAAGACAACACCTCCCTCAACTTTGCTGTTGTTACTGGCTGCCTGAAAATTGCCAAA
This sequence comes from Faecalibacterium sp. OM04-11BH, assembly GCF_003482185.1. Classification (NCBI taxonomy): domain Bacteria; kingdom Bacillati; phylum Bacillota; class Clostridia; order Eubacteriales; family Oscillospiraceae; genus Faecalibacterium; species Faecalibacterium sp. OM04-11BH. Next base: position 90,371 of record NZ_QULS01000003.1, read on the forward strand.
GAAAGCATTTTTACCGGGACGAACAATTTCGTTTCGGACACGATTCTTTCTCCCCGGTTGAGCGAATCCTTTGGTTTCACACAGGCAGATGTAGATCAAATGCTGAAAGATGCTGGTCTTGAATCGCAGTCTGCTGAAATCAAGGCATGGTACGACGGTTATCATTTTGGCGATGCAGACATTTATTGTCCGTGGGACGTGATCAGTTATCTGCGAGATTTCCAGTATGGTGTAGCACAGAAGCCGAAAAGCTATTGGAAAAACACCAGCGATAATGCTATTATCCGTTCTTTTATCGACTATGCAGGTGACAATATCACCACAAAGCTTGAAACTCTGATGGCTGGCGGCTCTATTGTTCAGCATATTGAAGAAAACCTGACCTACGATTATCTACACTCCTCTGAGGAAAATCTTTGGAGTGTGCTGTATCTGACAGGCTATCTGACCAAGGTGCGGGATAAGGATCTGACAGATTCGCTGCCGGATGGCTGCTCTGCGCTGATGATTCCCAATGCAGAGATTCGGGAAATTTTTGAAACCACCGTAAGCAAATGGTTTGACGACAGCGCTAAGGCATGGAACCGCAGCCCGTTGTTTGATGCAGTCTGGAGTGGAAACAACGAAGCTCTGACAAAAGAGATGACCAAGCTGCTGCGTATCACCATCAGCTACCATGACTATCGGGAGGATTTTTACCACGCTTTCCTTGCAGGCATCTTTACTGGTGCTGGCTATGTGGTGGAATCCAACAAAGAGCATGGCGAGGGGCGCAGCGATGTTATTGTAAAGGATATCCGCAATGGCCGTGTGGCAATTTTTGAAGCCAAGTATGCCAAAACTCTGGATGCTCTGCCGGATGCCTGTGATACTGCCATTCAGCAGATCAATGACCGGATGTATGCGGCAGATTTCCGGGACGACTATGATGACATCCTCTGCTATGGCATCGCATTCTTTAAAAAACGCTGTATGGTAAGGAAAAAATAATTATCTACTGGGGAGTATCTTCGGATGCTCCTCTTTACTTTTGCAGGGCAGTCCGAGTGGATTGTCCTGTTTTTATTTGGAGGTACACAATGGAAGAAGAAAAAATCAAAGTCCTTGCGCTCCTGCCAATGGAGTTGCCAAAGGAGATCGAGCTGGACAACACGCTTGAAGCCATGCAGAACTTTGTAGGCGGGCTGATCGAATGCATCACATTGAGTGACACCGGTTCAGCGGTCACACTGGTCTGCAATGATGAAGGCAAGCTGCTTGGCCTGGCGCTCAATCGTCCGCTGTGGGATGGAGCCGATGTTCTTGCCGGGCCGGGATTTCTGGCCGGATGCGACAACGAAGGGAATCTGACTTCCCTGCCGCAAAGTGCAATGGATTTCTACAAAGAGAAATTCAGAGCTTTTATCGAAAAAATCAAAAAGCGCAAGCTGAACTACGCTGCCATGCGTGCAGACGGCGAACTGCCAAGAGAGGAATACCAAGCCCTCTGCAAACAGGCAGATGACGAGATTGCACACTTAGAGCAGGAGCTGAAAGCCATCTCCCCTGCGCCCGATCCCCAGACGGTTTCTTCGGACATGAAAGAGATCCACGATTTTCTCTTTCAGAAGTTCGATGTGCACGGTGCCCGTCTTGCTCCCGAATTGATTGACCGGTTCGTTGAAGTGGTCACCCCCCATTGCCGATTACTCCTACCGCTGGAAGCTGAACACCGGCTGCAAGAAGTCCAAAGAGGAGCGCACCGATTTGATGGCTGTATCGGAAAAGCCCATCCTTACCTTCACCATCGACTTTGAAACTGCCAAGCGTTACTGGGAAGCCAGCAAGATGCCCCACCAGTTCCGCCGTGCAGCGTGGACCGACCTGACTGTGGAGGTGTATCTGTGATGCTTCTGGAAAGCAGCCCTGTGTTAAACGCAATTCATCTCATAAATGAGAAAACAAATAAGGCCCACCGTCAAAATTGACGGTGAGTCTTATTTTAATCTTGATTTTTAACGATAGCTCGCTATAAAGCTCTTATGCTCTCGTTTTTTAATAGCAGCCTGAGCGGGTGCCAAAATTACAGAGCATTGGGCATCATTCTTCTCCCTCCGGGTACTGCTCAACGCTTCCTTTTGAACTGAGCAGCATCGGCTTGCGATGTTTTTTTACTTCTTCTATTTTCATCACACGGATGGCAAACATCCAATCGTCGCCAAAGTCATAATGGAGCGAGAATTTTTGTCCTTCGATCAGCCCCAGTTCATCCAATGCAATATCGGTTCCTTCTGCATCATCTTCGTCAAACAGGTCATCTTCCATCGGATTGAATCGATAGCAGTCTTCGCTGTACATCTTGTTGTCCATGCAAAATTCATACAGATGCTCTGCCGTAAAATCAAATGCATTCAAAATCGCCATGCAGAGCTGATCCAGTGTATCCGTACCACAGATGGTTATCGTTCTGTATACGCTGCGCCCAAGCCCTGCCGGATAAACCTTTAATGTATACTGTATCCTCATTACGATTCCACTTTCTTTTGATTTTATTTCAATTCGACTTTCTGCATCTGTCCCAAAATCGCGTTTTTCACACCATCCCTCAGATAGGCCTCATTCAGCGTTTTCTTAGTATAATTCAGATATGTCCCAGCCGCTTTCTCTATCAAAAGTGCCGTAAAGTAGCGCTCCCAGCTAAAATATTCCTTACTATCGATGTAGCCAGACGGTGTTTGCAAAATCTGTGTGGTCTCTGCATCTTTCAAAATTCCAGAGGAAAGGATCAGCCATTCAAAAGATTCTGGCAAATAAAGTGCCAGATTCTCTCTTGTCTGCACCAACTGCAACACTCTGTCCATTTCCGGGCCAAAGGCAGCGCCATCTGCAATTACCAAGATTTTTTCATTCCTATGAGCTTTCAAATAGGAAAACACATTTGACTTTCCGTTTGCAGTGTCACACTGCATTTGATGCTCTGCGCAGACCGCATCAAAGAATTGATACCCCGAATTGCTGTCCTCTGTCAAGATCTTCTCCGGTTTAATATTTTCAGTCGTACTATCCGGGTAAATTCGATAGAACGAATGATAACTCTGTTTCAGTGTCCCATACTTTCCAGAGGTTCGGATTCCATACACTTCTTCCACACTGTATGGCAAGGCTGGCAAACCCTCTCTGGTCACGATAACATAATAGTTATCCGTCTGCTGAATCGCACGCGCAAAATCTTTGGTCCTGACAAACTCGTTTCCTTCGTCGATAAAAACAATGCCGTCCTGAATATTGTCAAGTTGTCCCTTCCAAAGATTTCCTTCTACCACGTAGCAACTTTTATCACAATTTAGAGTGACCGGTCCACTCTCTCCATCGTTCATATGGGTACGAATCATATCTACGAGAGTCGTTTTACCCGTTGCGCTATCCCCGCGAATGATGGTCAAGTTGCGTCGCAGTTCAAATTCATATTTCAGGTACTTTGTGCCAACGACCACTTTATGAATGCCTTTCATTTCTGTCAGCCCCTTTACACAAACTCACCTGCGGCCAAAATCAGCTCTTCCATACTGTGAACGATTTGATTCGTATTCAGCACTTTTATTGTAAACGGCTTTTTGCCAAAATCCATCAGGTGACGCAAATTCACCGTGCGATCCTCCTGCTCTGCAATTTTGAGCAGCCACTTTGCACAGTTGTCACCGCAAGTCGATACATTGAACACTTTCTCCGGCTCAAACTTTACCAAAATCAGTGTCTTTACGCCACCAGACAAACCAATCGGTGGAATTTTACCCAAGACCGGGCTGTCAATTACACCACTGTCGATAACGGTAGACTTATCCACATCCTGAATCATTTCCTTGACCATCGGGTCAACGATCCAGCCTTCCTCGTAATCATATTTGAAATAGGAAGCTGTATTATACACAGCTTCCTTCATATCACCGTAAAAAATGTTCAGCATCTTATCACCTCATTGATGTGCGTACTTCTGTTACCATTGTACCCTCTTTCAGCTTACAAAACAAGATGCAAAAAGCTCTTGGCCTCCATTACAGAAACCAAGAGCTTTTATCTTCTTTGTCCTATCAGATTTTATTTCCGGGGAGACTTAATCGCAGCCTGGGCGGGTTCCAAAATTACAGAGCGCTCGGAGTAACGATGATACGTTATTTGTGAATTTCCAGTGTGTTTTACCCCATCTCCGCAATGATCTTCTCCAAATTTTCTTCCTGCAAATAGAATTCCGGCAGTTTTGCCTTGTCATACCGCATATAGGAAATGTCTTTCGTTCGCTGTTCCAGCAAGTTCGTGAAGAATCGCTCCCAGCTGAAGAATTCGCTGCTCTCGATGAAATCTGCCGGATGTTCCAGAATTTCAAGAACGTCCGGCTGTCCTAGCAAATCCGCTTTCAGAAGTAGCCATTCCAGCGATTCCGGCAGGTACAAGCTGAACTTTGTGCTATCCTCCTGCATCAGACGATAAATGTCGTTCATCTGCGGGCCAAACGCCGCACCATCCGCAATTACCAGAACCTTCTCGGATTTCATTGGGAAGATCTTTTGTTTGATATTATCTTTTCCTGCCGCAGAGATACAGACAATGCCGTATTTCTCACCGATTTTTGTAAACAGCTGATACCCGGAATTTGCATCCTCTGTCAGCAGCTTTTCAACACCTTCCAGCTGCACATTGCTGGCTGTCAGCGAATCATAGATCGGGTACGCTTTGTTATAAGTCCGTTTGAAGCGGCTCGTGGTCTTTTTTAGTTCCAGAATCGCGGTTACGCTGTACGGCAGGGTGCTCAAATCTTCTCTTGTGACCAGCACATAGTAGTTGTCCGAATGCTGAATCGCACGGGCAAAGTCCAAACTCGAAACAAAGGTACTGCCTTCATCCACAAACATGATGCTGTCATGGGTCGCATTCAGCTGCAATTCCCAGTTGACACCCGACAGCACCCGGCACGGTTTATCACAACTCACCGTCACGCCGCTCTGTCTGCCGTAGGTCTCGTATGCTTGCAGCATCTCTACCAGCGTTGTTTTTCCGGTGGCGCTGTCCCCTCGCAGAATCGTAATGTTCCGTTCCAGTTCGATCGTGAAAACGACCCGTCCGCTTCGGACTTCGATTTTATGTTTTCCCTTCATCCTATCGCCTCACACAAACTGAAATGCAATCGGCATCAGTTCTTCCATGCTGTGCACCACATCACCGGTGTTCAGGACTTTCACATCCACCGGGAATTTTTTCTTACCAAAGTCCATGAGGTGCCGCAGGTTGATGGTCAAGTCCTTCTTTTTCGCCAGCTTCAGAATGAAGGGTGCACAGTTGTCACCGCAAGTTGAGGCATTGAATACCTTTTCCGGGTCGTTTGCCATCAACAAAAGTGTTTTCGTGCCGCCGGACAGTTTTTCCGGCGAGATGACACCCAGAACCGGACTTTCCACCGCATGAGGGCCTTTGACATCGGACTTATCAATTTTCTTGATGACCTCTTTGGCAAAGTCAGAAGTCAGCCATTCATCCTCATAAGTGTAATTGAAATAGACCGAAGTATTGTAGACAGCCTCCGGCATATCTCCAAAGTAGATGTTCAGCATGGTATCACCTCGCAGATGTGAGTCATTTGCTATTATTGTACCTTCTTTCCACTCACAAAACAAGACACAAAATGCCCGCTGGCTCTTGATAAAGAAAACCAGACCTGTCTGATCGGACGAAAACCATCCCAAATGTCGAAACTGGATTTATTGCAGTCTGTAATGATTTTTCCATTTGTCACAATGAAATTGAAGGGCAGAGATCGAAAATACACTACCTTTGATCAAATCGCCCTATAAGAAATCCCAAAAAGCAGTTTATTATCATCCTATTAGATTTCGATCTATGGATAACAGTGTCATAAATCACCAGATAGAATGCTATGCGTTTTTATAGTAGTTGTTCCTCCTGATCAATTTCTATTTGATTCATAACATCCTGATAAATCACAAAATGAGGTGTTTTTATGGCAATGGCAAAGAAGCTCCCACTTTTAGCACCTTCCATTCATACGTTTGAAGTGAATGGAACGTATACCGATTGCGAAGCGAAGCGCACTGTATTTATAGCAATTCAAAAAATGGTATCCGCTGGAAAATACTATCGGATTCCGTATCATGGCTCCTCGAAAAAAGGCTACTCTTATAAAAGAAAAGATGGCGGTTTGACCATCACATTGGCAGATTATCCAGATTTTAAGAAGCGATACATAACGTTATCTGGTGTGAACCTCGCTCGGATCGCAGGTGATCCATCTCGTTTAAGTTTAACAGACTTATCACCAGAAGGTTTGGTCATGCAAGAGCAGGCATTTCTGGATGAATTGGAGCAGCTTGGACTCCTTGAAATTGAGGATTCTGTTAAATGGAAAATGCATCGGTTGGATATTACACAAGACTTCTATGTGAAATGCGATCCCTCGCTGATGGTAAAAATTATTCGCTATGCAGGAAGCGTTGACCCGTACAGAAAAGGTCGCGCACTACACTATAACCAGCACAATGAGATCCGAAGCTGTAAATTTGAAAAAACGTGGTACGGTTTTGCACTCTATGACAAGCATCAGCAGCTCTTGAATTGTAAAAAAGAGAACTATCCGATTTCTCCAGATGATCTGGAACGCTCAAAAAATCTGGTTCGATATGAAATTCAATTAAAGCGCCCCAGTCTGAAAGAATTTGAACACGATAAGTTGGAATCGAAATCTTCAAAGTTCCAGTTTGAAAATCATGCGCTGTTTCATTATTTTGACAAAATCAGCGATGATATTCCGCTCTTTCTATATCGGTATGCCGTCGATTATTTTGGCAAGCATTCGTGGTATAACGTCCCAACTGCCCTGAAAGCCGTACAAACGAGCAACCTTGATGACGATACCAAGGAACTTGTCGCTGCGTACATCGAAGCGCAGGATGAGCCGGAACTGACCGATAAGATACATCATAAAAAGAAAATCGCAAAGGCTTTGGAAAAATTAGAGATCAACGACGTGGTCATCCCTTGTCGCATCCTGAACGATCGTCAATGCGGCAGATTTCCATGTGCGCCCTTATGCACAAGGGTACAAGGGCTTTGAGCGAACAAAAAATGATCCGTGCAAAACAGAACGAAAATTCACCATAATCACAAGAATGGAGTTGATTTTCAATGCTAGACAACTATCCCGATGTTCTGAGCTTCCGGCAGGTCATGGAAATTACGCATGTTGGCAGAAATCTACTGCTTCGTCTTCTGAACAGCGGCGAAATTCCCGCCTTCAAGATGGGAAAACTCTGGAAGGTTTACAAACAAGACCTGATCCAGTATATGAGCCAATGTCAGTGAGCCTTATCTTTCGTTTGGGGCAAAAAGAATCCCGTTGGACTCCGCAATAGGAATCCAGCGGGATTTAATCTTATTGATTTTTAATGCACTTGCTCGTTACTTAGTTGAAGATCATGTCCGCATTATTCTTCTCTGCAAGAGCAAGAACTTCATCTACATAATATCCGGCCTCATCATCTGTTTCCATTCCAGTCGGCGCATTATTATAGATACTATCATAATCCTTCAAGCGTTCACTTCCAAAAATGCCCTCGTAAAAGTCCAGATAATCGCCAAACTGTTCCCATGCAACCAGATAGCCATATCTTCCCCAGCACCGATATACATCGCTATACATTGCGTCTTGCCATGCCGAATAAAAAGCATTCTCTCCGTAGCTCCGGAACTCTGCTTTTTGTTCTTCTGTCATATTTCCACTTGTATAATCACCGATAGAGATATAGATATCTTCAGCCAGACTGTTTTGGTGGATCTCATATCCAGTGCTATCAGACTCTGTCTGATTTTGTGTATACTCCTCCGGTTCATCGTATACCGTACTTTCTGCAACACTCACCGTTTCGCTCTCAGGTTCTGCCATGCTGACGCTGGAAGATGAATCCGCAAGAGCATCATCCAGTGCATTTTCCAGTTCATCGAATGCACTGTCCAGCGCATTGCTGCTGGCAAGGCCGTGAGATTCCCGGTAGCTGTCGTTCAGAGCTGAGATCACGCCAAGCTGTTCCAAGGTATTCATGGTATCGCCGTTCCATGTCATCCGGTCGATGCCAAAGGTTTTATCGCTGTTCAGCTTGAAATAAATGCCAATCACGATCTTCTCACCGGTCTGCGTATTCTGCCCGATGCCAGTATAGCTGACATAGGTCACGCCGTTCTGCTCGTAGTTGTCCCATTTGCCGTCCGCAAAGAAGTCATCCAGCACTTCTCCCACGGTAGCTTCCGACGGGAACACATTCAGATAGCTGTCCGAGATACCTTTGGAGCGGGCACTATCCGAATAGAGCGTGGTATAGAGCACATACGCCGCGAATGCAACAAATGCTGCTGTAATCGCCAGTTCAATGACCAGAGGCATCTTGTGTGCGCCGAACAGCTTCCGGACTGCTGCCTTTTCTTCTTCCACCTGCTCCGCAGAAATTTTTTCAGGGTACAGGATGGCGATCACCTGCGACAGCAGAACGCTGCTGAAAACTGCATACAGATATTCTTTCTTACTGCTTTTGGACGGTTTGGTCAGGATGGTCATTTTCAGACCATCGGCTGTGTTTTTCAGCTGATAGGTACCACGCTTTTTGCTGTAAAAGGTCACGGCATCCGCAGTATCCGTAACCTGTTCAACGTCCGGGTTGGCAAATCCGCGGCGGATGCGGTCTACAGCTTCTTCCCAGCTCATTCCTTCCGGCAAAGGAAGCTGACCTCTGTCATGCTCCGGGCCGTATACTTTTTTGTAGATATCATCCCGGAAGCCGAAGTAGATCACTGCGGCGATCAGAAGCCCCAAAAGGACGGATACCGCTCCGGCACCGGTTGCAACACCTGTCACCACGCCCACAACGAACCCCAGCAGCAGCCAGATCTTTAAGGAATCCAGCGCAATGCTTCTGCGCGCAGCTGCGGTAAACAGCGGATGAAAGCCGCTCAGATTTTTGGATTTTCCTTTGGCTTTTTTAGCTTCTGCACTACCATCATAGATTTCAAATCGCTCTTTCATGGTTTTTTTCCTCCCATCTCAATGGATGCGTAGCCTTTTCCGTTCGGAATGATTCGATTGAATCATTTTGATGCTTTTATTATAAAGCGTTGATTGGACACCAATATTGTCCATCCGGCAAACTTTCATTGGGATTTTTCTATATAGCCTTACATAGAAAAACCGCCCCGGCTTCCTGTAACGGAAACCGAGGCGGTTCGTTTACTTTATGGGTGCTTTTTCAAACACTTAATGCCTACCAACTGGCATTCAGTTTTTGAAGTTTTAGTCATATCTGTATTTAGAGGACTTTCCGTACACCTTCCGGAGCGATTTTTTCAGGTTGACCACCGTTTCTTTGATGATCTTTGCCTCATCGGCAGAGCAATCCGCAAGCTGTTCGGTCATCCAGCTGTCGAACACCGGCTTTGCTTTTTTGATCTCGATGCACAGCAGCTCATCCGCGGAGCAGTTCAGTGCGTTGATGATGTCGATCAGCGTTTTCAGGCTGGGCACGGAGTTTCCTGTTTCGATATGGCTGATGTGCGTGACCACCACGCCGACCTCATTGGCCAGCTGTTCCTGCGTCATGCCCTTTGCAAGGCGGCAGGCACGGATGCGTTTTCCGATGTCGGCGTAGTCCACCATAATACAAGTCCCCTCCGTTTTGTGAAGTGATACTTGTATTGTATGTGCAATTTGAACCGTTTGTAATGTCCTAAAAGTGCAGTAGACTTTTAAGAGACTCTCTTTTTAACTTTTTAGTACAGGTTCTCGATGAATTGCTTCAGATTTTTTCCTGTAGAGGTTACATCCTCTGTCTCATGATCCCAGAAAACAACCTCATTCTTATCCAGCGCGTAACAAATATAATTGCCAAACGGATCGATTGCAAATGGAATCAGTTTCTTATTTTTGATTGCATCCAATGCCGGATACACACGATCCGCTTCTGTTTCCGACTCATCATATGAGAGCACGGCACCAAACACACGTTCTGTCGAGCCCACCATAAAATGATAGTTCGACGGTGTTGCTGCATTATGCTCTTCAATAAACTGCCTTAATTCTTTGGGAATACGAATTTCTCGCAGCGTTTCCACCTTTGCAAATGCCTGCGGGTCTTTTAAATCAATCTTATATTTCCATGCATTTTCCATTTATCACACGCTCCTTATCTGCACTCTGAGCCGCCGCCCCAGACGCTCCGGCCACCGGTATGGCGGCATTTACTATGTACATCTGAGTCTATCAACTGCATCTGTCCAGGATGCTCTGTATGGTGCCATGTCAAACCGGATATCCTAGGTTCGCCGTTCTTGATTTGTTCCAGCTGACGAGGCGTAAATTGCTTAGCAAGTGATGGGTCTTGTTCAATTTTTTTCGCCAATGCTCTTGTGCAATACGAAAATTGTTGATCGTCAGATGCCTCGTATAGTTTTCTTGGTAGCACCTCTCTGTCTTTTCCTTCAAATTGAGGAAATACCCCCTCAATTTTTTCACCGTGATACTGAATACGGACACGCTTGTATTCCACATTCGTTCCGGGGTAGGTTTTTCCTTCGTACTGCTCATTGATTGTATGAATGCGTTTTACTTCCTTCGCATCTGCTTTTTTATCATTTTCAAATGCAGTACTGGTCTTCTTCTTTTCCGTCTCAGAGGTTTCGTTTGCCTCTGCAACTTCCTTGAAATAATTGCTCATTACAGCACCTTCCTTTTGCAGAAATCCTGCCACTGCGTCAGGTATGTTTCAGGACGGCCAAAACGTTCTATCTGCTCGCGTAAGATCAATTCTCCTATCTGGTTCTGCACATTGCGGCTCAAATCCGACAATTCCACATTTCCAGAATAGACGATCACATCACGCCATTCTTCAATGGATTCTACGTTGTCCAACTCTTTTTCCACTACAGATGTGCAGACCAAATCATACACTACAGCTTGAATATCCTTTTGCGTACACCGGCCATTCTTCTGCAGTGCTTTTAACGCTGCGATTTTTGTTTTTGTTGGAACTGGCAACCGCAGCAAAATTTGCCTCAGCTGCTGTATATTTAGCTCCAACGATTCTCCTTCTTCTTTTTTCAAAAGATTTTGCAGCAAGAGCTTTTCACCCGATGCAGTCTTGATATTATCCAATGTCCGTTTGTGCACATACGGCTTTTCTTCACCATCGAACTTTCCAATCTTGCACAACACCGGCTCAACCCAATCATTTTGATATACAACCGCCACACCTTTGGGCAAACGCGCAATTTCATCCAGCTGATTTTCCTTCAACGCAGCAGCCTTACCGGCCAGCTGACGATCCTGCTCGTCCGGCAGACGCATGATGATCTTCGTATTGGTGTTGCGGATCGCTGAAATATCAACCGCACTCGGAGACTGGTCTGCAATAATGAAGCCCTCGCCGTAAGTGCGCATTTCTGCAATAGAGTTTGCAATCATCTCCACCGATTTTCCCGCTACATTAGAGCCCTCTTCTGATTGCTCTGTAGAAGTCCGGCGCAGAATGTTGTGTGCTTCTTCCAGCACCGTAACATGACGCAGCGGAGCGTTCATTTCCGTGCAGGAAGTCATCCGATATTCATTCAGCCGCATAATAAGGATGCCCATGATCAGCGCTTTAGATTCTGCCGAACCGACCCGGCTCAAATCTATAATAACATTTTCATCAAACAGGATCTTCTCCAGAATTTCATTTGCCGAGAAGATCTGCCCGTTCAGTCCATTTGCCAGTGACCGAACACGGGTCTCCAATGAACCACGATAGTTGCTCTTGACTTCCTGATCGTAGGCAGAACGATTGATCACATCCACCAATTCCGTCAGCAAGTCTTGAAAGGTCGGGAACAGTTCTTCACTGTATTCATTCTCTGAGGTCTGCAAATCCCATCCGCATACTTCATAGGCCTGCAGCATGGCGTCCTTGAGAACCGCGGGCATTGCCGCATACATCGGCCAGCAGACATTGAAGATCTCGGTCAGACGGTCGATGTGCTCCAGTACATGGATGCCCTCCGGGAAGCGGAACGGATTGATCCGCAGCAGTTCTGTGATCTTCGGGTTTGTGCCATACACATGAACATCCGAACGGTTACCAAACACATTCTTGTACTCGCCCTTGGCCGGTTCCACGACCATAAAATTTACGCCGCCGGCATCCAGCTGGCTGAGTATTTCATACACGGTATTGCTCTTGCCGGAACCTGTAGAGCCGGTTACAAAGGTGTGCATCGCCAGACTATTGCGGTTGAGCCGTACTGTATTTTTGCAGACACTGCCCATATTGAAAATCTTGCCTAGCAGAAGGTCTGCGCCTTCTTCCTTCTGGTTATAGGAGACCACTTCCTTGCCAAAATCTGCGTGCTCTACCACCGGAAGTCCGCACACCGACCGCCGAGGCAGCCCCATGTGGATCGCCAGTTCGTTGCCGCTGACCAGTGAGCAGGGGGTCACCTGCAAGCGGCCAGCCGGGCCGTTATACCAAAATACTGGGTGGATAAAGTTGGCAACATATTGCCCTACCTGTTCTGTCTGTTGCTGTCCCTGTCCCCACAGGTTAATCGCAGCCACCTCTACGCCAGAGTTTTCGCCGCGCATCAATGCTTTATAGGTAGCTGCCGCCATTTCTGCCGCATACTGATCCTCTGAGGTAAAGTACGCTGCGCACTCAAACATACCCAGGCTTTCAAATTCATCCATGCGTTTCAGCTGCTTGTTAATGCGTTCCAGCATATCTTCCACAGTTTTGTTATGCATGGTAACCGTCATGCCCTCGCCGCTGCTGTTCGTGGTGCCGTTTGCTTCCGTTGTGCTTTGGTTGCTGCTATCCGACCAGTTTTTGCTGGAGCTGTAGGTCTTGGAATTGGTTTCCGACTGCGATGTGCCATTGCTTTCGCTGCGAGAGATAAACGAGCCCGCCATTCCGACTGCACCGGAAACAATACCGCCTACCGCCATACTGGCTCCGCCTGTAAATGGTGCCAGCGCGGCTCCGACGAGTGTAGCCGCTGCTGCTACGCCCTTAACTGCTTTAGCCGCTGCATTCTCCTGCGAAACGCTGTGAGATGTGCCGGACGAGGTACTTTCGCTTTCCGAGGTGGATTTTGATTTTCCTTCCGTATGGCTGGTTCCGCTGGTGTTGGAAAGCGTATAGCTTTGCGCCCGGTTCTGGGTATAATTCACCTGCGTACTTGCAAAGGAGGAAAGCTGGCTGTATACGGTCTCGTACCCGCGGCGCAGTTCGCGGAGCTGCGCCTGCGTAGTGCCATTGGCCATGATGATCCCTGTATATTTTTCGCCCTGCATGGAGAGCACCAGTTTTTCCAGTCCCTGTACAAAGTTAGCATTCGTATGCTCCTGCTGGAGTTTATTATTGGCCACACAGGTGACTGCCGCAATGCTATTTGTCTTGATCCGTCCCAGAACTTCCTGCACTTCATCCAAGGTGTCATAATCCCGTGTTTTCACCCCGGGGAACTGCCCCTTGAGTGTTTTTTCCACCAGATTCTTCAAAGAACTGGTCGTTCGTTCTTCGTCCGATGCACGGATGCCCATGTAAAAATCCGTTTTTACACCGTCGCTGTTGATGATCACATACACAGCGCTTTCGGTCAGCGCTAGCGTATTGAACACGCTGGCAAACTTGTGGACAGCTTCTTCCTCTTTTTCGTAGACCATTTCGGTGATCTTAAAAAAGTCCACATTATCCCGGATATTATTTTTGAGCGCTTCCTTATCCAGCGGCACGATCTCCATCTGCGACAGGTCTGTGACATAATTTTTCAGGATCATGTCATCCACTGCACATAAGGCCGTCTGATAGTCATGGTTCAGCTTTTGCATCGTAATGCTTTTTTCGCCGACATTCTGCAAGGCCACAGTATTCTGGTTTCCTTCATCCATTTGCACAACCTCCGTTCTTCAGGAAAAACGCGGCCACAAGGAGCATAATCACCACAAGTACCACACCAGCTGCCACCCAAATACCGCCGGACAGCTTGCCCCGCTCCGGTGCGGACGTTTCCGTCCGTTCTGTCGGTGCAGCAGTTTCCGCTTTTTCTCCAAACAGCGCCGCTGCCATCTTTTTCAGCAGCGCCACCCGTTCTCGTGAAAAATTGCCGACGAGCTTTGTCATCTGTTCATTGAAATAATTAGCTGTCCACTGCTCCGGCTGGTTTAGCAAGGTCTCTTCATCATGTGCTTCATACAGTTCCGGCACGCGCTCTGCGGCATACTGCTCCATCTTGTCAAACGTATCGCCGGTTTTGTCCAGCAGAAACGCATCCTTGAGCATAATGCGGACCCGCAGCCGGTTTTTCTGCTCAACAGCATCTGTAAACTCTTTCGTAAATTTCATAGCTCTCACCTTTTTGTCGGCAGATTGTCTTTATACTGTCTGACTGCATTCAAAATACGGTTAGCCGCCTTTTCCATGTCATCCACATCTTTCTTAGTCCATTTCCTTCCTGCTGCTTCGGTGTGCTCAAGTACCTCTTTGATATTGTCGCCTTCAGTTCTCATAGTGGCAAGTGCTTCGCCAATTGAATCGTTAGAGGCCTTCCACTTGATTATCGTCTTACCGTTTTTGTTTCCCTGTGCGCCAAGTACTGTTTTTGTCATCGAACGCAAATTTCGGATTCGATTTTCTGAGAAATTATTCATCAGTTTTGCAAGTTCATCGTTCAGTGCAGCACGATTCCATTCACCGGAAAATCTTTTCATAGCACCGCCATCATAAGGTTCCATGAGTTTAAGTCCATTATCTTTCGCATACTGGAGCATCTCGTCCACCAGTGCACAGCTCGGGTCTGTCACAAAAGCGTCTTTGATCATGATCCTTGTACGGAGAACATTACGGCTTTTTACCGCCTCTTTAAATTTCGGAGAAAGCATTTTTCCACCTCCTCAGATATCCAGAATCGCATTCAGCTGGTTCTGGACATCCTCCAGCCATGCCTGCTTTTCCTGCGATTCCTTCAAGCGCTTTTCAGCATTTTTCTTATCGTCAACGCATTCATTCAGTTCGTCCATCTTTGCCCGCAAAAGACGATCCAACTCATCAAATTTCAGTGAGAACTGTCGTTTTACTTCCCGGGTCTGCTGCTGGGCAAACCGAATCGCATTTTCACGGTTCATGAACAGGTTTTCCTCAATGGGCGCAAAGAACTGCTGTGCCAACTGGTTTTTATCAATGAAAGTCCGGTCTTCCATCACATCCCTCCAGTGGCCTTTTTTCTGGAGCCAGGTCCACGGCTTATACCACCGCTTGCTGGTATTTTCCACCCACTCTTCGTCCACTTTGACCTGTTCTGTCTGAGACAGCTGCGTGATCAACTCCGACACATTGGAATTGATTGCACCGGACATCAGGCTGATCGGCGCAATGTTTACACTGCCCACTTCCAGATCTTCTGCCAGATCCGAGAGCCTTTTGCGGTATTCTTCCAGCAGCTTTCCGGCATTTTTCTTCACATGGTTCTCGATCAGGTTTTCCAGTTTTACCTGCATATCCTCCTGCAGGTTCTCAGCGAACTGAGCAAACTCTGTGCAAAGTTGTTCTGCCTGTTCCGGGCTGAGTTTTTCTTCGCCCTCTGTCAGTTCCGTTGTAATTCGTTTCTGTGCCTCCTCAACTGTACGGTTTGCTTCGCGCTGGATCTCCTGATCGTAGTTGATTGCCTGCACCTTCTGCTTGAACGCTTTCGCAGTCTCACCATCTTCCAGCTTCTGCTTGATCTGCTCGATCTGCTGTTTGTACTCTTCCGCCCGGTCGCTCTGCTCCACGATCTCCTGCTTGACCTTTTCCATGGCATGGGCACTTTCCAGATTTGCGGTAAAGGTATCCACAATGTTCTTGATCTTTGCCGTCTTGGCGTATTTCTGCACATACATACGGATCGCAGCTTCCACCGAGGGGATTCCGCAATGGATCAGCGCTTCGCCCTTAGCGTCCTTGGCTTCTTTTGCCGCAGCCAATTTCTGCTCGATCTGATTGCGGACGGAGGGTGTAAGCGGTGCCATCGTTTCAAAGTGCTTTTCTTCCTGCTTATTGAATTTTTTCACTCTACTCATAGCATCTTCGACATCATCCTCGTCCGCATCAGGGTCTGCCAGCAATGTGCGAATTTCCAGTGCCGTTAATGCCGATACCGGATAAATATTGGGGTTCTCGATACCGTGGTTCTTCAAGATGGTTTGTGCTTTTTTCAGTGCAGAAGGAACACTGTCCTCTCCCTTTTTGAATTCATCCAGCTTGTTCACCACAAAAATAAATCGATCGCGCGACTGTTTACCGCCCGTTTTCATACTCTCAGCCACTTCGCTCAGCAGGATGTTATCATCATCCACGCCAAGCTGCGTTGCATTCATGACATACAGTACCAATGCCTTGGAAGATTCCGAAAGCATTCTTCTGGTTGCGATCCGGTGGGAGGGGTCGCAGGCATTGTTGGGACCCGGCGTATCGATCAATACCAGCGATACATCATCAGCCGGTACAAAGGGGATATTTCCCTTCGCGCGCACTCTGAACGCCTTACTTTCCTTCTTGTTCAGTTCGTTCATTACGCCCAGCGTAAGGTTCTCATAACGTCCGAGCAGTTTACCAGCTTTATCGAAAGCCTCTGCCGAGAAGCAAGGCTGGTCATTATCATGGATCTCCGTGATTTTAGCTGTACACGCCTCATTCTTAGCCGGCATTAGTTTCTGCCCCAGCAGCGCATTGATCAATGTAGATTTGCCGGAGCTCATGGTCGCTACCACGCTCACCTCAAAGTCGCTGCTTTTGGCCAGTGTGAATGCGCGCTTGATATCCGGCGTTTTCAGTTCTTTAAAGGGACCGTTCTGAATCTCCTGAAAGATCCTGTCAATGCTGGCCTCCTTATCTGCCACTTCCCTTGCCGGTAAGTGCTCCAACGAAATGTGAAGGCCGATTTTTTCTGCATCAATTGCCATTGCCTCCACATCTTCATAGTCCGGGTTCGTACCATGAAATGTAAGCTGATACTCCGTATCGCGGCACTCCTCCTTCAGGATCTCCGGCATATCCTCAATCCACTCCTGCAAACGGCGATCCTTTACCTGTAGACGGCTGTTGCGCTTGGGTGTCACGTCATCCACAAGAATTTTTGTTTCGACCTTGTAAGGATTGTACTCAAGATAGATTTTTCTCATTTTACTGCTCCTTTATATGATAAATCATATTTTCCAAATTCAAAATGCCGGAATGCAGCATCAGCTGCTCTGCCTCACTGCAATCAGCAGGCAAGTCAGACCCTGCGCTCTCTTTCGGATAAAGGACATCCAACCGGAATGCATCACGTTTCAGCTTATGTGCCAGACGTTCCATGTCGTCCGCTTCTTCTTCCTCCATCGGCTCTCCCCAATAGGCCTGCTTGGCCAGAAAAGCCGCATATGCAGATACCGGCACCACACAGGGAGATTGGAACCCGACCTTTTCCAATTCCTTCCGGGTAGTTTCCAGTGTTTGCCGGATCGAGTCTTCATTTTTACGGTAGGAATCTACTTTGTTGATTACAAACAGGATCCGGCATCTGCACTGCTCCTTAAGGAAGAGTAGATGCTTTCTTTCATCGTCCGTTCCGATTGCCTGTCCATTCAGCACACAAATCACCATGTCAGGGTCTGTTTCCCGAATCAATTTTTCCGTGATTATTTTATGTTCTACGTTATCCGCAGAATTCACACCCGGCGTATCAATCAGCCAAACCCGGCGTGTTTCTGGAAAACATGAACGGAAAAACGTACCAACAGAAATATATTCCGCCTGGTTGTCCACGCTGTCATTCATCAGGTCTTCCAGACCGGCATTCAGATTCAAGGCGCCATCCCATTCATAGCTGAATCCATCCTCATACGGTTTATTAAAAATAGAATGGATCTTTGCAGTGCAGGCTTCGTTCTGCGTTTTGTTTACTTTTTTGCCTGCAAGCGCATTCAGAAGAGTAGATTTTCCGGCACTCATCGTTGCGGTGATCAAAACTTTTATCGGAACCTGCTGCTGAAATGCCCTGTTTTTCGTCCAGCAGTCTCGGAAGTATTCAAGTTGACTGATACCTTTCAACGAATTTTCTGCTCCATACAAAAATTCAAAAACTTCTCGCAGCTTTTTCCGATATCGCTTCTGGTACAACGCTTCCAGCTCCGCAAAGATCTTTTTGCCCTTTTCCCTGTCCGAAAATGCTGCTATAAAAATGCAATCTGCCAGCAGGCAATACCGGTAAGAAAAAAACTTGAACGCACGGAATTTAGTTGCAGTCGCCACCTTCAGGTTCTTCGGCAGTCCTCTTTCGGTATGTTCAGGTTCTTTTCCATCCAGCAATACCGAACGATACAGCGTTAAAGCTGCATTGGCCCAATCATCTTCTGTAGAATACTTACGAACCACATAGTCCAATACCCAAAGGTATCGCTGCCGGTATCCTTCCTGCTCGTTTTTTATTGGGTGTTCCTGAAGCATCTGTGCCACAGAAAGGCGATCCAATTTCATATTCTCACTCTTTTCCATTCTTAAAGTACCTTTACATAGTCCCCCTGACTACGTATCCACATCTGGATACCCGTGCCAAACACCTCCGCTTCCACGACCCAGCCCTTTTCCGTTACCTGCAAAACCTTTGCAGTGGGCAGTCGGTCAAGCACCGATTCCAGACTAGGCCCAGTATACTCGAAGCGGATGGTCTGCAATTCACCACCGTACATAAACTGGATGCGCTTCCGCATCTCACCTTCCTGAAAGCGGTTGACATACCGCTGTGTGAAATGTCGGTCAAGCGTCTTATAGCTCTGGATACGGTCAATTCGGTAAATGGTAGGTGAGTTATCCTGTGGGTTCTTGAAGTGCTTATCCTTGTCGATGCCCTCGATGAACGCTGCCAGATAAAAATAATACTCACTGAACAGGATGCCAACCGGCTCAATAGTGCGCACACGGGTCTCGCCGTCATGGGTGCGGCAGTAGGTAATTTCCATAACATTGTGATTTTCTACTGCCGTACCGATCTCCCACAGGCTCTCGATGAACTTCCGGCCGTGCTGCGGCTCAACGTAATGGAAACGCTCATTGCTGATGAGGCTCTTCACCTGATTCAACCGGTCCAGCGGGGTGCACACCTGCACCAACTTGTCCAGAATGGGGAACATCTCCTCCTTGACCATGGAGCGGCTCTCCAGCAGGATCTTGCACACTGCCAGAATCTCGCTGCTGGTGAGGAAGCGTGAAAGCGTGTCATCCAGCAGATAGCCGCCCTTTGCGGAGTTGTATAAGATCTCCCGGCGCGGCTCGCTGTCTGCAAAATGATTGCGCAGGGTGTCAAGGTCGCGCTGGATGGTTTTCTCACTGACACCGAAGCGGTCAGCCGTCTGCTGTTTGTTCAGCACACCGCCCTGTACCAGCACCTGTTGGATATAGAGTATACGGTCCAATCTACTATTACGCACAGTTCATTCTCCTTCTCTGCTCATTGTAACACAGTGCAACAGCAGTCGCAATTCTTTGTGTGATTTTTGTCGTTTTACAGAATTACAAAAAAATTTTTGTCTCTTTTGCACAACTCCAGTATACAAAAAAAGATGGACAAGCAGCCTGTCCATCTTCTAAAAAGTCAAGGTAGACTATTCTTAAATTGCCAACCTTTTTTGAAGCGATATGCACTGTTCATCAGCTCGTCTGTGATTGTGTAAAGCGCCCGGCGTGGCGAACCATATCCGCCAATCAGCCCAATCACAATTGTAAGATTCAGCACAAATGCAATGCTCAACAGTACCATCAAAAATTTTTTCATACGCTCTTCTCCTTCTGTCTTATGATTCCGTCACTTTTCTGCCCTCATTATACAGATTTGGCTGGACGGTATGGTTGTCCATCCTACACAAGCCACAAAAAAGGAACACGGCATTCTCATTTTGAATGTACCGTGTTCCTTCTGTCCGCTTTTGCAGCACTTCTTCTACATAGAAGTCAATCCTTCATTTCAGCGTCCTCCCGAATCTGACGCTTATATTTATAATAGGTATTCCGGGCAAGACCTGTGAGTTTCATGCACTCGGCATCGTCAAGTGTGCCGCCAAAGGTCTTGCAGTGGGTGCGGATGATCTGCTTGGCTTCTCTGGATTTTTTCGTTTCAAATCCAGTACCCTTTTTCCGGCCGATCTGTTTTCCGTTCAGCTTCGCTGTCACAAGCCCCTCACGGGTGCGCTGGTGCAAGTCGGCAACTTCTTTTTCGGATTGATCAAAGGCCAGCTTGATCTGCTCCTTGGCCAACGCCATCAGATATTCATTGATGCCCTTCAAGATGAAATCCACATTTGTCCCTGTCATGGCGATGCTGCCGGACAGGGCTTTTTTGTAGGTTTCGGTGTCGATGTGGTGCTCTCTCAAGAACACCAGTCGGATACCCTTGTGGTAGAGGTCTTCGTACAAAGAAAAACCTTCTTCTGCATTTCTGGACATCCGGAATACTGAATCGAATACCACTATATCACCAGATTTCAAAATCCGATAGAGCTTCAGCCACTCCGGGCGAAAAATGGATGTACCGGTGTAAGCTTCCTGCACGATATGGGCAGTCGGGTATTCTGCCTTGATGTTGCGGATCTGGCGGTCAATGCTCTGCTTTGCCGTAGAGATGCGGCAATAGCCATAGATGCTCATAACTCTTTTCTTTCTGTATCAAAAATGCCGAACGTCATTTTAGCGTTGCCGATTTGCTGACGCACCTCTCTCAAATGATAGAGAATTTGATACTCTTTTACCTCTACGGCATTTTTAATACTTTTCCGGCACAAGTTTTCTGTCATTTCTGCTTCACATAGGTCTTTATAAATTCTTCCACTGTGACACATGGCTTTTGATTTTTCTCTGTTCCTCCAAACGGAGCATAATTCCAGTCCGTTTCCTCGTCAATATATCGCCGCCCATCGTCCAGCGGTTCCGCAAGGATGATGGTGCCCCAGTGGTTGACCATCACAAAGGGTGCGATCTCACACGGGATGCCCCGGCACTCATTGTCGTGCCGGACATCGTAGGTGTACAGACCATCCGGGACAGTATCTCTCTTGATGCGGATGCTGGTGAACAGCGCAGGCTTTCCGCAAACCGTAATTTCTTCGTAGTGTTCGGTCATTGCATGAAAGGTCATAATCTGTCTTCTCCTTATATAAAGAAGCAGGACAATCCACACGGACTGCCCTGCAAAAGTAAAGGGAGAGCATCCGAAGACGCTCCCCCAGTTGTACATATAATTTTTTTCTTAGCTGATGCCGAATTCTTTCATCAGCCGAGTGCGATAATCCTTATCTTCAGAAGCCTGCTTTGCATCTTCGATACGGTTCTGATCGAACAATTTCTTCATCAGTAAAGCCAGCGTATCTTCGCCTTCGATTTTGCCTTCAGCCTTGCCTTTTGCAATGCCTTTCGCAATGCCACGGTTTTCCACTTTATCAAGCACATCGCACATATTGTGTGGGCCTCCGGTCTTATCGAATGCCAAATTCTTTTATCAACTGATCGCGGTACACTTCATCTTCAGAAGCCCGCTTGACATCATCAATACGGCCTTGATCGAGGAGTTTCTTGACAAGGAGAGCCATTTGATTTTTGCCTTCAATTTCACCCTCAGCCTTACCTTTCACAACGCCTTTTGCAATGCCTTTTTCAATGCCTCTGCTTTCCACTTTATCAAGCACATCACACATATTGCGTGGGCCTCCTTTCTGGCCATCGGTATTTGTATTGTACGCTTCCTCAAACCGATTATCATTCGTCATAATACTCAGCAGTTGAAGCGTTTCCTGCACATGAGTCAAATCCTGTGAACTCGGAATATAGTCGCCGTTTTCCCGCTTCTGTACAAAGTAGTCTGCAACGACCTTAAAATCACTCCGGAAAAGCTCCACTTGCTCATGGGTCAAATAGGCAATCTGGAACAGATTGATCTTATAGTCGTTGATATACGGCTCAAACTCTTTGGGAATATTCAGCCGTTCCTTCAGGGACAGTGGGCCATTCCACGGTTTATCATGGCCGAAGTAGAGCACCAGCGTCACAACAGGATAAAGATTTTCGCTGTCGTTGAGCAGTTGCGTCCGATATTCTGCGCCATCATAGCCCATGACACGGAGCGGCATATTGGGATCAGAAGCGGTCTGGTTTTCAAAACCGATACAGGCCACGCGAATATTTCCGTTCTTCCAGCGTTTGGCAACATCTCGCTCAATTTCACGAATCTTGCCATCTGCCTTGTAGTAGGAGCGTGGAGCCTGATCTTCCAGTTCATCTGCAGACAGAACCTGTTTGCCGTTGAACAGAAGCACATTCACAATGTCCGAAAAGACATCGTTATAGGATTCCAGAATTTTTTCAGATGTATCCTTTTGCGCCATCCCATCACCTTCTTTTCTCCTGTTATTATAGTAGCATACAGATGTGAAATTTACAAGCATTTGCCTTATGCTACGTTCAATCTGGTGGCTTTGTAGCAGTCTGCGCACATTCCCTCATGGGTAGCTGCAAACTCTGCGGCCTGCATGATGGAGCCATCCTTCAGTTTGACCCTCTTGATAGGTTGATTGCACCGAGCACAGATGCACGGCACTGGTGGCTTTTCTTGCTTTTGGCTGGTGGATTTCGGCTTCGGCTGCTGTTGCGGTTCTGCCTCCGGCTGCGGTGCAGCATCTTCCGGCAAACCCTCTCCGGCATAAACGTACAGGCCCAGCCCAAACATAGCGAGGTTCTTCACCAAGCACCGCATGATAGCCTTATTCACATCGAACATGGAGGCTGCTTCTACGGTGCGTTCTTCCATGCCGATCTTTTCACGGCGGCGGGTCTGCGGATTGTAGTCTCATTTCGGGGTGGTGTAGGGTAATCTGTTGTTGCCTGCACAGTCATAGAAATAGTGCCGTCCGCTTCTTTTAAGCAGAGGTTCGCACGGTCTGCCTTATCTTCCATGACAAGGACAAAATCACCCACAACCGCCGTATATTCTGGAAATCCTGCCTTGCCTGTCTGGTGCTTTGACGCTGTTTTCAGTGCATCATTGATAGGAACAATATTACTGCCTTGTGTGTCTGCCTGAATGCCAGTTTCAACCAACAAATCATGTAGGTATAAGTCAAAATTTGCTTCTTTCTTTGACATAGTTTCGCGCCCCAACTTTCTGTATGTATTTTAGGTGCAAAATCCAAATACAGGAATATCATAAATCGGAGGAAATCTCAATCCGGCTATCATGAAAATCCATGAATAAAATTTGTTGCTTACCCTATTCTTTCTATCACTTATCATTTTCCATCTTCCAGTATCTTACAGTCTGCATTGTTTTCAACCTGCTTCACACCTTACATAAGAAAAAACTCCCCCTGATCTCCTGTTGCGGAAATCAGGGGGAGTTGATGCTTTACTTGTGCTTTTTCAAGCGCTCACGCAATCACTTGCGGGGGTTCTTGATCGCAGCCTGAGCAGCAGCCAGACGTGCGATAGGCACACGGAAGGGAGAGCAGCTGACGTAGTCCAGACCGACGTTGTGGCAGAACTCCACGCTCGTGGGGTCGCCGCCGTGCTCGCCGCAGATGCCCAGACCCAGATCGGGGCGGGTCTCACGGCCGTCGTGAGCAGCCATCTTGACCAGCTTGCCGACACCGATCTGATCCAGATGCTGGAACGGATCGCTCTCGTAGATCTTGTTCTCGTAGTATGCGCCCAGGAACTTGGCAGCGTCATCACGGCTGAAGCCGAAGGTCATCTGGGTCAGGTCATTGGTGCCGAAGCTGAAGAACTCAGCTTCCTTAGCGATCTCGCCGGCAGTCAGGGCTGCACGGGGGATCTCGATCATGGTACCGACCTGATACTTCATATCAACGCCAGCAGCAGCGATCAGCTCGTCAGCAACCTTGACGACAACGTCCTTGACGAACTTCAGCTCCTTGACCTCGCCGACCAGCGGGATCATGATGTGCGGGGTGATCACATGGCCGGTCTCAGCAGAGACGTTCAGAGCAGCCTTGATCACAGCGCGGGTCTGCATAGCAGCGATCTCGGGGTAGGTAACAGCCAGACGGCAACCACGGTGACCCATCATGGGGTTGAACTCGTGCAGAGAAGCAACCACATTCTTCAGGTCTTCGTAGGTCATGCCCATGTCGGCAGCCAGTTCCTTGATGTCCTCGTCCTTGGTGGGCAGGAACTCGTGCAGGGGCGGGTCCAGATAACGGATGGTCATCGGGCGCTCACCCATGATGCGATACATGGCCTCGAAGTCGCCCTGCTGGAACGGCTCAACCTTGGCCAGAGCAGCCTCGCGCTCTTCCACGGTGCGTGCGCAGATCATCTCGCGGACAGCCTTGATGCGGTCCTCAGCGAAGAACATGTGCTCGGTACGGCACAGGCCGATGCCCTCAGCACCCAGATCCACTGCCTGCTGTGCGTCACGCGGGTTATCAGCGTTGGTCATGACCAGCAGCTGACGAGCTGCGTCTGCCCAGCCCATGAAGCGGTTGAAGTTCTTGTTGCCGGTAGCTGCCACGGTAGCGACCTGCTCGCCGTAGATGTTGCCGGTGGAGCCATCAATGGAGATCCAGTCGCCCTCAACGAACTTGTGGCCGTTGATCTCGAAGGTCTTGGCCTCCTCATCGATCTTGACCTCGTTGTCGTTGCCGCAGCCGGAGACACAGCAGGTGCCCATACCACGGGCAACAACGGCTGCGTGGCTGGTCATGCCGCCGCGAACGGTCAGGATGCCCTGAGAGACCTGCATACCCACGATATCCTCGGGGCTGGTCTCCAGACGCACCAGAACGACCTTCTTCATCTTGCCGGACTTGACCATCTCCTCTGCCTCTTCAGCAGTAAAGACGATCTGGCCACAGGCAGAACCGGGAGAAGCTGCCAGACCCTTGCCGACGACCTCTGCAGCCTTCAGGGCAGCAGCGTCGAACTGGGGATGCAGCAGGGTATCCAGCTGCTTGGGCTCCACGCGCAGGACAGCCTCCTGCTCGGTGATCATGCCCTCGTCCACCAGATCGCAGGCGATCTGCAGAGCAGCCTGTGCAGTACGCTTGCCGTTACGGGTCTGCAGCATATACAGGTGGCCGTCCTCAATGGTGAACTCCATATCCTGCATATCGCGGAAGTAGTTCTCCAGACGGGTAGCGATCTCGACAAACTGATCGTACACCTCAGGCATCTGATCCTTCAGGTGGCTGATGGGAGAAGGAGTGCGCACGCCGGCAACAACGTCCTCGCCCTGTGCATTGATCAGGTACTCGCCCATCAGCTTCTTAGCGCCGGTGGCGGGGTCACGGGTGAAAGCAACGCCGGTGCCGGAACGGTCGCCGGAGTTACCAAAGGCCATCTGCTGCACGTTGACAGCGGTGCCCCACTCGTAGGGGATCTCGTTCATCTTACGGTAGACGTTTGCACGGGGGTTATCCCAGCTGCGGAACACAGCCTTGACAGCCTCGATCAGCTGATCGCGGGGATCCTGCGGGAAGGGACGGCCTTCGTTCTCCTCGTAGATCTTCTTGAAGGTGCCGACCAGTTCCTTCAGGTCGTCAGCAGTCAGGTCCACGTCATTCTTGACGCCCTTGGCTTCCTTCATCTTGTCGATCTCGACCTCGAACAGGCTCTTCGGGACCATCATAACGACGTCGGCGAACATCTGCACAAAGCGGCGGTAGCAGTCGTATGCAAAGCGGGTGTTGCCGGTCTTTTTAGCCAGACCCTCAACAGCCTCGTCATTCAGGCCCAAGTTCAGGATGGTGTCCATCATACCGGGCATGGACTGACGTGCGCCGGAACGGACGGAGACCAGCAGGGGGTTGGTGTTGTCGCCGAACTTCTTGCCGGTGATCTTCTCCAAGCCCTTGAGGTGCTCAAAGATGTCAGCAGTAATTTCGTCATTGATCTGACGGCCGTCTGCGTAGTACTGGGTGCAGGCGTCGGTGGTGATGGTGAAGCCCTGCGGCACCGGCATACCGGCTGCGGTCATCTCGGCCAGACCGGCACCCTTGCCGCCCAGCGTGTTCTTCATGGTGACCTTGTCACCGCCGAAAGCTTCATTGCCTTCGCTGAAGTAGTACAGATACTTTTTGCTCATGCGTTGTTTACCTCCCATTCGTGACCGGCGGCATGGCAGCCGCGGTCTCATCGTTTGCCTTGTCTTGAACGTACGATGAACATTGTTTTATGAATGCTAAACTATTATACCAGAAAATCCATTCCTTTCCACCATGCAAAATCCCGAATTTGTCTGTTATTTTTTATGCAAATCCCTTGAAATTTGCCAAGTTTTAAGGTAGTATAGAATGGGAGAAAGTTCGAGAGGTTTTTTGTTTGTACACGCGATTTCTCGTCCTGTTGGATACAACTTTCTATCCCTGTAACTTTTCAAATTCTATTTTGTCGGAACAAAGCTTTCCGTAGCGGGGTGCTGGGGCGGACAGGCAACATTTTTTCCGGTCGCCTTTTCTGTCTCTCTTCCGCCGCGCGCTTTGGTGGGAAGGGAGATTTTTTTCATGCAGAATCCTATTTCTGAGCAGGCCCGTGCCGCTGCTCTGGCACAGCTGGACGCCGCCGAGGCTGCCCGCGAGGACATCCTTGTGCAGCACATTGCAAACGGCGTGGTCATTGACAGCCGCACCGTGCAGATCGCCCCGGAAGTGGTCATTGCCCCGGGTGCTGTCATTCTTGCAGGCACCATCCTGCGGGGCAAGACGGTCATCGGCGCAGGCTGCGTCATCGGCCCCAACACCCTGATCGAGGACAGCACCGTGGACGAAGGCACCACCGTGAACGCCAGCCAGATCTACGGCAGCCATATCGGCCCCCACAACAACATCGGCCCCTTCACCCATGTGCGGGTGAACACTGTCACCGATTACGGCGTGCATCTGGGTGCCTATGTGGAGACCAAGAACTCCAACTTTGCCCGCGGCAACACCGTGAGCCACCTGACCTACATCGGCGACAGCGATGTGGGCAAGTACTGCAACTTTGGCTGCGGCACCGTCACCTGCAACTACGACGGCAAGGATAAGTTCCGTACCCAGATCGGCGACTACTGCTTCATCGGCTGCAACACCAACCTTGTGGCCCCGGTCAAGGTGGGCAACGGTGCTTACACCGCCGCCGGCAGCACCATCACCAAGGATGTGCCCGCACAGGCACTGGGCATTGCCCGGGAGCGCCAGACCAATCTGGACGGCTGGGCAGCGCCCAAGATGGAAGCCTACATCGCCAAAAAGCAGAAGCTGGAAAACGAGCAGAGCAAGTAACGCTCTGTCGGAAGGGAGCTGCCTATGAAGTCTGAAAACTTTCGCAAGCAGGCGCTGAGCCTTGTCCTTTTCTTCGCGGCTGTTGCCGCCGTGTTTGCCCTGACCCGTCTGCGCAGCGACCCCGCCAAAAAGCAGGCCGAGTTCGTGGTGCAGCAGCTGCTCTCCTGCTCCTCTGCCGTAGAGCAGGCCGTGGATGCCGCCGCGCCCGCCGGCAGTGAACCGGGGCTTGCTGCTGTGGACACCGATGGTCTGTACGCCTTTCTTCAGGCGCAGCTGGGCGATGCCATGACAGCCGACTGCCTGAACAAAGTCATGGCAAACCGCCTGCCCACCCGCATCACCGCGCTGGCCGGGCAGTCCGGCGGCAAGCTGGTGCCCAGCGACCTCACCCTGAAAAAGCGCGCCGGGGCAGAAAACTGCTACGATTTTTCCGCCGCCCTGCTGACCGCCACGGACAGCACCGCCGCCGCGCAGGTGTCCGGCACCATCACCATGGTGAAGGAGGATGGCCGCTGGAAGGCCTCTGCCATCACGCTGAACCTGTAATATAATGCTTCCCTGCCCCTGTGCCCTGCGGCATGGGGGCATTTTTTTGCCCATTTTTCGCTTATAATGTATATCTTTTTGCGCGCGCGTATGTTATACTTAGATGTTGTATCACACTATTATCAGAAAAAGGTATTATCACATCATGAATGAAAACGATATCTGGCTCATTGCAGGGCTGGGCAATCCCGAAGCAAAGTACGATGGCACCCGCCACAACGCCGGTTTTGCCGCGCTGGACGCGCTGGCCGACAAGTGGCATATCTCTGTGTCCAAGACTAAGTTCCAAGGCCTGTGGGGACAGGGCCAGGTGGACGGCCACAAGGTAGTGCTGCTGAAGCCCCTGACCTACATGAATCTCTCCGGCGATTCCATCGCCCCCATGGCGGGCTTTTTCAAGATCCCCGCCGACCATGTGCTGGTGCTGTGCGATGACATTACGCAGGCACCCGGCAAGCTGCGCATCCGCCCCTCCGGCTCTGCGGGCGGGCACAACGGCCTGAAGAGCATCATTGCCCGGCTGGGCGGGGAGAATTTCCCCCGCATCCGCATCGGCATCGGCGCAAAACCCCACCCGGACTACGACCTTGCCGCATGGGTGCTGGGCAAGTTCCCGCCGGAGGACGCCAAGGCCATCGCCGACCGTTACGCTGACCTTGAAGCCGCCGCAAAGCTTATCATGGACGGTAAGCTGGGTCTGGCGCAGAGCAAGTATAACGGGTAAGCGGAATGAACCCTCTCAGTCGCCTGACGGCGACAGCTCCCCCGAGGGGGGAGCTTTTCCGCATCACCCCATAAACTTTCCCTTAAACGATAAACAAAATCTCTTTGTCAAAAGCTCCCCCTTTCGGGGGAGCTGGCATCGCGTCAGCGATGACTGAGAGGGTTTTGAGAAAGGAGGTTTTTCCATGTACGAAGCCTTACTCAAGGCCACCCCGGAATATCAGAAGGTCGCCGCAAGCTTTGGCTCGGCAGGGCCGGCGGCGCTGTTCGGCTTGCCGCCCGCAGGCAGGGCGCTGCTGTATGCCGCCCTGCAAAAAGACCTTGACCGGGTGCTGTGCATCGTGACCCCCGGCGAGGCCGAGGCCACCCACTTTGCGGACGACCTCAAGGCGCTGGGGCTTACTGCTGCGGTGTTCCCCCCGCGCGACTTTATGCTGCGCCCGGTGGAGGGCGCAGGCCGCGAGTACGAGTACCGCCGCCTTTCGGTGCTGGGCGCACTGGCGGGCGGGCGGCTGCAGGCCGTCTGCGTGCCCGCCGAAGCGCTTTTGCAGTACACCGTGCCCCGGGCTGAGTTCATTCAGAATACCCTCACCTTAAAGCCCGGCATGGTGTATAACCGCGAAGCACTGGTGGCGCGTCTGTTCGCCGCCGGGTATGTGCGGCGCAGTCAGGTGGATGGCCCAGGGCAGTTCAGCGTGCGCGGCGATATTGTGGATATCTACGCGCCGGATATGCGTCAGCCTGCCCGCGTGGAGTACTGGGACGACGAGATCGACTCCATGTCCTCCTTTGACCTGCTGACCCAGCGGCGGGACGGCGCACTGGAAAAAATATACCTCTCCCCTGCCCGCGAGGTGCTGTTCGGCAGCACCGCCGAGACTGCCGAAGCGCTGCGCGATGCCATCAAAAAGGCGCGCGGCAAGCGCCGCACTGCGCTGGAAAAGGCCACCGAAGCCGATCTTTCCCAGCTGGATTCCGGCCTGATGCCGGAGGCTATGGATAAATATTACGGCATCCGTTACCCCGCCCCCGCCACGCTGCTGGACCATCTGGACGCGCCGCTGTTCATTCTGGATGAAGTTGGCGGCATCCGGGATGCCCAAAAGGCCACTGAGTTCCGCCGCAGCGAGGAGCTGACCGGACTGCTGGAAGAGGGCGTACTCTGCCCCGGGCTGGATGTGCTGTACCAGACCATGGACGATCTTGTCATTGCCGCCCAGAACCACAGCACCCTGCTGTGCGAGAATTTTCTGCGCGGGATGAACGAGTTCAAACTGAAAGACCTCATCAACGCCGAGGCCTTTGCCGCCCCTAACTGGAACGGCGACCTTGCCTCCCTGCGGGAGGACTTAGACCCGCTCATCGCCCAAGGCTATGCCGTCACCCTGTTTGCCGGTACCCCCAAGGGCGCAGCTGCCCTGACCCGCGACCTTGCCGACAAGGGCTATTCCGTGAGCATGAGCCGGGATGTGCGCCCTGCCAAGGGGATTTTGCAGGTGCTGCCCGGGCACCTGACCGCCGGGTGCACCTTCCCCTTTGCCCATGCGGCGGTGCTTTCCAGCCGCCGCCACGGGCTGGACGAGGAAGCCGCCGCCGAAGCAAAAAAGCGCAAGAAGAACAAAAACGCCCTGTCCAGCCTTTCAGACATCAAGCCCGGAGACTATGTGGTGCACCAGAGCCACGGCATCGGGATGTACGCCGGGATCCAGCGGTTAGAGGTGCAGGGCGCTACCAAGGACTACCTCAAGGTGCAGTATTCCGGCTCGGACGTGCTGTATGTGCCGGTGACCCAGCTGGATCTGCTCAGCCGCTACACCGCCCCCGGCGATGAGGAAAAGGTAAAGCTGGCAAAGCTGGGCGGCACCGAGTGGCAGCGCACCCGCGCCAAGGTGAAAAAGGCCACCGAGGAGATGGCGCAGGAGCTGATCGAGCTTTACGCCCGCCGCCGTCAGGCCACGGGCTACGCCTTCCCGCCGGACGGCGACTGGCAGCGGGACTTTGAGACCCGCTTTGACTACGACGAAACCGACGACCAGCTGCACGCCACCGCCGAGATCAAGCAGGACATGGAAAAGGGCTACCCCATGGATCGTCTGCTCTGCGGCGATGTGGGCGTGGGCAAGACCGAAGTGGCGCTGCGCGCCGCCTTCAAGTGCATCATGGGCGGCAAGCAATGCGCCCTGCTGGCACCCACCACCCTGCTGGCGTGGCAGCACTACAACACCCTGCTCTCCCGCATGGAGGCCTTCCCGGTGAAGATCGGGATGCTGTCCCGCTTCCGCACCGCAAAACAGCAGAAGGAGACGTTGCGCGGCTTACAGGCCGGCAGCGTGGATATCGTGGTGGGCACCCACCGGCTGCTGTCCAAGGACGTAAAGTTCCACGACCTCGGTCTTGTCATCATCGACGAGGAACAGCGCTTTGGCGTGAAGCACAAGGAAAAGCTGAAGGAAAACTTCATCGGGGTGGATATGCTCACCCTGTCGGCCACCCCCATTCCCCGCACATTGAACATGGCAATGAGCGGCATCCGGGATCTTTCCACCATCGAGCAGCCGCCCATCGAGCGCCAGCCGGTGGAAACCTTTGTGCTGGAATACAACGATGTTATTCTGGCCGAAGCCATGAAGAAGGAGCTTGCCCGGGGCGGGCAGGTGTACTACCTGCACAACCGGGTAGACAACATTGAAGCCTGCGCCGCCCATGTCAGCCAGATGGTGCCGGGTGCGCGGGTGGGCATCGCCCACGGCAAGATGACCGAGGAGGAGCTGAACCCCGTGTGGCAGCACCTGCTGAACGGCGAGATCGACATTCTGGTCTGCACCACCCTTATCGAGACCGGCATTGATGTGCGCAACTGCAACACCCTCATCATTGAGGATGCAGACCGCATGGGTCTGGCGCAGCTGTACCAGATCCGCGGGCGGGTGGGGCGCTCCGGCCGCAAGGCCTACGCCTACTTCACCTTCCGCCGGGACAAGACCCTGACCGATATCGCCCAGAAGCGGCTTTCTGCCATCCGGGAGTTCACCGCCTTCGGCTCCGGCTTCCGCATCGCCATGCGGGATCTGCAGATCCGCGGCGCGGGCAGTCTGCTGGGGCACAGCCAGCACGGCCACATGGAAGCCGTGGGCTACGACCTCTACGTTAAAATGCTGGGACAGGCCATCTCCCGGGCACGGGGCGAGCCTGTCCAGCGGGACAAGAGCGATTGTCTTGTAGACCTGCGGGTGGACGCCTTCATCCCGGAAAAGTATATCCCGGACGGCGCGGGACGTATCGAAGCCTACAAGCGTATTGCCGCCATCCAGACCCCGGAGGACGCCGCCGATGTGCTGGACGAACTTATCGACCGCTACGGCGACCCGCCGCCCTCGGTGAGCGATCTGGTCAACGTCTCCCTTGTCCGCGTGCAGGCCGCTGCCGTGGGCGTGTACGAGGTGACCCAGAAGAAGGATACGCTCGTGCTGAATCTGGAAACGCTGGACCTTGCCATGATCCGCGGCCTGTTACAGGCTTTCAATGGCCGTGTCACCGCCGGGGCGGGCACAAAGCCCTATCTCTCGGTGGTATTACAGCCGGACGAAAAGCCGCTGGAACTGCTGCAAAACATCCTGAAAGCAATGGCAGATATCCTGACCGGCACCGAACGCGAAAAAGCTCCCCAAACAGGGGGAGCTGGCACGCGCAAGCGTGACTGAGCAGGTTTTATAAAAACAAACAAGGAGCAAAACGCATGAAAAAGAAACTGCTTGCGCTGGTATGCGCACTTGCACTGACCGTCAGCCTTGTGGGCTGTGCACTCTCCACCCCGGACACCGTAGGCAAGATCGGCGATTTTGAGGTGACCAGCGGCCTGTATCTGCTGGCGCAGTACGATGCCTACCAGCAGGCTGCGCAGCTGGCAGACTCTGAGCAGGACACCAGCAAGGTAAAGTCCTTCCTCAAGGCCACCATCACCACCGATGCCGACACCGGCGAGACCGCCGTGGTAAAGGACTATGTGGCGCAAAAGACCCTTGAGACCCTGCAGACCCTTGCCGCCGTAGACGCCCGCTTTACTGAACTGGGCGGCGAGCTGACTGAGGAACAGAAGTCTGCCGCCGACAGCTACGCCCAGCAGCTGATGGATAACTACGGCGACACCTACACCGCCAACGGCATCGGGCTGGAGACTTTGAAGCTGTTCCAGCAGCTGCAATACAAGCACACCCTGCTGCTGGATCTTGTCTACGGCAAGGACGGCGAGACCCCTGTGGAGGACGGCGAGCTGACCGAGCATCTGGACAGCACCATGTACGAGATCGGTTTTATCACCGTGCCCCTGTACAACACCAGCACCTTCGCTTTTGCCAGCGATGACCAGAAGGCCGAGATGCTCTCCCTTGCCCAGAAGGCTGCGGACAGCTACAACGCCGCCGCCCCGGAGGACACTTCCAGCCAACTGACCGCCTTCAACAGCATCGCAAGCAGCGCACTGACCGATATCTGCGCCGTGCTGGACGCCGAGGTTCCCTCCACCAGCACCCTGCAGACCGACCTGCTGAGTGAAAGCGACTTGACCGACGCCTTTACGCAGGAGGGTGCCGCCGATACCCTGCGCGGCCTTGCCTACGGGCAGGCAGCTGCCATCCAGTACTCCGGCTATGCCCTGATGCTGGCCGTCCGTCTGGACCCGCTGGGCGTCTCCACGCTGGATGCTCTGCGCAGCCAGATTCTGAGCGACCTGAAGGGCGAGGAGCTGGACGACGCCCTTTCCGCCTACGGTGCTCAGATGGCGAGCAGCCTGAGCAGCTCTGCCATGAGCAAGCTGCCCGCCGCCAAGATCGTGAACGCCACCAGCACCAACAGCGCCAACAGCTAATGGCTTTGTAAAAACAACAACGCCCGGGTTTTCCACATCCTTTCTGCGGAAGGTGGAAAACCCGGGCGTTGTTGTTATTTTATTACTTTTGCAAACTCTGCGGCAAGGGCGGCGTTCACCGAACGGACGGCGTTGGCGTCCGGCTTGATGGCGGTGCGATCGTAGGTGAACAGGCCGTTCACCTCGTCCTCCACGTCGGTCAGCTGGGTGTACACCAGCGCCGAAAGCCCCTTTTGCAGCTGCGGCAGCACCGTGCCCAGCTGCAATTTTTTGTAGCGGGCGGTCAGCTCCTCCCGGCTTTTGGCCGTGCCGTAGCCGTAGGTCCTGCGGGGCGGCTCGTGCCCGGGCATGGGCCATGCAATACCGCCGTATTCGCTCAGGGCCACGGTGCGGGTCTGCGGGCGCACCCGCAGGGGGTAGAAGTAGTTGTGCAGGGAGTATACATCCCCGCCGCCCTGATCGTACCAGCCGCTGGCTTCGTCCACAAGACGGGTGTCGTCCAGTGCGCGGATGGCTTGCACTGCCCCAGCGGCATCGTACTGTCCCCAGCCCTCATTGAAGGGCACCCAGCAGCCCACGCAGGGGTGACAGCGCAGCACCTTCACCGTATCTTCCAGCTCCCGGCGGTATTCGGTGCGGCTGCTTTCGCTGCCCCGGCTCAGCAGTCCCCACAGCGCCGCCTTGTCCGGCAGGCGGCGCATAAGCGGCTGCAAAACATTGGTCAGGTAGGTGACGAACCACAGGTTATACTTACTGCCGCCGTTGACCATATCCTGCCAGACTACAAGCCCCAGCCTGTCGCAGTGGTAGTACCAGCGCTGCGGCTCTATCTTTGCGTGCTTGCGCAGCAGGTTGTAGCCCAGCGCCTTTACCTCGCTCAGCTCCCGTTCCACCGCCGCATCCGAGGGCGGGGTGTACAGTCCCTCCGGCCAGTAGCCCTGATCCAGCAGGCCGTTGAGCAGGATAGGCTTGTCGTTCAGGCAGAAGCGCAGCACGCCCCTTGCGTCCGGTGTGCAGCTCCACTTGCGCAGGGCAAAGTAGCTGTGCACGGTGTCGAACTGCTCTTCCTCTCCCTGCGTAGTGCCCACGGTCAAATCGTACAAAAAGGGCGTGTCCGGGCTCCATGGGAAGAAATACTCGTCCGCAATATGCAGCGTCACCTCACCGTCCTGGTCGGCCTCATCACCGCCCCAGTCCTCGGCAATGGTCACGCCCCCGGCGCGCACCACCGCCCACAGGTTCGCCGCGCCGCCGGGTGCAGAGGTATGGGCTTTCACGGTCACGGTGCGGGCATCGTAGTCCGGCGTAACGGTGAGAGACTGGATGTAATTTTCCGGCACCCGCTCCAGCCAGACCGTCTGCCAGATGCCGCTCTGCGCGGGGTAGAACATCCCACCGGGCTGCAAAGTCTGCTTGCCCCGCGCCTGTGTGCCGTGGCCGGTGGGATCCTGCACCGCCACCCACAGGCTGTTGCGGCCTGTGCCGTTGAGCTGCGCGGTGATATCCAGCGTAAAGGGCCAGTAGCCGCCCCGGTGACCGCCCACCAGATGGCCGTTCACCTGCACGGCACAGGCGTAGTCCACTGCACCGAAATGCAGCAGCACCCTGCCGCCCGTCCCGGCGGGCGGCGCAAAGTACCGGTGGTAGTGCAGCCACTGCCCGGGCTGCAATGTGCGCCCCACCCCGGAGGCGCGGCACTCCGGCGCGTAGGGCACTAAGATCTCACCGTCCCAGCCCGCCGGGCGCTGTGCCGAGGCGGTGATGGCGTACTGCCACGGGCCGTTCAGGTTCTCGTAGCTGTCCCGGCGCATGGCGGGGCGGGGATATTCCGTCAAAGGATGCATACACTCACCAGCCTTTTCTACTCGTTTGCTCCATTCTAGCACAGCCCGGGGCATTTGTATACCGGGGAGCGGACGATTTTCACGGGAGAGGTCACAGCGGGAAATCGCAGACACAATGGGAAACAAGCGTCTGCCTTTACAGCCATATAAAATCGTGTTATACTTTATTTTATCGACAATGACAGGAGCGTGGAGATAATAATTCTGACGGTTCTCGGTAATTTAGACCCTACTCCACTTATTTCAACATTTGGGCATCTACAAACCACGGAAGTCATTATAACAGATGAGAGAATCGCTCATATCAAGGAACGCCATCCAGAAGATTATAATTTGTTTGAACAGTACGGGCGTGACTCTATACTTTCTCCAGACATCCTGCTTCAAGACTTAAAGAACGCAGGCACGATATTTGCTGTAAAGAAGCTTCCTGATACAAATCTGAATGTCGTTATCCGTTTAGTCTTGGATACAGATAACCCGGATTTTAAAAATTCCGTTATGACATTTTATCGGATTCGCGATAAAAATCTGAAAAAACTCATGGAGCGGAACCCCATTCTTTACATCAAAGAATAAAAATGCTATAATAATCATAGGATAAGGTTGCATTTGAAGTAGAGAATGTGCTGCTACACGCCCATCGGGCCAAAAGAAATGTGGGAAGGGGCACACCCACCAAATGCCAATCGATGGGGAACGGTTTCAACGCCGTTCCCCGTTCCTGTTCATAGGCCTGTTTAACCACGATGCGCACCACGCACCGTGGTTTTTCTTTTTTATAATATAAAAAGAGCCGCCACACGGCGGCATGGCTGTGCGGCGGCTTTGTGAGAAGGTTGGAAATTGCTTAGTTCTCGGCCAGATTACCGGTATAAAGCTGGTAATACTTGCCCTTTTTGGCGATCAGCTCGTCGTGGCTGCCGCGCTCGATGATGCGGCCCTGCTCCAGCACCACGATGCAGTCTGCATTGCGGACGGTGGACAGGCGGTGCGCAATGACAAAGCTGGTGCGGCCGTACATCAGGCCGTCCATGCCGCGCTGCACCAGCGCCTCGGTGCGGGTATCAATGGAAGAGGTCGCCTCGTCCAGAATCAGCACCGGCGGGTCTGCCACGGCTGCACGGGCAATGGCAAGCAGCTGGCGCTGTCCCTGCGAGAGGTTGGCACCATCGCCGGTCAGCATGGTGTTGTAGCCCTCCGGCAGGCGCTTGATAAAGCCATCGGCGTTGGCAAGGCGGGCGGCGGCGATGCACTCCTCATCGCTGGCCTCCAGCCGGCCGTAGCGGATGTTCTCCATCACCGTGCCGGTGAACAGGTGGGTGTCCTGCAGCACGATGCCCAGCGAGCGGCGCAGGTCGGCTTTTTTGATCTTATGGATGTTGATGCCGTCATAGCGGATCTTGCCGTCCTGAATATCGTAGAAGCGGTTGATCAGGTTGGTAATGGTAGTCTTGCCCGCACCGGTAGAGCCGACAAAGGCGATCTTCTGTCCCGGACGGCCATACAGGTTGATGTCATGCAGCACCGTCTTTTCCGGCACATAGCCAAAGTCTACGTCCGTAAAGGTGATATCGCCCGCCAGCTTGTGGTAGGTGGTAGTGCCGTCGTGGTGGGGGTGCTTCCACGCCCACAGGCCGGTGCGCTCGTTCGTCTCCACCAGCTGGTCGTTGCGGTCGTACTTGGCATTTACCAGCGTCACATAGCCCTCGTCGGTCTCGCTGGGCTCATCCATCATCTTGAAGATGCGCTCGGCACCAGCCAGTGCCATAATGACGCTGTTGGCCTGCATGGACACCTGACTGATGGGCATATTGAAGCCCTTGTTCAGGCTGAGGAAAGCCACCACGGTTCCAAGGGTCATGCCGCCAACGCCGCCCACGGCCATGGCTGCGCCTACCAGTGCACAGATGGCGTAGCTGATGTTGCCCAGCTGGGCATTGACCGGCATCATGATGTTGGAGAAGCTGTTGGCCTGCTTGGCGCTTTCCTTCAGCTGGTCGTTCAACTCACGGAAGCCGGCAAGGGTCTGCTGCTCATGGGTGAACACCTTGACCACCTTCTGGCCCTCCATCATCTCCTCGATGTAGCCGTTCACCTTGCCCAGATCCCGCTGCTGCTGGATGAAGTACTTGGAGGAGCTTTTTGCGATCTGCTTGGAGCAGAACAGCATCAGCGCCACCATGAGCATGGTAACGATGGTCAGCTGCCAGCTGAGCATGCACATGCTGAAAAACACCGATACGATGGTGATGACGCTGGACACCAGCTGCGGGATGCTCTGGCTGAGCATCTGGCGCAGGGTATCCACATCGTTGGTGTACACGGACATGATATCGCCGTGAGGATGGGCGTCAAAATACCGGATGGGCAGGCTTTCCATGTGGGTGAACAGCTTGGTGCGCAGATTGCGCAGCGTGCCCTGCGTTACGTTGACCATGATGCGGGCGTTGGCCCATGCGGCCAGAATACCCACAAGGTAGATGCAGCACATCCGCACCAATGCACCGGCCAGCGGTGCAAAGCTGGGGTTCTGCTGGCGGGTCATGGGGACGATGTAATCGTCCATCAAAGTCTGCAAGAACAGGCTGGCCTGCACATTGGCCAGCGCACTGACCACGATGCAGACAAGCACAAGGATGCAGTGGGGCAGATAGTTGCGGAACACCTCATCCATGATGCGCTTCAGCAGCTTGCCCGGGTTTTCCACCTTGGGGCGCGGCCCCCGTGCGCCCCGCGGGCCGGGGCCATGTACTTCTTTTACTGCCATTACTGCGCACCTCCCTGCTTGTCAAAATCGCCGCCGCCCTGCGTCTGGCTGTTGTAGACCTCCTGATAGATGGCGTTGGTCGCCAGCAGCTCTGCGTGGGTGCCCAGACCGTTGATCTGACCGTTCTCCAGCACCAGAATGCGGTCTGCATCCTGCACCGAGGAGATGCGCTGTGCAATGATGATCTTGGTCGTGCCGGGGATCTCCTCCCGGAAGGCCTTGCGGATCTTGGCATCGGTCGCGGTATCCACGGCGCTGGTGGAGTCGTCCAAGATCAGTACCTTGGGCTTGCGCAGCAGGGCGCGGGCAATGGTCAGGCGCTGCTTCTGACCGCCGGACACGTTGGAGCCACCCTGTTCGATCCATGTATTGTACTTATCCGGGAAGCGCTGGATGAACTCATCCGCGCAGGCCAGTTTTGCCATGCGGATGCACTCTTCCTCGGTGGCGTTGGCATCGCCCCAGCGCAGGTTATCCAGAATAGTACCGCTGAACAGCACATTCTTCTGCAGCACCATGGAGACCTCGCGGCGCAGCACGTCAAGGTTATAATCCCGCACGTCCACGCCGCCCACCCGCACGGTGCCGCTCTCGGCATCGTACAGGCGGGGGATCAGCTGCACCAGACTGGACTTTGCACTGCCGGTGCCGC
Source organism: Faecalibacterium sp. OM04-11BH (assembly GCF_003482185.1). NCBI lineage: Bacteria > Bacillati > Bacillota > Clostridia > Eubacteriales > Oscillospiraceae > Faecalibacterium > Faecalibacterium sp. OM04-11BH. The sequence continues at coordinate 129,104 of NZ_QULS01000003.1, forward strand.
CGATGATGCCCAGCGTCTCGCCGGGCCGGATGGTAAAGCTGATATCGTTCAGCACCGGCTGACCGCTGCCGTGCTTATACTTGAAGGTAACGTGGTCAAACTGGATGCTGCCGTCCGCCACCTGCTGCACCGGCTGCTTTGCCGGGGGCAGGTCGGTGTGCTCGTCCAGCACCTCCACGATACGCTTGGCAGAAGCGGCGGACATGGCGATCATGACAAAGGCCATGCTCAGCATCATCAGTGCCATGAGGATGTTCATGATATAGCCGAACAGGGCGTTCAGCTGGCCGGTGGTAATGGCACCGTGCAGCACATACTTTGCGCCGAACCAGCTCAGCGCGATGTTGCAGCCGTACACCGCCACCAGCATGGCGGGGTTATTGAAGCTCAGGCGGCTTTCCGCGTTGACGAACTGCTTGTACAGGCTCTCGCAGGCGGCGGTGTATTTTTCGTTCTCGAAGCCCTCGCGCACAAAGCTCTTGACCACGCGGATGGCAGAAACGTTCTCCTGCACCGAGGCGTTGAGGTTATCATAGTTCTTGAACACTCGGTCAAAGATGCGGAAAGTGGGGATCATGATGGCAGCCAGCACCGCCACCAGGAAGGCCACTGCCACCACGAACACCAGCGACAGCGGGCCGCCGATGACCACAGCCATGAACATGGCAAACACCAGATGCACCGGGGCGCGCACACACATGCGCAGGATCATCTGGAAGGCGTTCTGCACGTTGGTCACGTCGGTGGTCATGCGGGTGACAAGACCCGCCGTGGAGAATTTGTCGATGTTGGAAAAAGAGTAATGCTGGATATTTTCATACATGGCATCGCGCAGATTTCCGGCAAAGCCGGTGGATGCCTCGGCGGCATACTTGCCTGCCAGCACGCCCAGCACCAGCGCAATGGCTGCCACCAGAAAGGTAAGCAGGCCGTAGCGGATGATGGCGTTCATGTCGCCCTTTTCAATGCCCTGGTCGATGATAAAGGCCATGATGGTGGGCAGCAGCACATCCATAATGGCTTCCAGCGCAGCAAAGAGCGGTGTCTTGATCGAGGCGGCTTTATACTCGCCCAGATGCGACACAAGCTTTTTGATCATCTGAGTTCCCTCCTGTTGAATTTATTTGTTTGGTACAAAACAATTTTATACATAACAATTTAAATGTCAAGACGTTTCGTGAAATGTTCATAATTACTAATTTAACAAGCCCTTTTTCGGCGCTTTGACGGAAAAGGTGGGGTACCCCTTCCCCAAGGGACGAACCCTCTCAGTCATCGCTGCGCGATGCCAGCTCCCCCGAAGGGGGAGCTTTTTTGCGGCGGCGGGAAAGTTTTGGCTTAACCACAAAGTTTGCGGGCGCGCTCGCTCCCCGGGGGGGAGCTGTCGCGCAGCGACTGAGGGGCTTTGAATCGGCGGAGCCGAAAAAAACGGTTAAAAGATCTTCACGCCGAACAGGCGTGAATCTTCAGGTTTTTCCGGTGGAGCCCACCCCTTTGGGGTTAAAAGGGGCGAGCAGCCCCTTTTTCGTGGCTCCAGCGCGTCGAAATCGCTGGTGGTTTTCTGGTTCTCTTTTGCCACCAAAAGAGAACACCCCTCGGCAAGCATCGTTATTTTAATGCTTCCCGCAGCTTGTTCAGCAGCCGCAGCAGTTCTGCGTTCTCCTCCTCGGTCAGCAGTCCGGCCACATAATCGTCGGTCTGGTGGAAGGAAAGCAGGGTCTTTTCGTGCCGTTGGATGCCCTCCTCGGTCAAAACCAGCTGCTTGAGCCGGGCGTCCTGCGGCACGCTCTGCCGCCGGATGTAGCCCTTGCGCTCCATCAGCTGCAAAATGTTCGTCACCGTGGAGCGGGTGATGGAAAATTCCCGCTCGATGTCCCGCTGGAACACCGGCTCGTCCCGGTGGCGGTAAAGATACTCGATGATCCACCCGTGCATGGGGGTGGTCTGCTCTACCCCGTTGGCGCGGGAAAACTGGTTCAGCCTGCGGAAGATCAGGTTATCCACCCGGCGCAGCTGGGCGGGAATGACCTGCGGCCCATCCCACGGCGGGTCCAGCTTGCAGTGCTCTTCAATAGGGTGTTGTGTACACATAATGGTTTTCCTCTGTTTCGGTCAAATTGTTTGATGTGAAACTGTTTGATACAATACATATATTACTCATCTCCCCGCTCAATGTCAAGGGGCGGGGTGCAAAAAAGGCCGCTTCGGAAAATTTTCCGAAGCGGCCTTGATTTTTATGGATACGGGATACGCTTACAGCTTTTTGCCGGTCAGCAGCTCGTAAGCCTCCAGATACTTGGCAATGGTCTTGTCAATGACATCCTGCGGCAGGTCGTAGTTGCTGTCGGGGTTGGCCTTCAGCCAGTCGCGCACGAACTGCTTGTCGAAGGAGGGCTGGCTGTGACCCGGCTCGTAGCCCTCCAGCGGCCAGAAGCGGGAGGAGTCCGGGGTCAGCATCTCATCGCCCAGCACCACGTTGCCGTCCTCGTCCAGACCAAACTCGAACTTGGTGTCGGCAATGATGATGCCGCGGGACAGTGCATACTCGGCGCACTTCTTGTACAGGGCAATGGTGTAGTCCCGCAGCTTAGTGGCGTACTCCAGACCGTGGCCGGGGAACTTCTTCTCCAGCACGTCGATGCTCTGCTCGTAGGAGATGTTCTCGTCGTGGTCGCCGATCTCTGCCTTGGTGGAGGGGGTGTAGATGGGCTCAGGCAGCTTATCGGACTCCTTCAGACCCTCGGGCAGCTGGATGCCGCACACCTTGCCGGTCTTTTGGTAGCTTGCCCAGCCGCTGCCGGTAATGTAGCCGCGCACAATGCACTCGATGGGCAGCATGGTCAGCTTGCGGCACATCATGCTGTTGCCGGTGAACTGGGGCTGGCGGAAGAACTCCGGCATATCCTGCACATCCACGCTCAGCATGTGGTTGGGCAGCAGATCGCGGGTGTAATCGAACCAGAACTTGCTCATCTGGGTGAGCACGGTGCCCTTTTTGGTGACCTTGTTTTTCAGGATGACGTCAAACGCAGAAATGCGGTCGGTGGCAACCATGATCAGGCTGTCGCCATTGTCGTAGATCTCGCGGACCTTGCCTTCTTTGATGGGTTTGAACTCTGTCATAATCAAACACTCCATTTTCCATGTTCTCAGCAGCGCAGCAGCGCAGCGCAGTTCTTACCCTATTATTCTACCATACTGCCGCGCGGTTTAAAAGGAACAGAATAAAAGAAAAACAGGCAAGTTTTGTGTTTTTATCGTGAAAAGTGCGCAAAAAACAGCAGGAAATTTCGGCGTTTTGACGATAAAAGTCGTACTTTATCCCCAAATACACCCACCTTTGCAAAATGCAGTCATGGACAAGCGCCGCCGGTTGCGGTATCATAGTAGTATGAGTATATCTGCGCTCCGCAGGGGCGCAAAAGTAAACAAGGAGGTAAAGAGTATGGGCAAATTTCCCAAGGGCTTTTTGTGGGGCGGCGCTACTGCCGCCAACCAGTGCGAGGGTGCATGGCAGGCAGACGGCAAGGGTCTGGCTACGGTGGATGTGACCCCCTTCGGCCCGGACCGTTTTCCGGTGGCAACGGGCGATATGGAAATGCTGGGCTGCGATGACGCACATTTCTACCCCAGCCACGAGGCTATTGACCTGTATCACCATTATAAAGAGGATATCGCCCTGTTTGCAGAGATGGGCTTCAAGTGCTTCCGGCTGTCCATTGCATGGACCCGCATCCTGCCCAACGGCGATGACGCTCAGCCCAACGAGGCAGGACTGGCCTTCTACGACAGCATTTTTGACGAGTGCCATAAGCACGGCATCGAGCCGCTGGTCACCATCTGCCACTTTGACACTCCCATTGCCCTCATCAAAAAATACGGCGGCTGGAAAGACCGCCGCATGGTGGACGCCTACGTCCACTACTGCGAGGTGCTGTTCGACCGCTTCAAAGGCAAGGTGAAGTACTGGCTCACCTTTAATGAGATCAACATGCTGCTGCACCTGTCCTTTACCGGCGCAGGGCTGGTGTTCTACCCCGGCGAAAATGTGGAGCAGGTCAAGTATCAGGCTGCCCATCACGAGCTGGTGGCCAGCGCAAAGGCGGTAAAGCTGGCGCACGAAAAAATGCCGGACGCCATGGTGGGCTGTATGCTGGCGGCAGGGCAGTTCTACCCCCGCACCTGCGCCCCGGAGGATGTGCGGGCGGCGCAGGAGGCCGACCGGGACAACTACTTCTTTACCGACGTACAGGTGCGCGGCACCTACCCCGTGTGGGCTAAAAAACGGATGGAGCGTGCCGGGGTGCAGCTGTGCACCCAACCGGAGGATGACCGCACGCTGCGGGAGGGCACGGTGGATTTTGTATCCTTCAGCTACTATTCCAGCCGTTGCATCACGGTGGATAAGGAGCTGATGGCGGCAGAAAATGCGGAAGGCAACGCCGTGTCTGCATCGGTGAAGAACCCCTACCTGAAAGTCAGCGAGTGGGGCTGGGCCATCGACCCGGTGGGTCTGCGGGTGACCCTGAACACCATTTACGACCGGTACGAAAAGCCCATGTTCATCGTGGAAAACGGTCTGGGCGCAGTGGATACCGTAGAGCCGGACGGCTCCATCCACGACAGCTACCGCATCGACTATCTGCGGGCGCACATCGAAGAGATGGAAAAGGCCATCAACGAGGACGGTCTGCCCCTGATGGGCTACACCACATGGGGCCCCATCGACCTTGTAAGCGCCTCCACCGGCGAGATGAAAAAGCGGTACGGCTTTATCTATGTGGACAAGGACAACGACGGCAACGGCACCCTTGCCCGCAGCCGGAAGGACAGCTTTTACTGGTACAAAAAGGTCATTGCCTCGGACGGCGAGGACTTGGCTTGAGCAAGCGCCCCGGCACTGTTTGCGGTATGGCAGCGCCGGGGCGTAAACGTGTGAGGACGAACCGATAACGGAGAAAATTTATGACACCACAGATCATTGCACACCGCGGTGCTTCCTATCTTGCACCGGAAAATACCCTGACAGCCTTTAAAAAAGCCATGGAGATTGGCGCGGACGGCGTAGAGATGGACGTACAGCAGACCATTGACGCCGGGCTTGTGATCCACCATGACTATATGATCGATCTGCACACGGATATTTCCGGCAAGATCTACGATATGACCATGGGCGATCTGAAAGAGCTGGATTTCGGCAGCTGGAAGGACGCCATCTATCAGGACGAAAAGATTGCTACCTTACAGGAAGCCATGGAGCTGTGCAAGCAGATGCCGGAATGCACCGTGCATCTGGAACTGAAATCCACCATGGACAACGACCCGGACTTTGTGCCCCGGGTGCTGGAAGTGTTGCAGCAGACCGAGATGGTAGAACAGGTGATCCTTGTTTCCTTCAACCACGCGCTGCTGCGGCAGGCTAAGCAGCTGCTGCCCGAACTGCGGGTGGGTGCGCTGGTATACGGCGAGCTGGAAAGCATGCTGCTGCCGCCGCCCATCATCTGGAAGGATCTGGGACTGACCAACGGTATGGAGGACATGGAAGCCATGGATGCCGCCCTGCCGGAGAGCGCAGCCGACGAGGAAAATTGCAGCTGGATGACCCGCTGGATGAGCGATAAGGTAAGTATGCTGCGGGCAAGCTTTCCCGGCGAGAGCCTGAACGAGATCTACAAAAACCTGATGGCGCAGCGGGATCTGCCCGGCTACATCCGCAGTCTGGACTTTGTGCCGGAGTGGGTCAGCTGCGAGTACCACACCGCCTACAAAAACGCCGGTTTCATTGACAAACTGCACGAGATGGGCATCAAGGTGTCTTTGTGGACGGTGGATACGGAAGATTCCGTCCGCAGCCTGCTGCGCACCAGCGCCGATGCCTACATCACCAACCGCCCCGACCGCGTGCGGGAGTGGGTGGAGAAGGAGCAGGCGGCGACCGCCCCAACAGAAACCGCCACGGCAGAGTCTGCCCCCACTGCTGAAGCAGACGCCGGGACAGCCGCCGCAGAGTAAGCCAGCTTGGAATAAGCACAAATAACCCCAGCAAAAAAGAGATAGGCTTTCCCGAAAGGGATCGCCTATCTCTTTTTGCATTCATTTTATTCTGCTGCTTCGGTCAGCACAAAGGTCAGCTCTGCGGTGACAGCGCACTTGCCGTCCACCCATGCCGAGGCCTTGCCTACGCCCACAGCGCCGTGCTGCTGCACCAGCTCACAGTGGAGGGTGAGCACGTCCCCGGGGACGACCTGTTTGCGGAAGCGGGCACTCTTGATGCCGCCGAACAGCGCCAGCTTGCCCTTGTTTTCCGGCAGGCTCAGTGCCGCCACAGCGCCGGTCTGTGCCAGTGCTTCCAGCAGCAGCACGCCGGGCATGACCGGCTGTGCCGGGAAGTGGCCGTTGAAAAATTCCTCGTTGCGGGTAACGCACTTGCGGCCGATGGCCCACTGCCCCGGCTCGTAGTCCAGAACACGGTCCACGAGGGCAAAGGGGTAGCGGTGGGGCAGAATTTCTGCAATCTGCACACTGCTCAGGGTGTTGGCGTTTTCACGCACGGTACGGGGCTCTGCCATGGGTCAGCCCTCCCATCTGCGCAGGGCAATGCAGGCGTTGTGGCCGCCAAAGCCCAGACTGTTGCTCAGCGCATACTGCATAGCCTGCTGCCGCCCGGTGTTGGGCACATAATCCAGATCACACTCCGGGTCAGGCTGAGCGTAGTGGATGGTGGGCGGTGCAAACTGATCCCGCAGTGCCAGCGCAGTGAACACAGCTTCAATGCCGCCCGCACCGCCCAGCAGATGACCGGTCATGCTCTTGGTGCTGACCACGGTCATCTCCTTGGCGTGTGCGCCGAACACTGCGTGAATGGCAGCAGTCTCGCAGGCATCGTTCATGTGGGTGCCGGTGCCGTGAGCGTTGATGTGGTCCACCTGCTCCGGTGCAATCCCAGCATCCGCCAAGGTCAGCTTCATGCAGTCGATGGCACCTGCGCCGCCGGGTGCGGGCGCGGTAAAGTGGTAGGCGTCGCAGTTGGCACCGTAGCCCACCACCTCGGCATAGATGTGTGCCCCGCGTGCCCTTGCGTGCTCCAGCTCTTCCAGCACCAGCACACCGCTGCCCTCGCCCATGACAAAGCCGCCGCGGCGGGCGTCAAAGGGCAGACTGGCAGCGTCCGGGTCGGTGGCGGTGGAAAGCGCCTTCATGCTGGTAAAGCCGCCGATGCCCAAGGGGCTGATGCAGCTCTCCGCGCCGCCGCAGACCATCACCGACTCGTAGCCGTCCCGGATGCGGTGGAAGGCGTCGCCCACGGCATTGGTGCCGCCGGCGCAGGCCGTGACCGGACAGGTGCACATGCCCTTCAGACCAAAGCGGATAGCCACCTGTGCCGCTGCCATGTTGGCAATGGCCATGGGCACAAAGTAGGGGCTTACCTTCTCCATGCCCTTTTCCTCGCCGCGGGCGTGCTGCTCCTCAATGGTGGGCAGACCGCCGATGCCGCTGGACAGGATGACGCCGATGTCCTTGCCCTCGGCCTCGGTATCAAGGCCGCTGTCTGCAATGGCTTCGGCGGCAGCGCCCAGTGCCAGCAGGGTGAAGCGTGCCATCTTGCGGACTTCCTTTTTGTCCACCACGGTCGCGGGGTCAAAATCCTTTACCTCACCGGCCAGCTTGCACTTGAAGTCGGTGGTGTCGAACTGGGTGATGGGGCCGATGCCGCATTTACCGGCACGGGCTGCTGCCCAGCTGTCGGCCACATTGTTGCCCAGCGGGTTCACCGTGCCAAGGCCGGTGATCACAACTCTGCGTTTTTCCATAAGGGTTCTCCTTTACATTGCCATGCCGCCGTCCACACAGAGCACCTGCCCGGTGAGATAGCTGCTTTGTTCTGCGGCAAAAAACGCCACTGCCTGCGCCACGTCCTCCGGCTGGCCTGCGCGGCCTGCGGGGATGCCCTGCGTCATGCCGGTGCGCACAGCTTCCGGCAGCACGGCAGTCATGTCGGTGTCGATAAAGCCGGGCGCTACCGCGTTCACGGTCACGTTCCGCGCGGCCAGCTCCCGGGCAAGGCTCTTGGTCAGGCCGATGAGCCCCGCCTTGCTGGCGGCGTAGTTGGTCTGCCCGGCGTTGCCCCGCAGCGCCACCACGCTGGAAAGGTTCACGATGCGGCCATAGCGCTGGCGCACCATGCGGCGGGCCGCCTCCTTGCAGCAGAGAAAGGCGCTTTTCAGGTTGGTGTCCAGCACCGCTTCAAAATCCTGCTCGGTCAGGCGCAAAATCAGGTTGTCCCGGGTGATGCCCGCGTTGTTCACCAGCACATCTACCCGGCCAAAAGCCTCGGCGGCGGCATCGAACAGCGCCTTGCAGCCCTCGGCGGTGGATACATCCGCCTGCACGGTCACCGCCTGCACGCCCTCGGCGCGGCAGAGCGCTGCCGTCTGCTCCGCAGGCTCTGCGCCGTGGCAGTAGTTCACCACCACATTGCAGCCCTGCTTTGCCAGTGCCACGCACACTGCGCGGCCAATGCCCCGGCTGCCGCCGGTAACAATGGCGGCGCGGGTCAGCTTTTCTTCACTCATTCTGCATCCTTCCATGCGGTCAGCACCGCATCCAGCTGTTCCGGGGTCTCCACTGCGGTGCAGACCACCCCGGGCAGGGTCTTTTTCACAAAACCGCTCAGGGCGCTGCCGGGGCCGACTTCCAGAATGTGGTCCACACCCAGCTCGCCCAGACGGCGCAGGGTATCTTCCATGTAGACGCTGCTCTGCACCTGCTTTACCAGCAGCTGCGGGATGCTGTCGGTCTCGGCCTTTTCATGCCCCAGACAGTTGAACAGCACCGGCGTCTCCATGGTGCCGAAGGTCTCACCCGCAAAGCGCTGTGCCAGCGCATCCCCTGCGGGAGCCATCAGCTTTGTGTGGAAGGGGCCGCTGACCTTCAGCGGGATGCAGCGGCGGGCACCGGCTTCCTTTGCCAGCGCGGCAGCCTGCTCCACAGCGGCCTTTTCACCGCCGATGACCAGCTGCCCCGGGCAGTTGTAGTTGCAGATCTGCACACAGCCTGCCTCAGCCGCCTGTTCGCAGCAGGCAGACAGTTTTTCTCTGTCCAGCCCCAGCACGGCGGTCATGCCGCAGTCGAGGCCCTTTGCAGCCTCGGCCATAGCCTTGCCCCGGAAGGCGGTCAACTCGATGGCCTGCTTTGCGGTGAACACCCCGGCTGCCTGCAGCGCGGAGTATTCGCCCAGCGAAAGCCCCGCCAGATAGGCGGGCTTTACGCCCTTTTCGGCCAGCACAGCGGTCACGCCGCAGGCAAAGGCCACCATGCAGGGCTGGGTGTATTCGGTCTGATTCAAAACGCCGTCCGGGTCCTCAAAGCAGACGCGGTGCAGGTCAAAATCCAGCGCTGCGCTGTCAAAGGCCGCCCGGAAGGCGGGAGATGCTTCGTAAAATTCCTTGCCCATGCCGGGGTGCTGCGCACCCTGACCGGCGTAAAGTACGGCAAGCTTCATAAGTTCTGCCTCCATTCGGTCACAAGTTCGTCCATCAGCTCGCGCACGGTGCGCATCCGGTCCAGCCTGCCCACGTTTTCGCCGCAGAAAAAGAGCCCTTCCTCCACGTTGCCCTTCACCGCCTCGATGAGGGCGTGGGTGATGCAGTAGGGCACAGCGGCGGGGTCGCAGGTCTTGAGACACCGGGCGCAGTGCTTGGGCGGGAAGCGCTTGCCCTCGGCCAGCGCCTGCACCAGCGGGGTGTTCAGCGCGCGGCCGGGCATTCCCACCGGGCTGTGGATGATGCGCACATCCTCCGGCTTTGCGGCCAGCAGCACGTCCTTGTAGGTCTGGGAGGCGTCGCACTCGTAGGTGGGGATAAAGCGGGTGGCAAGCTGCACGCCCGCAGCGCCAAGCTTTGTAAAGTGTGCCATGTCGGCACCGGTGTACACGCCGCCCGCCACAAATACCGGGATGGCGTGGCCGTATTGCTCCTCGTAGGGTTTTACCTCCGCCAGCACCCCGGGCAGAATTTCGTCCAAGGTCTGGCAGCGGTCGGCCAGCAGGTCCTCCTCGGCAAAGCCGAGATGCCCGCCCGCCTTGCAGCCCTCGATGACCATAAAATCGGCGGTGCGGTCAAAGCCCTTTGCCCAGCGGCGCAGGATGAGCTTTGCCGCCCGGGCACTGGATACGATGGGCGCAATGGCTACCTCTTTGGTGCCCACGATGCCCGGCAGTTCCAGCGGCAGACCCGCACCGGAGACCACGGCATCCACCCCCGCCGCCACAGCGGTGCGGATGGCGTCGGCATAGTCCCGGGTGGCTACCATGGCGTTGATGGCCACCAGACCCATGCCTTTGGCAATGGCCTTGGCCTTTTGAATTTCTGCGGTCAGGGCGCGGTGATTGGCTGCCACCGGGTCGCGGGCAAAATCCGGCTCGCGGTAACCTGCATCGGCGGTGGAGATGCACCCCATGCCGCCGCAGGCTGCTACCGCACCGGCCAGCCCGCCCAGCGAGACGCCCACGCCCATGCCGCCCTGCAAAATGGGTACTTGCAGGGGCTTGCCGCCAAGGGTCAGCATTCGGTGTTCAGCGCGGCAATGCGCTGCCTCCCGCCCTGCCACAGGTCGGCAAGGATGTCCGCCACGGGGCGTACCTCGTGCAGCATTCCGGCCACCTGACCGGCCATCAGGCTGCCGCTTACCGTGTCGCCCTCAAAGACGGCGCGGCGCAGGCTGCCCAGCGTGTATTTTTCCAGTTCCATCTTATCCGTGCCCGCCTTTTCCTGACGGACATACTCCCGGCTCATGCGGTTTTTCAGCACACGCACCGGCGCACCCACGGTGCGCCCGGTGACGATAGTGTCACTGTCCCCGGCTTTGAGCAGCGCAGCCTTGTAGTTGGGATGAATGGGGCATTCCTCGCTTGCCAGCAGGCAGGTGCCCACCTGCACCCCGCAAGCGCCCAGCGCCAGCGCAGCCGCCAGCTGACGGCCATCGGCAATGCCGCCCGCCGCGATGACCGGCACGCTGACCGCGTCCACCACCTGCGGCACCAGCGCCATGGTGGTCATCTCACCCACATGACCGCCGCTCTCGGTGCCCTCGGCAATGACGGCGTCAATGCCCAGCGGCTCCAGATGCCGTGCCAGCACGGCAGCAGCCACCACCGGGATCACCTTGATGCCGGCAGCTTTCCACATGGAAACGTACTTTCCCGGGTTGCCTGCGCCGGTGGTGACCACGGCGACCTTTTCCTCCACCACGATCTGGGCAAACTCATCTGCCTGCGGGTGCATGAGCATGATGTTCACACCAAAGGGCTTGTCGGTCAGCTCCCGGCAGCGGCGGATGTTCTGGCGCAGGGTATCGGCATTCATGCCGCCTGCACCGATGATGCCCAGTGCACCGGCGTTGGAGCAGGCGGCGGCAAACTCGCCGGTGGCAATGTTGGCCATGCCGCCCTGAATGATGGGGTATTTCGTCCCCAAGATCTCATTTAAAAGTTTCATTGAAAAACCCTCTCAGTCAATGCCTTCCGGCATTGCCAGCTCCCCCGAGGGGGGAGCTTTTTTCTGCTTTTCTGTCAGTTTAACCTTTCCTTGGAAAGCACGCTGACCCTACCCGCCCATAAAGCTCCCCCTTCGGGGGAGCTGGCGCGTCAGCGCCTGAGAGGGTCATATTCCACGATCATGCCGCCCCATGTCAGGCCGCCGCCAAAGCCGATGCAGGCAAGGGTCTGGCCGGGGTGCAGCTGGCCGCTCTCAGCCAGCTCGTTCAGTGCCACCGGGATGCTGGCAGCACTGGTGTTGCCGTGGCGATCCATGTTTTTGTAGAACTTTGCACCGTCGGCGTGCAGCGCCTTGACGCAGTGGTCAATGATGCGGCTGTTGGCCTGATGACAGACCACCCAGTCCAGATTGTCCAGCGTAAGGCCGGTCTCGTCCAGCACGGTGTGCAGACATTTGGGCAGGGCATCCACCGCAAAGCGGAACACCGCCCTGCCGTCCATGCTGATGGGTGCCGAGCCTGCGCGGCTGGGGCCGCCGGCATGGATGGCGGCATCGCCCCGGGCGCCCAGCGTGATGGCAAAGGGCACCGAGGTGTCGGTCAGTTCAAACACCGCCGCACCGGCACCATCGCCGAACAGCACACAGGTGGAGCGGTCGGCGGGGTCCATCAGGCGGGAGAGCGCCTCTGTGCCGATGACCAGCGCGTACTGCCCGCCCAGCGTAGCCAGCAGGCCGCGCGCCACCGCCGTGCCGTACAAAAAGCCGGAGCAGGCGGCGTTCACGTCCAGTGCAGGGCGGTTTTCCGGCAGTGCCAGCGCCGCCTGCACCTGACAGGCCACGCTTGGGGTGGCATCCGGCGCGGAAAGGGTGGCGCAGACGCAGCAGGCAATGTCTGCCGGAGCAAGACCGCTGCGCTGCAGCGCCTGCTTTGCGGCGGCAATGGCCAGTGTGGCGGCGTTTTCGCCCTCGGTGCAGTAGTGCCGGGTACGGATGCCGGTGCGGGTGGTGATCCACTCGTCGCTGGTATCCACGGTGCGGCTCAGCTCTTCGTTGGTGACCGTGCGGCCGGGCAAAGCCCCGCCGGTGGCGATCAGACGCAAACCCTTCATGCTTTCCTCATTTCTCCGATCTGACGGAATTTCTGGTAGCGCTGCTCGGCCAGCTGACGGCCGTTCATGCGGGCAAGGCTGCGCAGCTGACGCCGCAGTGCCTCATCCAGATCACCGAACAGTACCCCGTGGGCGCGCTGTGCGCCGCCCACCGGCTCCGGGATGATCTCCTCCACGATGCCGTCCTTGTACAGATCCTGTGCGGTCAGCTTCATGATCTCGCAGGCTTCGCCGCTGCGGGAGGAATCCTTCCACAGGATGCTGGCAAAGCCCTCGGGGCTCAGCACCGAGTAGACGGCGTTTTCCAGCATCAGGATGCGGTTTGCCACACCCAGCGCCAGTGCGCCGCCGGAGGAGCCTTCACCGGTGACCACTGCGATCACCGGCACGGTCAGGCCGCTCATCTCCATCAGGTTGCGGGCAATGGCTTCGCCCTGTCCGCGCTCCTCGGCGTCCTTGCCGGGGTATGCGCCCGGGGTGTCAATGAAGGTGATGATGGGACGGTCAAACTTTTCGGCCTGCTTCATCAGGCGCAGGGCCTTGCGGTAGCCCTCCGGCCCGGGCATACCGAAGTTGCAGCGCAGGTTTTCTTCCAGCGTGCTGCCCTTGCGGTGGCCGATGACTGTGACCGGCTGGCCGTGGAACAGCGCCACACCGCCCAGAATGGCGGCATCTTCCTTGCACTGGCGGTCGCCGCACTGCTCAAAGAAGTCGGTGAACAGTGCATCCACGATCTCATCGATGTGGGGGCGCTCCGGGTGACGGGCCAGAAAGACCCTGTCCTCTGCGGTCAGTGCCCCGCAGCCGGACAGCAAAGCGTCCTCCTGTGCGGAAAGCTCTGCCAGCTCGGCAGCGTGGTTGGTGATATCGGTCATGTTCTCGTCCGCCGGGTCGCCGCGCAGGGCGGCGATCTTTTCATCCAACGGTGCGAGCTGTTGTAAGATGTCCTTGATCATAAGGCGCTCCCTCCCTCAGGCGTGCAGCCGCAGCAGCTGCGCCAGTGTTTCGCGCATCTCGGTACGGGGCACTACCTTGTCCACAAAGCCGTGCTCGTACTGGAACTCGCTGCGCTGGAAGCCTGCGGGCAGCTTTTCGCCGATGGTCTGTTCAATGACCCGGGGGCCCGCAAAGCCGATCAGCGCCCCGGGCTCGGCCAGCATAATATCGCCAAGGCTGGCAAAGCTGGCGGTCACGCCGCCGGTGGTGGGGTGGGTCAGCACGCTGATGTACAGCCCGCCCCGGGCAGAGAACCGCTCGATGGCGGCAGAGGTCTTTGCCATCTGCATCAGGCTGAAAATGCCCTCCTGCATCCGGGCGCCGCCGCTGGCCGAGAAGATAATCAGCGGCAGGTGCTTTGCTGTGGCGTGCTCCACGGCGCGGGTGATCTTTTCACCCACAGTGGTGCTCATACTGCCCATAAAGAACCGGCTGTCCAGCACTGCTGCCACCACCGGGGTGCCCTCAATGCGCCCCGTGGCGGTGATGACGGCTTCCTTCAGGCCGGTCTTGCCGGTCTGTGCTTCCAGCTTTTCCGGGTAGCCGGGAAACTGCAGCACATCCTGCGGGGCAAGGTCGGCATCCAGCTCCCGGAAGCTGCCCTTGTCAAGGATCAAGCTCAGGCGGTAGTACCCGCCGATGGGCAGGTGCACCCCGCAGTTGGGGCAGACGTACTGCGCCTTGTTCCAGATCTGGCGGGTGGCGCGGCGTCCGCACTTTTTGCATTCCACGAACTGCGGGTCGTTCCACACGGCACCCGCATCCCGCCGGGCTTTCAGCTGGAAGGTGCGCTCCCGCATACTGCCCGGCAGCAGGTCTTTGATACTGTTCATCGCGTTTCGCCTCGGTCAGCCTCAGACATGGGCATTGATGTAGTTGAAGATATCGCCCACGGTCTTGAGGTTTGCCAGCTCCTCATCGGGGATGGACACGCCGCAGGCCTCCTCCAGTGCCATGTTCAGCTCCACAGCGTCCAGGCTGTCGGCCTCCAGATCCTCGGTCAGGCTGGCCTCCATGGTCACCTTGTCCTCATCGCAGCTCAGGGTATCGACAACGATCTTCTTCATTTCCTCGAAAGTCATGGTAGTATTCTCCTTTATGTTTACTGCTTGTGTTTAATTATTTACCTAAAATTTATGAGGTATCGAACACGACCATTATAATCAAACCGTCGGATAAGTCAATGGTTTTAGTTAAAGATTTTTATCTTTTACATTTCTGACACAGTTTGCTTCCTTTTTATATAGGGGCTCCCAAAGGGCACAAAAAGGCCGCTGCACAGTAACCCTCTCAGTCAAAGCCTTTCGGCTTTGCCAGCTCCCCCGAAAGGGGGAGCTTTTTAACATCTACCGGTCAGCAGCAATAAAGCTCTCCCTTCGAGGAAAGACTTCCCCCGCTCCGGGGGAAGATGTCACCGCAGGTGACAAAAGGGGGAATCTGGCGCGCAGCACCTGAGAGGGTTCATTCTCGTGAAAAACAAATGAATCTTCAACAAAAATCCACGATTTCCCCATAAAAACAAAACACCGAAGCATCCGCAGACGCTCCGGTGTTCCTGAATCCAACTATTCTTTTTTGCTTATTCCAGCCCGATCTGCTGTGCGTATTCTTCCAGCAGCTCCCGCTCAAGGAAGGGGGTCTTGACGCCCTCGCGGTCGCGGTAGGTCTCGTGCCCCTTGCCGATGACGGCGATCAAATCGCCCTCCTGTGCGTGATCCACTGCGTAGTGCAGCGCATCCAGACGGTCGGGGATCTCCACGAACTTTGCGTCTGGGTTGCCCTTGTTCATGCCCTCGCGGATATCCGCAAGGATGTCCTCCACCTTTTCAAAGCGGTTGTTGTCCTCGGTGAGGATGGAGAAATCGGCCATCTTGGCGCAGATCTCGCCCATGCCGTAGCGGCGCAGCTTGGAGCGGTTGCCGCCGCAGCCGAACACCACCACCAGACGGTGGGGCTTGTAGGCGCGCAGGGTGGTAAGCAGGCTCTCGGTGGATACCTCGTTGTGAGCGTAGTCCAGCAGGATGGTGAACTTTTTGCTGATGGGCACCAGCTCCACACGGCCCTTCACCACGCACTTGCCCAGACCATCGTGGATGGCGGCATCCGGCAGACCCAGCACCTTGCCCACGGCCAGTGCAGCCAGCGCGTTGTACACGCTGAACTCGCCGGGCATATTCACCTTGACGTCCATCTCGTCCTTGCCGGTAACGTGGAAGGCAACGCCCAGAAAATCGTGGGTGCGCAGCAGTTTGTAGCCGGTCTCGCGGTAGTCGGCCTTTTCATCGCGGCCGTAGGTCACCAGCTTGCAGGTGTGGCCCTCCAGCAGGGCGGCGGTGTTCTCGTCATCGATATTCACCACGCCCACGTCGCAGCGCTTGAACAGCTGTCCCTTCCAGCTGCGGTACTCCTCAAAGGTCTTGTGCTCACCGGGGCCGATGTGATCCGGCGAAAGGTTGGTGAACACGCCCACATCGTAGTGCACGCCCGCCACGCGATCCATCATCAGACCCTGACTGGATACCTCCATCAGCGCGGTGTCGCAGCCGGCATCCAGAAACTCCCGGAAGGTCTTTTGCAGCTCGTAGCTTTCCGGGGTGGTGTTGGCGGTGTCCTTGTGGCGTCCCATATAGTAGATGCCGTTGGTGCCGATCATGCCCACCTTGCGGCCTGCGGCCTCAAGCACGCTTTTGATCATGTGGGTGGTGGTGGTCTTGCCCTTGGTACCGGTGACGCCGATCATGGTCATCTGGCGGGCAGGATTGCCGAAGAGGTTGGCGCTCATCAGCGCCATGGCATAGCGGCTGCTCTCCACCTTGACCACGGTCACCCCGGACAGAGCAGAAAGGTCGATGTCGTGCTGGATGACCAGCGCGCTGACCCCCTTGGCGGCGCAGTCGGCGGCAAACGCGTGGCTGTCCCGCTGGGTGCCCACGATGCACACGAACAAAAGCCCCGGGGCAGCCTTGCGGCTGTCGTAGATGATATCTGCGATCTCAGTATCCAGACTGCCCTGCACAAGGGTAAAGGGCACGCCTTCCATCAGTTGTTCCAGCTTCATACAGTCTCCTCCAAAAAGCTTCTTTACATGGGGTTTTCTTCTTCGTTGGCCGTCATACGGTCAGGGTGGGTCAGGGGCAGCTGCTCGGTGTCCGCGTCAGCTGCCGGTTCGGTGGTGTCGGCAGCATCCGCGCTTTCCGTGCTGTCCGTGCTGTCGGCGGCGTCCTCTGCCGGGGCGGGTTCCTCGACCTTAGGCGGCACCACATAGCCGGAGGGCAAAGCAGGCTCGCCCTGTGCAAAATAGATCTTGCGGGTGCTGCTGGCGCTGGTATGGCTGAAATCCAGCCGTCCGGTGTCGGTGGGGCCGCAGCCTTTGCCATCGGCGTTGGTCAGCACATAGCGGGCGCGGTCCAGCTTATAATCCAGATCGTTCAGCGTACCCAGCAGCACGCTGATGCGGTCCTGATACAAAAATGCAAGCTGCTCGGTGTCTGCCACTTCCAGCCGCGTCACATCCTGCGACAGGCCGTATTCCTCCAGCTTGCTGCGCAAGGTGCGCAGCGCTTCCATGCGGGCGGTTTCGGTGCTCACCGTGCTTTCACTTTCGGCGGTTTCCGACCCGGAGGCGCTTGCCGCGTCCGCATCGTCCACGAACCAGAAGCCCTGTCCCGGAGTGGTGTCCTGCAGCTTGCCGCCGTACAGGGTGCAAAGCCCCTCGGGCTGGGTGCTTTCCTCGGACAGGATCTTCCATTTGTCCGAGATCACAAGCCATTTATTGCCGTTTTGCACCGCGTAGGCGGGCACGGCCTCGGTCACCTGCACCACCACGGTGTTGGGGTAGTCCCGGATCACCTTGATGGAGCCCAGCAGTGGGAAATTCTGCTCCAGCACAGCGGCCTTTTCGCCGGGTTCAAAGCTGAAGATGTTCTCTTCCAGCTGCACGCCCATCTGCTGTAAAATGCTGTCTGCGGAGTAGCCCGCGATCTCAGTCACCTGCTTGCCGTCCGGGGTCTGCACCTGAATGGAGTTGATACGGAACAGCATGGTCATGGTCAGGTAGATGCCTGCGCCAATGACGCACAGCAGCATGGCAAAGGCGGTCAGGCGGCGCAGTATCCGGCGGCGGCGCAGGGTAGCGCGGGTCACCTTGCGCTTTTTGCGCATTTCCCGCCGGGCAGGGTTTTGCTGCGGGGCGCTTTGCGCCGGGCGCAGGCGCTGACCGTTGCCCGCCGGGTGCTGCCGGTTCGGGTGGTTCTGCGCGTTCTGGTTTTTCCGGCTGTTCTGCCCGCTGCGGGCATTGTTTGCCGGGCGGCGCTGCTTGCCGCCGGACTTCGCGTTTTTGGGTCTGCTGCCCGCCGGACGGCTGCCAGAGGGGTACTGGGTGGTATTGCTCCCCTGCCCCTGCGCCGGGCGGCGGGTCTGGGACTGGGTGGGGAACTGGATGCTGTTATCTGCCCGGGAGGAGCGCACACTGCCGTTGGCGCTGCGGGAGGGCGGGCGGCTGAGCGGCTCGCCGTTGTAGCCGTAGCGGCTGCTACCGGTGCTCCGGGGCGTATGATCCTGCGAAGGCGCAGAGGTGCGCGCTACATCCCGGTTCAGATCATAGGGTCTCGTGTTCCGGGGTCTGCCGTTGCGGTCACGGTTCTGCTGCATCATTCGCACCTTCTTTCCTGTTTATTCCACGTCTGCATCACGGGGTCTTGACCAGCTTGAGCAGCGCCGCAGTGATGCGGTCCAGACTGTCGTCCACCGACAGACTGTGGGCATTTTTGCCCATTTCGGCCAGCTTGCCGGGCTGTGCCAGCATAGTAGAAACAGTCTGCACCAGCTTTTCGCCGGTCAGGTCTTTTTCTTCAATGACCACAGCCGCCCCGGCCTTTTGCAGCTCCATGGCGTTGTAGTACTGGTGGTTCTCCGCCACATTGGGGCTGGGGATCAGCACAGCGGCGCGTCCCACGGCTTCCAGTTCGGCCAGCGTCAGCGCACCGGCGCGGCTGATGACGAGGTCTGCCGCAGCCAGCAGCTCCGGCATATTGTTGATGTATTCCTTTACCACAAGGCTGTCGCCGGGGGCAAAGCCCTTCTGCTTTTGCAGCTGCTCAAACAGCTGCACCCCATACTGCCCGGTGGCGTGCAGATGCAGCACCGGCTTGTGCTCGTGCTGCTCCCATGCGCACAGGTCTGCCACCACCTCGTTGACCCGGCGTGCACCCAAGCTGCCGCCGAAGGACAGGATGACGGTGCGGTCGCCCGCACCCAGCTGTGCACGGATGGCCTCGCGATTCGCGGCCTGTACAAACACCTCCGGTCGCACGGGATTGCCCACCACAAGGGTCTTGTCCGGTGCGCCCAGCTTTTCCACAGCGGCGGGCACGGCGGCAAACACGATATCCACATCCGGGGCCAGCAGCTTGTTGGTCACACCGGGGAAGGCGTTCTGCTCGTGCAGGGCGGTGTGGATGCCCATTTTGGCGGCGCAGCGCACCACCGGGCCGGACACATAGCCGCCGCAGCCGATGACAAGATCCGGCTTTACTTCCTTCATCATGGCCTTGGCCTTGGGGCCGGAGAGGGCCAGATTCCACAGGGTAATGATATTGCGCTTGATGTTGTGCAGACTGAGCTTGCGCTGAAACCCGGTGATCTCGATGTGGTGGAAGGGGTAGCCCGCCTGTGTGACCAGACGGTACTCCATGCCCTCCTTACGGCCTGCAAAGTGGATCTCGGCGGTAGGGTCAGCCTTTTTCAGAGCACCGGCAATGGCCAGTGCAGGGTTGATATGTCCGGCAGTGCCGCCGGCTGCGATGAGAACGCGCATGGTGATTCCTCCTTATAAACGCCCGGCCTGCGGCCGAGCGGGCTTGCGGTTTGTTTTACTGTTCTGTGCGGGCTGCGCGGGCAGAAGCCAAGTCAATGGTCTTGCGGGCAAGTTCTGCTTCCCGCTCAGCGCGGGCGGCTTCCCGCTGGGCACGCATCTGCTCCCGCTGCTGCGCCACCCGCTCGCCGTTGCGGCCTATGTTCACCATCACGCCCATTTCTGCCAGCAGCAAAATCAGGCTTGTGCCGCCGGAGGAGAAGAAGGGCAGGCTGATGCCGGTGTTGGGCAGGGTGTTGGTGACCACGGCGATATTGCAGAACACCTGCCACGCGATCTGTGCCATGATGCCGATGCCCACCATGGTGCAGTACAGGTTCTCGGCCTTATAGGCGATGAGTAACCCCTGCACGATGAACAGCACGAACAGCACGATAATGAGCACTGCGCCAATGAAGCCCAGCTCCTCGCACACCACGCTGAAGATGAAGTCGTTGGTGCTTTCCGGCAGCCAGAGTTGCTTTTCCACGCTGTTGCCCAGCCCCAGCCCCTTCAGCCCGCCGGAGCCGATGGCGTAAAGGCTCTGCACGGTCTGGTCGGTCATCTTGCTCAGATCCTGTGTCCATCCGTCCAGACGCTTTTGCAGGTAGGGGATGGAGTCCACATGGGAGAGCAGGGTCTCCAGCAGGGCGCCTGCCGTGATGGCACCCGCCCATGTCAGCACACCGCCGCTGCCGGACAGCAGCAGGATGGTGCCCACCACTGCCACCGTCAGCACGATGCCGGACATGTGCGGCTCCATCGCCAGCAGGATGACCACCGGTATAAGGGGCAGCACCGGCACCACCAGCTGCTTCCACACCCGCACCCGCAGCCACTCCCGGGGGGTAAGCAGGATGCGGCGCTCCGGGTCCAGCCGCTCCACCTGCGGCGCTTTTGCCGCAAGATGGGAGCTGAACAGGATCATTTCAAACTTTGCCACCTCGGAGGATTGCAGTGTAAGCCCGCCGAAGCGGATCCAGCGGCGGCAGCCGTTCAAAGGGGCCATGGTCAGGGTGACGGCCAGCATGGCCAGCACGATGATGTAGCCCGGCACCACCATCTTGCGCAAAAAGCGGTGATCCATATAACTCATCAGGAACATACAGGCCAGCCCGATCATCATGCACAGCGCCTGCTGCTTGATGTAGTGGAAGCTGTCGCCCATGCGCAGGTAACCGGTGGTGTAGCTGGCGCTGAACAGCATCACCAGCCCAAAGATCATAATAACAGCCAGCGTAGCCAGCCAGTCGATCAGCAGCCGGGACCACGGGCCCGGGTCTCGCTGGAACACCGACACCGGCGCTCTGTGTTTTTTGCGGATAGTCGCCATCTGCGCTCCCTTCCCTCTCTGTGCCCGGTCAGCACCAGCGCAGCAGCGCCAGCGCCAGCACATAGCCGACAGCGCTCAGCGCAAAGCTGCACAGGAACACCGTCTCCGGGCTCATTTTATGCTTTTTTACCCAGCAGCGCAAGGGCTTGCCGGTGCGCTTTGCACACAGCAGCTGCGCTGCCAAAAGACCGCCCGCCACCCAGAAGGGCAGCGCCAGCGGCACGGTCAGGCTGGTCATGTCCAGACTGAGCGGGATACAGCCGACAGCACCCGCCGCCAGCAGACTGCCGCAGCAGCCCACCCCCAGCCTTGCCGGAGGGAACGCCCACAGCCCCAGTGCCACCAGTGCCCCGGCCAGCGCTCCGGGCAGCACCGCCAGCCCGGAAACACCCAGACCGGCCTCTACCATCATCAGCGCCAGCATGGCCACAAAGGCCGCACCGCACACCGCGCCCTCGTCCCGCTCGGCAATGCGAGCGCACTCGGCCAGTGCCACCATGAGCACCGCCCACAAAAAGGGCACGGCGCTGCCCAGCAGCACATACCCCGCCCCGGGCACGCCCAGCCCCCGGGGCAGACAGCCCGCTGCCCGCAGCAGCAAAAGGACAAAGGCCGCAGCCAGTGCTTCCAGCAAAAGCCGCACGTCCCGCCGCAGCCCCAGCGCCGCCGGGCTGCGCATCCGGGCAAGGTCCTCTGCAAAACCCACTGCCCCAAAGGCAAGGCTCCCAGCCAGCGCCGTGAGCAGCCGCGTCATCAACCGGCCTTCGCTGCCCAACAGCTCCGGCTGGCCCACGCAGGCGGCAAGCCAGCCCACGCCCACCGCAGCCACCGTGCCCGCCGCAGCACACAGCCCACCCCACAGCGGGGCGCGCAGGGGTGCAGGCCGGGGCTGCTCAGACTGTACCGGCTGCTGCTGTTGTTCGCGGCGTTCCAGCACCCGCCGCAGCGGCACAAACAGGCTGCACAGGGCTGCCGTAAGGGCAAAGCCCAGCACCACCGCCGCTGCCAAGGCGAAACGCTCCATAGATCAGACACTCCATTTCGCCAAATAGTTATACTTCCGCTTCTTTATGCTCTGCGTAGAAGATATCCAACACTTTTTCCAGTGCCATGCCGTGGCTGGCCTTTACCAGAATGGCATCGCCGGGCTGCACCCGGCTCAGCAGGGCATCGGCAGCCTCGCGGTAGCTGTCCGCGTGCAGGGTCTCTACCCCCTTGGCCGCAGCCACCACAGCGGTGCGCTTGGCCTGCTCGCCGTAAGTGATCAGGCAGTACAGCCCGCTCTCGGCGGCAAGGCGTCCCAGCTCCTCATGTGCTTCGCGGCTCAGCTCGCCCAGCTCCAGCATATCGCCCAGCAGGGCAAAGCGGCGCTTGCAGGGGAAATCTTTAAACATCGCCAGCGCGGCCTTCATGCTGTCCGGGTTTGCGTTGTAGCAGTCCTCGATGACGGTCACGCCCTCGCTGTCCACCACCTTCTGGCGGCGGCCGGTCTGCTCAAAGTTGGAAAGGCCATGGATGACCTTCTTGGCGTCGCAGCCCAGACGGGTGGCGGCGCAGTAGGCAGCCAGAGCGTTTGCCACATTATGGCGTCCCATGGCGGGGATGTTCACCACAAAGGTGCCGTGCTCCTGATCTTCCAGCACAAAACTCATGCCGTCGGTCTCCTGCCGGATGGACAGGGCGCAGACGTCTGCGTTTTCATCGCTCAGGCTGAACCACACCGGGCGCACATGGGCGGGGAGCGCTGCCTTGCGCAGGAAGGGGTCGTCGTAGTTCAGCACCAGCGGTGCGCCCTCCGGCAGACCGTTGCAGATCTCCAGCTTTGCCTTGCAGATGTTCTCCTGACTGCCCAGATTGCCGATGTGAGACACGCCGATGCAGGTGATGATGCCCACATCCGGCCGTGCTGCCCGCGCCAGACGGTCGATCTCGCCCGCGTGGCTCATGCCCATCTCGATGACTGCGTACTCGGTGCTGCTTTCCAGCCGCATCAGGGTGCGGGGCATGCCCAGTTCATTGTTCTGGTTGCCCTCGGTCTTGATGGTCTCGCCAAAGCCGCTCAGGGCGGCGTAGGTCATCTGCTTGGTGGTGGTCTTGCCCACGCTGCCGGTCACACCCACCATTTTGGGGTGGTACTGGCTGCGGTAGTTTGCGCCCATCACCATCATGGCGTGGTAGCTGTCCGGGCAAAGGATGGCCTTTTCCTCTGGCACACCGGGCACGGGGTGGTTGACCACCACATACTCCGCGCCCTGCTCCAGCGCACGGGCGGCGAAATCATGGCCGTCGAACCGCTCGCCGGGGAAGGCCACAAAAATGCAGCCGGGTTTTACCTCGCGGCTGTCGGTGGTGACCAGTGCCACCTCCGGGTCACTGGTCAGTTTTCCGGCAGGCACCAGCCCTGCCAGAAGCTTGCTTGCATGGATCTTTTCCATTGTTCTATCCCCTCTCGTTCTATTGAATGCTGCACCCTCATCCGTCACTGCCTTGCGGCAGTGCTTTATGCCGAAAGCCTTGGTCGAGGATGCCGAAAAAGCTGTTTTACCCACAGGTCAGGGTGATGATGGTGCCGCGCTGCACGCTGGAGCCGGGCTCGTCGCTTTGCGCCTGCACCGTGCCGCTGCCCTCCACCACGCAGTTCAGCCCGGCGGCGCTCAGCATCTGGCGGGCAAAGTCCGGGCTCTTGCCTGTCACATCCGGCACCTCGGTGTGGCTGCCCTCGTAGGTATCGGTATACAGGTAGATGGTGGTGCCGTAGGGCACCTTTGCGCCCGCGTGGGGGTACTGGTAGGTGACCGGGGCAGCAGACTGGCTGCTCTGACTCTCCTGCAGCTGATGCTTCAGGCCCTGAATATTCAGGCTTACCTGCGCGTTGCTCCACTCGGTGCCCACAAGGTTCGGCACGGTGACGATGGTGCCGCTGCGGTCCTCGCCGTCGGTGGCGATGCCCAGATAGGGAGCCACCTCGCTGATGATATTGCCCGCCACAGGGGCTGCAAGGATGGAGGAATAGTCCGTCCGGGCGTTGTTGGGGTCGTCCAGCATGACGTAGACCAGAATTTCCGGGTCGTTGGCGGGCAGCACTGCCACGAAAGAAGCCACCTTTTTATAGTCGCCGTCGGCGCGGCGGTGCATATTCAGCTGCTCGGAGGTACCGGACTTGCCGCCAATGCGGTAGCCGGACACATAGGCGTTTTTGCCGCCGCCGGTACCGTTGCCCACCTCGTACTCCATCATCTCCCGGATGACCTCGCTGGCGCTCTGGCTGATGACCTGGCGGCGCACGTTTGCGCCGATCTCCTGAATGACGTTTCCGTTGGCATCGGTGATCTTATCCACCACATGGGGGGTGACCAGATACCCGCCGTTGACGGTGGCCGCAATGGCGGTGCACATCTGCAGCGGGGTGATAGCCATGGCCTGACCGAAGGAGGAGGAAGCCAGCTGCACCTCGCCCAGCTGGTCGGCGCGGTAGTACTGCATAAAGTTGGTCTCGCTGGGCAGGTCTACCCCGGTGCGGGCGGTAAAGCCGAAGGCATCGAAGTAGTTATAGAACTGCTGCGAGCCGACACGCTGCCCCAGCTGGATGTAGTAGATGTTGCAGCTCTTGCGCAGCGCCTCGGCCATATTGAGCAGGCCGTGCGCCTTGCGCCCTGCGCAGTGGTAGGTTTCCTTGGCTACGCCGTAAGCGCCGGAGCAGGTAAAGGTGGTGTTCATGGTCGCCACGCCGGAGTCGATGCCCATGGCGGAAGTGATGACCTTGAACACAGAGCCCGGGTAGTACAGCTCGGTGATGGCCTTGTTTTTCCACAGGATATCCCGGTAGTAGCCGGAATAGTCCGCTTCCTCGTCCAGAATTTTGTTGCCCTGTTCATCGGTGATGTAGTTGCCGTCGGCGTCCTTTTTATAGACGCCGTAAAGCTCCGGCTCTGCGTGCACCAGCTCGTTGAGATAAGCCTCGTTGGCGGTGTAGTTCAGCGGGTCGTTGGGGTCAAAGTCCGGCTTGGAAGCCATGGCAAGGATAGCGCCGGTCTTAACGTTCATTACAATGGCGCAGCCGCGGTTTTCCACCGTATTGGCTGCAATGGCCTCGTTCAGGTACCGCTCCGCGATTTCCTGCACATTCACGTCCAGCGACAGCACCAGATTGGAGCCGTCCTTGGCGGCAAAGGTGGTGGCGTTGGCGTCTGCAATGGCGTTGCCCACCGCGTTGCGCTGGGTGATGGTGCGGCCATCTACACCGGCCAAGGTGGACTGGTAGGATTTTTCCAGTCCGTAGGTGCCGACGCCATCCGCATCCGTAAAGCCCAGCACCGCTGCGGCAAAGGCACCGTAGGGGTAGTTGCGCTGGAAGCTCTTTTCCGAGGACACCGAGATGCGCCCCTTGCGGGAGGTATCGGTGGCCTTTTTGTGCGCCTTGTTGAAGCTGGTGACGTACTTTTCAATGGAAAGCTTCACCGCGTTGTTCACCTTGGTGGCAAGGGTGACGTAGGCAGAATCCAGCCGGGAAAGTGCATCGTACACGGTCTGGTACTGCTGCTGGTACTCTGCCGAGGAGGTATCCACGCTGTCCAAGCTCTCGCCGTCCCCGGAGAGCAGACGCAACGTCAGCTCCCGGCTCACCTCGGCACACATGGCGGGGTCCAGCGTTTTGGTCACGGTGTCGTCATCATTGGTCTTGCTGGTATAAAGGATGCTGCTGTAACTGGGGTCTGCCCAGATGGTCCACACCACACTGGTGGAGGCAAGGGTGATGCCGGAAGCATCATAGATCTCGCCCCGGGTGGCCTTGATGGTGGTATCCAGCAGCTGCTGCTGGGCGGCGTACTGGCGGTACTCTGCTCCGTGGATGATCTGGATATTATACAGGCTGCGGATGACGATGGCTGCCGCCACCACCACCGCAAGGATGCCCAGACGGCTGCAAATCCGCCGCACCCGGCTGTCCAGCCGATCCCGTCCGGTGGCCGGACGCAGGCGGTAGCCCCTGCTTTTTTTGTTACGGAAAGGTTCTTGCATTGGTTCTCTCCTGCGGGGCGTGCACTGCATTCCGCACGCCCTGCGCTGTTATATTTGTTCAGACTGTGGTGTCCATAAACCGAAAAAAGCGTGCGCTGCCGCACGCTTTTTCCGTTTATCTCACGGTGCCCAGAATGTTCACCGCACCGGTGTACAAAAAGTCGGTCCATTGCCGCACGGTGGATTCCCGGCGCACCAGTGCGCCGCTTTCCCCCAAGCGGATGTAGGTGATCTGGCTGGGGTCTACTTTCATCAGACCCAGCCGCCCTGCGGTCTCCTCCACGCTGGCAATGTTGGTCTTGCTGTTCAGAGTGCTGTTGTAGTAGGTATACTGGCTCTGTTCGCTGACCAGCTGCGCCTTAGTGGATTGGATCTGGTCGTTCAGCTCCACCAGCTGTGCCTCGCTCCACAGCAGGCTGATGGCAAAGCCCACCAGCAGTGCTGCCGCCACCAGATTCATGGCATTATGTACAGCGGCCTGCAGCGGGTTCAACCGCCGCTTGCCGCCCTTTGCTACCCGCAGGTTTGCTTTGCGCTGGGGCTGCGGTGCCCTGCGGCGGCGCACCGCGTTACGATCGTATGCTGGCTGACCCATGATTCCTCTCCTCCTCACGATGCCGGTGCTTTCGGCATCTCAGCATTTTTCCAGTACACGCAGGTGGGCGGAACGGCTGCGCCGGTTCTCCTCCAGCTCCTGCGTATCAGCTTCAATGGGTTTGCGGGTGATAAGCTTTGCCTTTGCCTTGCCTCCGCATACACACACCGGAAACTCCGGCGGGCAGGTACAGGCTGTGGACCAGCGGCGGAACTTGTTCTTGACCAGCCGGTCCTCCAGAGAGTGGAAGGTGATCACGCACAACCGGCCGCCCGGTGCAAGGTGATCGAAAATGGTATCCAAGCCCTCTTCCAGCGCGTCCAGTTCGTGGTTCACTGCAATGCGCAGTGCCTGAAAGGTGCGGCGGGAAGGGTTCTTGTTTTTGCGGCGCTCTGCCGGAGGCATGGCGCTTGCCACGATATCTGCCAGCTGCAGGGTGGTCAGGATGGGAGCAGTTTCCCGCGCCTCCACGATCTTTCCTGCGATCTGCCATGCGTAGGGTTCCTCGCCGTAATCCCGCAGGATGCGGGCAAGCTCCTCGCGGCTTTCGGTGTTCACAAGGTCTGCGGCGGTCTCGCCCTGCTGGCTCATGCGCATATCCAGCGGTGCATCTGCCCGGTAGGAAAAGCCCCGGGCGGCATCGTCCAGCTGATGGCTGGAAACGCCAAGATCCAGCAGCGCGCCGTTGATCTTTTCAATGCCCAGCTGCTCCAGCGCCTGTCCCGCATAACGGAAATTGATCTGCACCACGGTGGCAGGCAGCCCGGCCAGACGGGAGCGCGCGGTCTGCACCGCGTCCGGATCCTGATCCAGCGAGATGAGCCTGCCGCCCTTGGCGGCGTCCAGCCGCAAAGCGATCTGGCGGGAATGTCCCGCGCCGCCAGCGGTGCCGTCCAGATAGGTGCCCGCCGGGTCGATGGCAAGCCCTGTCAGGCACTCGTTCAGCAAAACGGGGATATGCTCAAACGAGGCCGGGTCAAAGGGCTGCTGTTCTTCAAAGGCCATTGGCACGGCCTCCTTTCTCGGTTTTAGTTTTTTGCATCAGAGGTGCAGCTTGCGCAGCCGCTCGGCGCGCTGGTCGTTGGTCACGGCGGCGCGGCGGGCGTTCCAGACCTCGGTGGCCCAGATCTCGGCGTGGTTGCGGTTGCCGATGATGGTCACGTCCTTTTCCAGCCCGGCGTAGGCGCGCAACTCTGCGGGCAGCAGAATACGTCCCTGCTTGTCCGGCACCACCTCGCAGGCGGTGCTGAACAGATCGCCGGAGATGGCCCAGCTGTCCATCAACTCATCGCTTTCCAGCTTGTCCGCCAGCCGCTCCACTTCTTCCATGGGCAGCGCGAACAGGCAGTTGTCCACCCATTCCAGCACCACGAAGCTCTCGCCCATGGCATCGCGGAATTTTGCGGGGAAGTTCAGCCGCCCCTTGGCGTCGATGGTGTAATCATAACGGCCAAAAAACACGCGCTGCTCCCCCTTTCAGGGGCGTTTGCAGGGCGTGTGCCCTACTTTTACCCACTTTGCCCCACCGATACATCTTTATTGTAGCAAATCAGACCCGTGAATGCAAGGGTTTTCGGGCGGCTTTTGGCCGCAAAAATCCACAAAAAAAGTCCCTGTGAGCCGTCATTTTTGCTCACAGGGACTGCATTTTCCGCAATGTGTGGAATTTGTGTGGAAAGTTGACCGTTATCAGCCGTTTTTCTTGGCGTTCTGGCGCAGGCTGTTACGGATGTTTTTGACCTGTGCGGCGTTTTCCACCATGGTATCCTCGGTGGTGCGCAGCATATTCTCGCAGTAGTCGGTCACGGTCTGGCGCAGGGTGCGTGCCTCGGTCTGGGCTGCGGAGGTGATCTCAGAAGCACGCTGCTGGGCGGCCTTGACGATCTCGGCGTCGCTGACCAGAATGCGGGCGCGCTCCTCGGCCTTTTTCACAATAGCCTGTGCCTGTGCGTTGGCGCTGTCCACGATCTGTGCCCGGTCGTTCACGATCTGCTGCGCCTGCCGCAGCTCGCCGGGCAGAGCCGCCCGCACCTCGTCCAGATAATCCCGGATCTGCTCCACGTTCACGATGCGCTTGCCGCCGGAAAGGGGCACATTTGCGCTCTCTTCCAGTGCATCCTCAATGGTATCCAAAAGCTCGTTCACGTTCATAAGGCTTCTCCCTCCTGCTCAGCGGCGGGCTGCATGGGCTTTGTGTACTTCCACAGCAGCACCTTGCCGTATTTATACTGTTTTTGCAGGGTCAGACTGCCCGCCTGCGCGGGCAGCACGATGCCTGTTTCGCTCTCGCACAGCACGATGCCGCCGGGGGCAACGCACTTTTCCACGGCCGGCAGGATCTTTTCCAGCGTGCCGCCGCGGAAGGGCGGGTCCAGCAGCACCAGATCGAACTGTTCCCGGCAGGCCGACAAAAACCGCGCAGCCTCGCCGATATTCACCCGGCTGCGGTCAAACACGCCGCAGGCCTTGCAGTTGCGCATCACGATGCTTACAGCCTCCCGGTTCTCGTCCAGAAAGACGCACCGGGCCGCACCCCGGCTCAGCGCCTCGATGCCCAGCTGGCCGCTGCCGGCGTACAGATCCAGCACCCGTGCCCCGGGCAGGTCAAACTGTACGATGCTGAACATCGCCTCCTTCACCTGCGAGAGGGTGGGGCGGGTGACATCGGTGCCGGGCAGTGCTTCCAGCCTGCGGCCCCGGGCTTCTCCTGCGATCACGCGCATGATGTTACCTCCTTGCCGTAGCTGCCGCCCCCGCGGCAGCCGGTTTGAACTCTTTCGTATCCTTTATTATCTCCCAACTGCATAGCATTGTCAAGAGCCCGCATTGCGCTGCGGGCGGCTTTGTGCTACAATCATAGCAGCAATATTGCGCATTTTACGGCGCATTTCAGCAAAGGAGAGTATACAGCATGAAAGTTCTGCTCATCAACGGCAGCCCCCACGAGAAGGGCTGCACCTACACCGCCCTTTCCCTTATTGCCGGGGAGCTGAAGGCACAGGGCATCGAAACCGAGATCCTGCACGTCGGCGGTCAGCCCGTGGGCGGCTGCATCGGCTGCGGCGGCTGCCGCAGCGGCAACGGATGCGTGTTCGGCGGCGTGGTCAACGAAGCCATTGAGAAGGCCAAGACCGCCGACGCCTTCGTGTTCGGCAGCCCGGTGCACTACGCCTCCGCTGCGGGCAACATGGCCAGCTTTATGGACCGTCTGGCCTACGCGGGCGGCAAGTATCTGGCCTACAAGCCCGCCGCCATCTGCTGCTCTGCCCGCCGCGCCGGTACCACCTCCACTCTTGACCAGCTGGTCAAGTACCCCCAGTTCTTCCACATGCCGCTGGTCAATGGCTCTTACTGGGCCATGGTGCACGGCTCCAACCCCGAGCAGGTGCTGCAGGACGCCGAGGGCTGCGCCGTGATGCAGGAGCTTGGCCGCAACATGGCATGGCTGCTGCACTGCATCGAGGCCGGTAAGGCCGCCGGGATCGACCACCCGCAGAACCCGCCCCGCCCCATGACCAACTTTATCCGCTGAGATAAAAGATTTGTTATGCGCTCCGCGTTGCTCTGCGCATCTTCAGCGGAAGAATTATTTTAAATTTATGGATTGGGAAACTCCACAGAGTTTCCCAATCCATTTTTTCACATACAGCCCCTCTCGTGAAAATGATTTCAGAGCCCCGGAACGCCGCCGGCGTTCCGGGGCTCCATTTCTATGGGCGATTTTGTACAATTTTCCCAAGTATTTCTTGGGCAACCTGCCACCGGCGGCTTTCGCAGCGCAGCAAAATTTCTGCTGTTCCGGCACAAAAGGGGCGCGAATGCTTTTTTCGTTCATAACTTTGTGATACCATACCTCTATAAGCTTATCACTCAGACGGAGATCCTGCTATGGAACACTACGATTGGAACGAGGGCTGGCTGTTCACCCCCACATTCGACCCGGCGCTGGTGCGCCCGGAGTGCCCGGAGCTTCCCCTTACCCCGGTGCGGCTGCCCCACACGGTCAAGCCCCTGCCTTATAACTACTGCAATGAGAACGACTACCAGCGCCTGTGCGGCTACCGGCGGGAGTTTTTTGCGCCCAAGGAGTGGCTGGGCCGCACCGTGCTGCTTACCTTCGGGGCGGTGGCGCACGATGCCACCGTGTTCTGCAACGGGCGGCGGCTGTTCCACCATGGCTGCGGCTATACCGCCTTTACGGTGGACCTGACCGGCGCGCTGCGTCTGGGACAAAAAAACGTGGTGGCTGTGCGCTGCGACAGCCGGGAGGATCTGAACATCCCGCCCTTCGGCGGGCAGCTGGATGCGCTGACCTACGGCGGCATCTACCGCGCCGTCAGTCTGGATATCAAGGAGCCCGCCTACCTGCGGGACGTGTTCATTGAAGCAAAGGCGGAGGGCGATTTCCGCATCTACACCGCCACCGTGGGCGAGACGGTCGGCTGCACCCTGCAGGCCGAGATCCGCAGCCCCGCCGGGAGCCGAGCGGTGTACAGCGGCGAGCTTTCCCTGCCCATCACCGGCACGTTGAACAACGTGCACCCGTGGAGCTTAGAGCACCCTACCCTGTACACCCTGACCGTGCGGCTCATCCGCCCCGGCACCGGCGGTCTGCCCGACCGGGTGCTGGACGAAAAAACGGTGCGGTTCGGCTTCCGCACTGTGCAGTTCGTGGCAGGCGGGCTGTACCTGAACGGTCAACGGGTGGAGCTGCGCGGTCTTGACCGGCACCAGAGCTACCCCTATCAGGGCTACGCCATGCCGGACAGCATCCAGCGGCTGGACGCCCAGCTGCTGAAAAAGGAGCTGGGCTGCAACGCCGTGCGCACCTGCTATGCGCCCCCCAGCCCGGCGTTTCTGGACGCCTGCGATGAACTGGGTCTGCTGGTATTTACCGAGATGCCCGGCTGGCAGCACATCGGCGATGAGGTCTGGCAGGCGCAGGCGCTGCAAAACTGCCGGGAGATGGTGTGCCAGTACCGCAACCATCCCAGCATCTTTTTGTGGGGTGCCC
This sequence comes from Faecalibacterium sp. OM04-11BH, assembly GCF_003482185.1. NCBI lineage: Bacteria > Bacillati > Bacillota > Clostridia > Eubacteriales > Oscillospiraceae > Faecalibacterium > Faecalibacterium sp. OM04-11BH. The sequence continues at coordinate 160,516 of NZ_QULS01000003.1, forward strand.
GCATCAGCGGCAGCCCCGACAACGAGACCTTTTATAAACGCACCAACGAAGCCATCCACCGGCTGGACCCCACCCGCCCCACGGCGGGCACCCGCAGCATCCGTAAGAGCCAGCTGCTGGAGGACGTGTACGCCTACAACGATTATTCCTACGCTGGGCGCGGCGCGGGCTGCGAAAACCGCGCCGCCGTGACCCCCGACACCCGCAAGGGCTACCTCATCAGCGAGTTCGGCGGACAGAACTTCCCCGCCAAGCCCTTTGACGATGAACCTCACCGTCTGGTGCAGGCGCTGCACCACGCCGCCGTGCTGAACGACAGCATTGCCCAGCCGGGCGTGGCGGGCAGCTTTGGCTGGTGCATGACCGACTACAACACCCACCGGGAATTCGGCAGCGGCGACCGCATCTGCTACCATGGTGTGATGGATCTGTTCCGCAACCCGAAGCTTTCTGCCGCCGTTTATGCCAGCCAGAAAACGCCCCGCGCCCCCTCCGACATCGTGCTGGAGATCTCCTCTGCCATGACGCTGGGCGACCTGCCCGGCGGCGCAGCCGCCGCCTGCTGGGTGTTCACCAACGCCGAGAGCGTGCGGCTGTACCGCGGCAATGACTTTGTGGCCGAGTTTGGCCCCGACCGCCGGGGACGCTTTGCCGCCCTGCCCCACCCGCCCATTGAGATCAATGATTTTGTGGGCTCGCTGCTGGAAAAGTACGAAGGCATGGATCACGCCACCGGCGCACAGGTCGCCGCCATCCTCAATGAGCTGCGGCGGGACGCCATGGCGCTTTCGCCCCTTTCCAAGGCGCGGATGCTCTCGCTGCGGCTGAGCTGGAACGAGCTGCTGCGGATGTACTACAAGTACATCGGTGTGCTGGGCAGCTCCGCGCCGGTGTACCGGTTCGAGGCGGTGTGGCATGGCCGCGCCGTCCGCACCGTGGTGCGGGAGCCGGTGCAGAGCGTCCGGCTGGAGTGCACCGTGCACAATCCCCTGCTGACCGATGGCCCCACATGGGACTGTGCCGCCGTCAGCCTGCGCGCCATCGACCAGAACGGCAACCTGCTGCCCTACTGCGGCGAAGCCGTCTGCCTGTCTGTGGAAGGGCCGCTGAAAATTCTGGGTCCCAGCGTGGTGCCCCTGCGGGGCGGCATGGCGGGCACCTACCTTGCCACCACCGGCGAGGCCGGACGCGCCGTGCTGCACTGCCGCATGGAAGGCGCGCTGGACACCGAAGCCGTGCTCACTGTGCGCAGCCGGGAAGGGTAGACGCACTTAAAGTCCGTCCTTTCATGATAGATTTGCAGTCTGTTCAAAATTTTATCATGGTTGGCTGATATTCTAGAGGTACAAAGTATTCCGCAGGGCGGCGCTGCTGCCCTGCGTTTCCATGTGTAAAGCCCCAGAGAAGAGGATGCGAAAACCTATGAGAGAAAAATTCCGTCAATTCATGATCGGGCGCTACGGCACCGATGGCCTGAACCAGTTTTTGAGCATGAGCTCCATCGTGATGCTGCTGGTATCGCTGCTCACCCGCGTTTCCCTGTTCACATGGCTGGGCGCGGCACTGCTGATTTTGTGCTACTACCGCAGCCTGAGCCGCAACATCTCCAAGCGCACTGAGGAGAACTACCGCTTTTACAGCCTGAAGGACCGGTTCAACAACAAGTTCCGCAGCCTGAAGGAGCAGTGGGCCAACCGCAAGCTGTACCACTACTATCGCTGCCCCCAGTGCCGTCAGAAGCTGCGGGTGCCCCGGGGACGCGGACGCATCCAGATCTCCTGTCCGCGCTGCGGCACCCAGTTCATCAAAAAGAGCTGAGCCGCCATGTTTGGATATGTGATCCCGGATCGGGCCAGCCTCAGCCCCGAGGCGCAGAGCCGCTACCGCTCAGCCTACTGCGGGCTGTGCCGCCGCATCGACGCCTTGCACGGGCTGCGGGGACGATTCAGCCTGAGCTATGACCTGACCTTTTTAAATATCCTGCTGTGCAGCCTGTACGAGGGCGAAACGCCCGCAGACAGCGGCATCGACCGCTGTCCCGTCCACCCGGTACACGGTGTACTTTGGCGCAGCGCCGACCCCACCGACTACTGTGCCGACCTGAGCGTGGCGTTGCACTACTATAATGCGCAGGACAAATGGCAGGACGACCACAACCTGCTGGCGCTGGGCTACAGCGCTTTGCTGGACAACAGTACCGCCGAGGCCGCCCAGCGCTGGCCGCGGCAGTGCAATGCGATCCGCACTTGTCTTGCCAAGCTTGCCGAGTATGAGGCCGCCGGCAGCACCGACCTTGACGCGGTGTCCGGCTGCTTTGGTGCACTGATGGCAGAGCTGTTCGACTACCGGCAGGATCGCTGGGCACCGGAGCTGCGCAGCATCGGCTTCCATCTGGGCAAGTTCATCTACCTGCTGGACGCCTACGATGACCTGCCCCGCGACAAGCGCCGGGGCGCGTACAACCCCCTGCGGGAGCTGAGCACCCACCCGGACTACGAGGAAGAGATGCTGGACATCTTCGAGCTGCTGCTGGCACGCTGCGCGCAGAACTTTGAGCGTCTGCCCTGCGTGGAGGACGCAGATCTGCTGCGCAACATCCTGTATTCCGGCGTGTGGCTGAAATACAACTGCAAAAACGCAAAACGCACCGGAAAGCCCGATGCGTCTTGATTTTGTGCCGATGTTCCGGTAAAATAAAACGGATGCGGTGCAGCGATGCTGTACCGTCAGTATAATGAGTGAGGAAGTATACCGAGCATGAGAGATCCCTATGAGGTGCTGGGCGTTCAGCGCGGCGCAAGCGACGACGAGATCAAAAAAGCATACCGCGCCAAGTGCAAGCGCTGGCACCCGGATTTGAACCCCAACGACCCCACGGCGGAGGAGCATTTCAAGGAGGTGCAAGCCGCCTACGATGCCATTACCAAGGGCGATACCGGCCCCCAGATGGGCGGCAACCCCTACGGCGGCTACCAGCAGCAGAGCTATAACCAGCAAGGCTATGGGCAGCAGGGCTACGGCCAGCAGAACTACGGTTACACCGGCTTTGATGGCTTTGACGGGTTTGAGGGCTTCGACCCCTTTGGCTTCGGTTTTGGCTTTGGCGGCTATCAGCAGGCCGGGCCCAGTGCCTCCGGCACCGACACCCCGGAGATGCAGGCCGCCCGCAATTTTGTGGCCAATGGCCGCTACGCCGAGGCGCGCCGCGTACTGGACGGCATGACCGGTCGCAATGCGCGGTGGTATTATCTCTCCTCGCTGGCCAATCAGGGGCTTGGCAAAAGTGTGGACGCTTTGCAGGACGCCCGCCGCGCCGTGCAGCTGGACCCGAACAACACCGAGTACCAGATGCATCTGCGCCGGATGCAGAACCCCGGTCAGACCTACCGCACCCAGACCACCTACGCCCAGCCCGGCGGGCTTTTGCGCTGGTGCTGGAGCATGATTTTGCTGAACCTGCTGTGCAACTGCTGCTGCGGCGGCTGGGGCTTCCGTGGGTTCAGGATGTGATGGGAAGAGAACGATTTGAATGCGCTCCGCGATGCTCTGCGCATAATTAGCGGAAAGAATGTTTTTATTTGTAAATCGGGAAAATCTGCGGATTTTCCCGATTTGCTTTTTCACGAGGAAGGGGTCGTAGCGGTAAACGGCATTTGCAGCAAGCTAAGCACTCCCCCAGTCGCGGCTATCGCCGCGCCAGCCCCCTCGGAGATGGGGCCTTTGGCATAGAGATAAACCTTCCGGCTAAAGTGCAAAGTTTGCGGGCGCGCCAGAGGCTCCCTCCCAGAGGGAGCTGGCAAAACCGTCAGGCTTTGACTGAGGGAGTTTTACTCTGTCGCGGAAGCCATTTCAAATCATCCACTCTGCCAAAAAAGGCTGCTGCACGCACGGTGCAGCAGCCTTTTTCTATTTGCGGATGTAAGGGGTCGCTCTTACTTCTGGGGAGCCTCGAAAGCAATAGCGGTAGCACCGGCAGCAGCGTCCACGCTCTTCAGAGAGATGGGAGCCACCTCATAGTGCAGGGTGTCAAAGCTCTGGGTGTTGCCGTCCTCGGTGGTGAACTCCAGAACGTAGACAACGTCAGCCTGCTTGTCAGCCTCGACATCGCGGGTGATGACGATGCTCTCGCCGTCAGCCAGACCCTCGCCTGCCAGGTTCTCGCCCTTGTCCTCAGAGCCTGCATCGTACAGGTACAGCTCGGTCACCTTGCTGCCGGTGGTGTTGTACACGGTGTACTCGGCAGAAGTAGCCTCAGCCTCAGAGGAAACGACCTCGGAGGAAGCAGCCTCGGAAGAGGCAGCAGCAGAGGATGCGGTGGAGGATGCAGCGGTAGAGGCAGCACCGCCGCAGGCGGTCATGCCGACAGCCAGTGCCAGAGCGGCAGCGGCAATTGCAACAGTCTTGAGCTTCATAGGGATATCTCCTTTTTTCTTATGTTGGTGTCAGGCCTCCGGCAGCATACCAACTGCCTTGGTTGGGCTGATGTTCTCTTATTATACGCACATTGACAAAAAAAGCAAGCTTTTTTCGTCAAAAATCAACGATGAAACAAGAACTGTTACCATTTTGACATGAATTTGGTACATTTTAGGTGGCAGAAACATGAAACAGGTTGCATATATGCAGCTTTCGTTTCCTGCCGCTGTGCAGACGGCGAAATAGAGCTACAAAAAATTTTATTTTCCCCTTGACAACAGCCCACCGCCGCTGTATACTATGCATCGTGAACGTTGTTCATGTTGGAGGGTGAGTGTATGAATCCAATGGCAACATCCAAGGCGGACATCCTGAAAACCAGCCGGGAGCTGATCCAGCAGAACGGCTGGGCAGCGGTCAACATCCGTGCGGTCGCGGCCGCCTGCGGGGTCTCCGTAGGCTGCATCTATAATTACTTCGGCTCCAAGACCGAGCTGGTGAGTGCGGCAGTGGAAAGCATCTGGAACGACATCTTCCACCACCCGGAGGATGAGACTGTGTTTCAGGACACCCTGTCCTGCATCCGGTGGATGTACCGGCAGATGGAATACGGCTGCCAGCAGTATCCCGGCTTCTTCACACACCATGCGCTGGGTTTTGTGCGGCAGGACACGGACGACGGCAAGCAGCAGATGCGGCAGACATGGCAGCACATTCTGGATGCTTTGTGCAACGTGCTGCGCCACGATGCCAAAGTCCGTCCGGGCGCTTTTACCGAGCAGTTCACCCCGGAACAGTTTGCGGGCATCCTGTTCTCCCTGATGCTGTCCGCGGTGGTGCAGCAGAACTTCGACCCCTCTGCGGTGCTGGAGATCGTGCGCAGAACCATTTATTAAGCAAAAAAACATCCCACAAGCCTTGTGGGAGTTTTTTAAGCCCGAATGTGAACATGGTTCAATTTGGTTTTTGCGCCCCTCGAAACATACTATTACCAGCCTTTTTCCCTACGATGCTTCCGGTACGGCTCTGCCGCGCCGGTTCACTATAAAATCAAAAAACTGCAATCAAAACAAATAAAGGAGAAAAACGTATGAGAGCAATCATTGAGACCGTTTTCGACATCTTCTATCTGATCACCGTACTCACGGTGGGCATCCGCATGATCTGCGGCAGCAAGGCTGGCACCCAGTTCCGCCTGTTCGGCCTGATGGCCGTTGTGCTGGGCGCGGGCGACTCCTTCCATCTGGTGCCCCGCGCACTGGCACTGTGCACCACCGGTCTGGAAAACTACGCTGTGCCGCTGGGTCTGGGCAAGTGGATCACCTCTGTGACCATGACCGTGTTCTATGTGCTGCTGTACTACGTCTGGCGCAAGCGCTACCAGATCGAAGGACAGAAGAACGTGACCGCCGCAGTGTACGCCCTGTCCGCTGTGCGCGTTGTGCTGTGCATGATGCCGCAGAACCAATGGCTCACCAACCACACCCCGCTGGCATGGGGCATCCTGCGCAATGTGCCCTTTGCCCTGCTGGGTCTGCTGATCATCGTGCTGTTCTACCGCAGCGCCAAGCAGAACAACGACAAGGCTTTCCGCTGGATGTGGCTGACCATCGTGCTGAGCTTCGGCTTCTATATCCCCGTGGTGCTGTGGGCAGACGTGAACCCCATGATCGGTATGCTGATGATCCCCAAGACCTGCGCCTACGTCTGGACCGTGCTCATCGGCTACAACGCCATGAAGGCTGAGGCCGGCAAGCAGAACTAACCTTTTTCCCTGCTGCTTAACAGAAAACCCGCCGACAGACAGCGATGCACTGCTCTGCCGGCGGGCTTTTTATATTGTATAAATAAATGTGGCTCCACATTTAAACAGTTTCTTTTCACTCCTCGGTGAAATACTCCGGGTGGACGCTGCGGGCCTGCTCCACCGAAAGCTTATAGCGGTTCAGGTGGCTTTCCAGCGCCTCGCCCAGTTCATCGGCGGTGCCATGCAGCAGCATTTCCAGAATGCGGGTGTGGGCAGCGCAGACGGATTTGTTCTCGTTGGTCTGCAAGCTGAACTTGCGGATACGCTCCACGTGCTGCAGCTCACCCAGCATGTGGTCAAAATGCGCCTCCATGCCGGTGATTTCAAAGGCCTTGCGGTGGAACTGGTTGTCCAGTTCCAGCAGGCGGGTCTCCCGGTTCGGCTGGGTCAGGTCGGCTTCCAGTAAGCGGTAGTTCTCGATGACCTGCCGGTACTCCTGCTCCTGCTGGTCTGTCAAGCGGCCGCGCACCCGGTTCAAGATCTCTTTTTCCAGCGTAAAGCGGGCAAACTGCTCCAGCTCCATCCGCTTCAGGTCGATGGGAGCCACATGGGTACCGCTTTGCGGCTTGATGTCCACCATGTGGGCAATGTTGAGCATGATCAGTGCCTCCCGCATGGGGGTGCGGCTGATGCCCATCTGCTCCGCAAGTTCCCTGTCGTTCAGGGGGTCGCCGGGCTTCAGCTCCATGGTGATGATCCGGCTGCGGATGGTCTGATACGCCTGTTCCCTCGCACTCAAAGATGCCATTGCAGTGTTCTCCCTTCGGGGTCAGTTGGTGATATACTAGTATATGACCATATTACCCAACTGCCGGGCAACTGTCAATAGCAGGAGCGACCGAAAATCAAGGGCAATTTTTTGCTATTTTGTTCAATGAAGTGCCCGCGCCGGGCGGTACACCACCGGCAGCCACACAAAAGCCACCGCCAAGCCGCAGGCCACATCAATGACCGAGTGCTGCTTGGTGAACACGGTGGACAGGCAGATCAGCGCCGCCCACGCCCATGCCAGCACCTTGCGCAGAGGCTTGCCCTCTGCCAGCTTGCTGTGGCTGAAAGCCATTGCCATGCAGGCAGAGCTCTGGCAGTGGATGGAGGGGCAGACGTTCACGGCGGCGTCAGCCTTCCACAGCAGCTGCATGATCCGCAGCGCAGGGTTATCCCGGCCAAGGGTCTCCACGGCGGGGCGCAACTCCAGCCCGTTGGGCAGGATCATGTACACGATCAGGCAGAAGGTCATGCCGGAAAACATGGTCAGGCAAAGCTTATCGTAGGTGGCGGTATCGCACCACCACAGTGCCGCCGTCACCCCTGCCAGCAGCAAAAACCAGCTGCAATAAGGGATCACGAACCACTCGTTGAAGGGGATCAGATCGTCCAGCGGGCTGTGCAGGATATATTTTGGGGCAGTGATGGCGAGATCCAGCCAGAAGAACCAGATCAGGTACACCACCCAGTACAGCTGGTACCACAGGTGCGGGCGGCACCGGCTGCGCAGTTGGTCAAACTTCATGTCGTTTCTCCTATTTTTTATGTGAATTGACGTGTTATTATAGCATATTCCGTCCACTTGCGCAATTGCCGCCCCTGCGCTACAATAAAAATAAACTGTATCTTATTTATAAAAGGAGTACGTCATGCCACAAGAATTTCCCGCCATCCGTCTGGTCGCGCTGGATCTGGACGGCACCCTGCTGAACCGCGAGGGGCACGTCACCCCCCGCACCCGCGCCGCTCTGCAAGCTGCCGTGGACAAAGGCGTGTACATCGTGCCCGCCACCGGGCGTCCGCTGGCCAGTCTGCCGCCGGAGGTGGCGCAGCTGCCCGGCATCCGCTACGCCATCACCTGCAACGGTGCCGCCGTGTGGGACTTGGGCAGCGACCCCGTGGGCGCAGTGTACAGCCGCTATTCCAACGCAAAAGAGCACCGCACCAGCACCCCGGTCTGCCTGCTGCACAGCCTGATGCCGGTGGAGACTGCCCGTGAAGCCTTTGCCGTCTGCGAGAGCTGCCACGCCGACCTGCGCATTTTCTCGGACGGATACGCCTGCACCGATGCCCGCAGCATTGCGCTGGCCGCCGCCCGGGCAGCAAAGAAGGACGGCACCGAAGCGTGCCAGCCCAACGATGGCCGCTTTACCATTCTGCGGGACGCAGCCGAGTGGATGAGCCGCAACGCCTTTGCCATTGAAAAGCTCTGCGTATTCTTTGAAACCCCGCAGCAGGCTGCGGCTGCCTTGCCCCGCTTCCGCGCCGTCCCGGGCGTAGAGATCGTACAGGGGTCGCCGAAAAACGTGGAGGTGACCGCCGCCGGTGTGGACAAGGGCGAGGCGCTGCGCGCACTGGCCGACCGGCTGGGCGTCCCGCACGCGTGCACTCTTGCGGTGGGCGACAGCGAGAACGACCGCGCCATGCTGCAAAAGGCCGGGGTGGCCGCTGTAATGGCCAACGGTATGCCGGAGATCCGGGCGCTGGCGCACCTTGTCAGCAAGGCCGACTGCGACCACGACGGCGTGGCCGAGATACTGGAAACCCTTGGCATCTGAGCCAGTTTTTGCAGCAATTTTCCAGCATTTTTACCGGCTTCTGCCCCAATTTTTCGGGTCATTCGTCATTTTTGTGCAATGTATACAAGCTATTATGCCAAACATTGTGCTTGTTGAGCATTACCAAAGACGGGCTGTTCGTTTATACTAGTATCATAAGCGCGTATGGGGGTATTGCGCCCACAGGAGCAAACCCGACGCACCGAGAGAGTTCAAATATAAAAGGAGAAATGCGTTATGAATCCCATCGTAGAAAAGGTCTATCAGATCGGCATTATCCCTGTTATCGCTTTCAACAGCGTTGATGAGGCCCTGCCCCTGTGCAAGGCTCTGTCTGAGGGCGGTCTGCCCGCAGCTGAGGTCACCTTCCGCACTGCCTGTGCTGAAGAGTGCATCCGCAAGATCCACGAGGAGATGCCCGAGATGCTGCTGGGCGCCGGCACCGTTCTGACCTGCGAGCAGGCCGACCGTGCTATGGCTGCCGGTGCTTCCTTTATCGTTGCTCCCGGCTTCGACCCCGAGGTCTGCAAGCACGTCATCGCCAAGGGCGGCATCATGATGCCCGGCACCTGCTCCGCAGGCGAGATGCAGCAGGCCATGAACATGGGCTGCGAGGCTCTGAAGTTCTTCCCCGCTGAGGCAAACGGCGGCGTGGGCATGCTGAAGAACATCGGCGCTGCCCTGAAGGGTGCTCGCTGGATGTGCACCGGCGGCGTCAACGCCAAGAACGTCAACGATTATCTGGGCTATGACCAGATCTTTGCCGTGGGCGGCACCTGGATGTGCAAGAGCGACGTGATCAAGGCCGGCGACTGGGCAAAGATCACCGCACAGAGCAAGGAAGCTGTTGACACCATGCTGGGCCTGAAGCTGCTGCACGTCGGCATCAACACCGGCAACGAGGAAGAGGCCATGAAGGTGGCTAACCTGATCGGCGCTATGCTGAACATGAAGGTCGCTCCCGGCAACTCCAGCATCTTTGTCGGCAACAAGGAGTTCGAGATCATGAAGAAGCCCGGCCGCGGCACCAATGGCCACATCGCCATCGGCTGCAACAACGTGGACCGCGCCATCTACCACCTGTCTCAGCGCGGCGTGAAGTTCGATCTGGACAGCAAGAACGTGAAGAACGGCAAGACCGTTGCCTGCTACATGGCAGACGAGATCGCCGGCTTTGCCTTCCATCTGGTGCAGGCATAAGCGCCTGTCCCCTTTTACCCGTAAAAGCCCCGCCGCAGCGGGTATGCCCTGCGGCGGGATGAATGAAACACCTGATATAAAGGAGAATAACCAATGAAAGTCGTTACTTTTGGCGAACTGATGGTCCGTCTGCAGCCCTTCAACTACGAGCGTTTCGTTCAGGCTAACAGCCTGGAGTTCAGCTTCGGCGGCGGCGAGGCCAACGTTGCTGTTTCTCTGGCCAACTACGGTCTGGACGCAGCTTTCGTTACCAAGCTGCCCGCACACGCGATCGGTCAGGCCGCTGTCAACAGCCTGCGCCGCTACGGCGTTGATACCAGCATGATCACCCGCGGTGGTGACCGTGTGGGCATCTACTACAACGAGAAGGGCGCTTCTCAGCGTGGTTCCGTCTGCATCTACGACCGTGCCAACAGCGCTATCCAGCTGGCTCAGCCCTCCGACTTTGATTGGGATAAGATCTTCGAGGGCGTGGATTGGTTCCACTTCACCGGCATCACCCCGGCTCTGGGCGAGAACGTTGTCGAGATCTGCCGCGAGGCCTGCAAGGCTGCTAAGGCTCATGGCGTGAAGATCAGCTGCGACCTGAACTACCGCGGCAAGCTGTGGACCCGTGAGCAGGCCCGCGCTGCCATGACCGATCTGTGCCAGTACGTTGACGTCTGCATCTCCAACGAGGAGGACGCAAAGGACGTGTTCGGCATCGAGGCCGAGGCTACCGATATCTACGGCGGCAAGCTGAACGCTGAGGGCTACAAGAGCGTTGCCAAGCAGCTGGCTGACAAGTTCCACTTCGAGAAGGTGGCCATCACCCTGCGTGAGAGCCACAGCGCCTTCGACAACGGCTGGAGCGCTATGCTGTACGATGTTGCTTCTAACGAGTACTGCTTCTCCAAGAAGTACGACCTGCACATCATCGACCGCGTTGGCGGCGGCGACTCCTTCGGCGGCGGCCTGATCTACAGCCTGCTGACCGGCAAGAGCACCCAGGAGGCTGTGGAGTTCGCAGTTGCAGCTTCCGCTCTGAAGCACTCCATCGAGGGCGACTACAACATGATGACCGTGTCCGAGGTCGAGAAGCTGGCCGGCGGCGATGGTTCCGGCCGTATCCAGCGCTAATTGCAGAAGGGAGTCCGCTATGGATATCCGTTATTCCTGCAACCAGAAGGATTTCAAGCGCTATACCACCGAGGAAATGCGGGACGAGATGCTGATCACCGGCCTGTACAAGGCAGATGAAGTGGTGGCCGTTTACAGCCATGTGGATCGTATGGTCACGCTGGGCTGCATGCCGGTACACGAGACCGTGTCTATCGACAAGGGCATCGACATCTGGGCCAACTTTGGCACCCATTATTTCCTGGAGCGCCGCGAGATCGGCATGTTCAACATCGGCAAGGATTCCACCGGTATCGTGGTGGCCGACGGCGTAAAGTACGAGCTGGGCTATAAGGACTGCCTGTACATTACGCAGGGCACCAAGGAAGTCACCTTTGCTTCCGCCGACCCGAAGCATCCCGCCAAGTTCTATATGGTCTCTGCTCCGGCACATTGCGCTTACCAGACCCGTCTGATCAAGATGGCTGACGCAAACCACCGCCCGCTGGGCAGCGTGGATACCTGCAACAAGCGCACCATCAACCAGTTCATCCACCCGGATGTGCTCAAGACCTGCCAGCTGAGCATGGGTATGACCGAGCTGGCACCGGGTTCCAACTGGAACACGATGCCCAGCCACACCCACGAGCGGCGCATGGAGATCTATACCTACTTTGAACTGCCCGAGGGACAGGTGGTGTTCCATATGTGCGGCGAGCCTACCCAGACCCGCCACATCGTGATGCACAACGAGGATGCTGTCATCAGCCCCTCCTGGAGCATTCACAGCGGCGTAGGCACCTCGAACTATACGTTTATCTGGGCAATGGGCGGCGAGAACATGGAGTTTGACGACATGGACAACATCGCTACCACTGACCTGCGCTAAAAAGCACCAATCAAACGCCCCGTACCGGGTTGCCGGTACGGGGCGTTTTGCTAAAAAATTAACTTGGATACTGTAAAAAAGGAGAACATCATGGATCTGTCTGCATTCAACCTGCAGGGCAAGGTAGCCCTGATCACCGGCGGTGCCCACGGCATCGGTTTTTCCATCGCAGAGGGCATGGCCAAGTGCGGCGCCGTCATCTGCTTCAACTGCTCCTCTGAGGCCAGCTTGGAGAAGGGCATGGCTGCCTACAAGGCTGCCGGCATCGACGCCCACGGCTATGTGGCAGACGTTTCCGACGAGGACGCCGTAAACGCCATGGTGGCAAAGATCAAGGCCGAGGTCGGCTCTGTGGACATTCTGGTAAACAACGCCGGTCTGATGAAGCGCGTGCCCATGATCGAGATGAGCCACGCCGACTTTATGCGGGTGATCGACGTCCATGTGGGCGGTGCCTTCAACTGCTCCAAGGCCGTGCTGCCCGACATGATGGAAAAGCGCGCGGGCAAGATCATCAACATCTGCTCCATGATGAGCGAGCTGGGCCGCGAGACCGTCTCTGCCTACGCCGCCGCCAAGGGCGCCCTGAAGATGCTGACCAAGAACATCGCCTCCGAGTACGGCGAGTACAACATCCAGTGCAACGGCATGGGCCCCGGCTACATTGCCACCGCCCAGACCGCGCCCCTGCGCGAGATCCAGCCGGACGGCAGCCGTCATCCCTTTGACAGCTTCATCGTTGCCAAGACCCCCGCAGGCCGCTGGGGCGACCCGGAGGACATGGTTGGCCCCTGCGTGTTTCTTGCCAGCCACGCATCCGACTTTGTGAACGGCCAGATCCTCTACGCCGACGGCGGCATTCTGGCTTATATTGGCCGCCAGCCTAAGTAAATCCTGAAAAAAATCCCCCCGGCGCTGCTCGCCGGGGGGATTTTTTATAGGCAAATTAGACGATTTTGAATGCGCTCCGCTTTGCTCTGCGCATAATCAGCGGAAAGATTATTTTTAATAGAGCAATGCCGGAGCGTCTGCGGACGCTCCGGCATTGCATTTTCACAGGAGGGGTTTGGAACGAACTCCCTCAGTCAAAACCTGACGGTTTTGCCAGCTCCCTCGGGGAGGGAGCCTTTGGCATAACGGCAAAGTTTCTGGCTCAAGCGCAAAGCTTCCGGGAGTGCTCGCTCCCCCTCGGGGGAGCTGTCGCGCAGCGACTGAGGGGTTTTAAATGGAGAAGCGAAAAAAGCGTTAAAGCGATAGCGCCGACTGGCGCAGCGCTAGCTTTTTTGTGCTTCGACTTCTTCTTTAGGATTGTTAAGGGCGTGTAGCCCTTGACCCGTTGCGGGGTGGGTGGAGTCCAGAGGTAGGGAGGGGGGAGTCGGAACACCCCTCCCTGCCTCTGGCCCAGCGGAGCGTCTTTGCACGCTGAATACAAGCAGAAAATTCCCCTGCGGAGCGCTCCAAACGCATTTTCACAGGAGGGGTCGTAACCAAAAACCGGCTGCCGCACGTTTTGTGTGCAGCAGCCGATCGGTGTTTTATTTAGAGGTCATTCTGCCAAAGTGGCCTTTTTCCTCTTCGTCCTTTTTAGTCTCAGGCTTTTCCGCCGGGGTCAGACGCACCTCGGTCACGCGGCGCTTGGCGGTGCGGGTGACCACGCCGTCGTAGCTGCCCAGCGTAAAGCGGTCGCCCACCTTGGGCAGACGGCAGGTCTTTTCCTGCACCAGACCGTTCACTGTGTTGGAGTCGATATCCTCGTCCTCCGGCAGTCCCAGCCGCTCGTACAGGTCGTCCACACCAGCGCTGCCCAGTACGATCCAGCTGCCGTCCGACTGCTTGCGGAAGTCCTCGGTCACCTCATCGTGTTCATCCCAGATCTCGCCTACCAGCTCCTCCAGAATGTCCTCCAGCGTGATGATGCCCTCGGTGCCGCCGTACTCGTCCACCACCACAGCCATGTGATGGTGCTGCTCGCGCAGGGTGCGCAGCAGCTGGGAGATCTGGGTGGAGCCGGTGGTGTAGAGGGTGGGCTTGACCAGATCCTCCAGCTTGACCTCCTTTTTCAGGCGTGCCATGTAGAAGTCCTTTTCATGTACCACGCCAATGATGTTATCAATAGTGTCGTGGTACACCGGCAGACGGGAGTAGCCGGACTCCGCAAAGGTCTGTGCCACCTCTTCCAGCGGCAGATCGTCCTCCACCGCGATCACATCCACGCGGGGGGTCAGGATCTCCTCCACCTCCACGTCATCAAACTCGATGGCGCTGCGGATCAGCTCGCTTTCCCGGTCGGTCAGCTCGCCGTCATTCTCGGCTTCGCTGACCATGGTCATCAGCTCACCCTCGGTGATGGTGTCCTCCTCAGTGCTGTGGACAAAGTGCCCCAGAAAGCGCTTCCACTGGCTGAACAGCCACGTCAGCGGGGTAAATACCAGCATCAGCAGGCTGAGCACCGGTGCAACTGCGGTGGCAACCGTTTCCGGCATCTCCTTTGCAAGGCTCTTGGGGGTCACCTCGCCAAAAATCAGCACCACCACGGTCAGCACCATGGTGGACACCGTAGCGCCCCGCTCTGCACCCAGCATCTTGGTGAAAATGATGGTGCCGATAGAAGCTGCGGCAATGTTTACGATATTGTTGCCGATGAGGATAGTGGAAAGCAGCTTATCGTATTTTTCAGCCATTGCCAGCACCCGGGCGGCAGAGGTATCGCCGTCCTCGGCGCGGCTTTTCAGGCGGATCTGATTCAGGGAAGAAAATGCGGTCTCGGAGGCGGAGAAAAAGGCAGAGAGTGCCACCAATACTACCAGCGCTACCCAGAGCGTCATACTGCCATCGTCCATAAAAAGGAAAATCACACTCAACTTTCTGTTTTGATTTGCCCCGCTCCGGCAACGCGCCTGAGCGGGTTTTGTCTATAAACTTTCCTACATACAAAAATGTGCTTTCCATCGTTGCCGTTTCCGCGATGAAAAGCACATCAATGTTACTTTTTATAATAGCATATTCTGCACACGGGTGCAAGCTTTTGGCCTGTTATCCGCGTACAAAAGCTGTAAAATTTAGCGTAAAACCAGTGCACTGCCGTCATAATCCACCGTCAGGGTATTGCCCTCGGCATAATTGCCCTTGATGATGGCCTTGGCGATCAGGGTCTCCACGCGGCTCTGGATGAAGCGCTTGATGGGACGTGCACCATAAACACTGTCGTAGGCAGAATCAATGATGAAGTCCTTGGCGGCGGTGGTCACCTCCAGCTTGAGTTGCTTGCCCTCCTCCATGCGGTTACGCAGATCCTGCAGCTGCAGATCCACGATCTTGCGCATCTCGTCCTTGGTCAGGCTCTTGTAGTAGACGATCTCGTCCAGACGGTTCAGGAATTCGGGACGGAACTTGCTCTTGAGCAGCAGGTCGATCTGGTGCTTTGCATCCTCGCTCAGCTCGTTAGAGCCCTGCGCACGGCGCTGCTCCAGATCGTTCAGGATGATATCGCTGCCAAGGTTGGAGGTCAGGATGATGACTGTGTTCTTGAAGTCCACGGTGCGACCCTGACTATCCGTGATGCGGCCATCGTCCAGCACCTGCAGCAGGATGTTGAACACATCGGGGTGGGCTTTTTCCACCTCATCGAACAGCACCACGCTGTAAGGTTTGCGGCGCACAGCCTCGGTCAGCTGGCCGCCCTCTTCATAACCGACATATCCCGGAGGCGCGCCGATCAGGCGGCTGACGCTGAACTTCTCCATATATTCGGTCATGTCGATACGCACCATGTTGCGCTCGTCGTCAAACAGAGCCTGTGCCAGTGCCTTAGCCAGCTCGGTCTTGCCCACGCCGGTGGGGCCGAGGAACAGGAAGCTGCCGATGGGGCGGTTGGGATTGGCGATACCAGCGCGGCTGCGCAGAATAGCTTCGCTTACCTTGGTCACAGCCTCGTCCTGACCGATGACCCGCTGGTGCAGCACATCGTCCAGATGCAGCAGCTTCTCGCGCTCACCCTCCACCAGCTTCTCCACCGGGATGCCGGTCCAGCGTGCCACGATGCGGGCGATCTCCTCATCGGTCACGCGGTCACGCAGCAGGCTGTCCTCCTTCTTGGCGGCAGCCACCTTTTCTTCCTCGGCCAGCTGTTTTTGCAGCTGGGGCAGCTTGCCATACTTCAGCTCGGCGGCCTTGTTCAGGTCGTACTCACGCTGGGCTTTCTCGATGGCGGCATTGGTCTGCTCGATCTGCTCGCGCAGGGTCTGCACCTTGCCAATGGCGTTCTTCTCGTTCTCCCACTTTGCCTTCATGCTGCGGAACTTATCCTGCAACTCGGCAAGCTCCTTTTCCAGATCCTTCAAGCGGCTCTGGCTCAGGGCGTCAGTCTCCTTTTTCAGGCTCACCTGCTCGATCTGCAGCTGGGTGATGCGGTGTGCCAGATCGTCCATCTCGCTGGGCATACTGTCCATCTCGGTCTTGATCATGGCGCAGGCTTCATCCACAAGGTCGATGGCCTTATCCGGCAGGAAGCGGTCGGTGATATAGCGGTCGGAAAGGGTAGCAGCAGCGATCAGGGCGTTGTCGTTGATCTTTACGCCGTGGAACACCTCATACCGCTCCTTCAAGCCGCGCAGAATGGAGATGGTATCCTCCACGGTAGGCTCATCCACCTGCACCGGCTGGAACCGGCGCT
The DNA here is from genome assembly GCF_003482185.1 of Faecalibacterium sp. OM04-11BH. Taxonomy (NCBI): domain Bacteria; kingdom Bacillati; phylum Bacillota; class Clostridia; order Eubacteriales; family Oscillospiraceae; genus Faecalibacterium; species Faecalibacterium sp. OM04-11BH. Next base: position 177,144 of record NZ_QULS01000003.1, read on the forward strand.
CCAGCGCGGGGTCTTTTTCGATATACTGGCGGTACTCGTCCAGCGTGGTCGCACCGATGCAGTGCAGCTCGCCCCGGGCCAGCATGGGCTTGAGCAGGTTGCCTGCGTCCATGGCGCCATCGGTCTTGCCGGCACCCACGATGGTGTGCAGCTCATCAATGAAGAGGATGATCTTGCCCTCGCTCTTCTTCACCTCGTTCAGCACGCTCTTCAGACGTTCCTCGAACTCGCCGCGGTACTTTGCACCGGCCACCAGAGCGCCCATGTCCAGGCTGAACACGGTGCGGTTCTTCAGGTTTTCGGGCACATCGCCGCGCACGATGCGCTGCGCCAGACCCTCGGCGATGGCAGTTTTACCAACGCCGGGCTCACCGATCAGGCAGGGGTTGTTTTTGGTCTTACGGGACAGGATACGGATCACATTGCGGATCTCCTGATCGCGGCCGATGACGGGGTCCAGCTTCTGCTTGCGGGCAAGCTCTACCAGATCCTGACCGTACTTCTGCAGCGCGTTGTAGGTGTCCTCCGGGTTATCGGTGGTCACCCGCTGGTTGCCGCGCACGGCGGTAAGCTGCTGCAAAAAGGCGTCCTTTTTCAGGTTGAAGGCGCGGAACAACTCGCTGGTGGTCTGGTCCTGCTCGTCCAGCAGGCCAAGGAACAGGTGCTCCACGCTGATGAAGTCATCCTTCATGGCCTTGGCTTCGCGGGCGGCGGCGCTGAGCACCTTATCAGTTGCCTGCGAGATATAGACCTTATCGGGGTCACGGCCGGAACCGGATACCCGGGGCAGCGCGGACAGCTTTTCCGCCACAGCGGCAGCAAAGCTGCCGGGGTCAACGTTCAGCTTTTGCAGCAGCTGAGGGATCAGGCCGTTCTCCTGCGCAGCCAGTGCGTGCAGCAGGTGGGCGGGCTCCAGCGCATTGTGCTGGTACTCCACAGCCAGCTGCTGGGCTGCCTGCAAAGCCTCAAGGGTCTTTTGGGTATATTGATTGGTATTCATAAAGTCAAGCCTCCATTCATACCGGAAGGTTTATTTTAGCGGACGGATATGTTCTGTGCTAACAGCTTCGCGTCCGGTGGCAGCAGAGCCGTGAGTTGATTATATCGATGTTCTTTTTCATGGTTTTGCACACCTCCTGCGGAGCAGTCCGTTTTGTTTTTAGCACTCTATCTGTTCGACTGCTAAAAATATACTCCTGTCCACCCACTTTGTCAATAGGGTTCACAAAAAGTTTGCAGAATAGACGCAAAACCATGCTTTTTATTTTAGGGTGTATCTGAACCTCCCATGAAAACAAAATACAGCCAAGCCCGCAGGCTTGGCTGAATTTCAAATCAAAAGTATTTTTCCGCTGAAAAAACGTTCCGCTTACAGCAGCGGGATGCCAGCCTTAGCGCAGGCTTCGCGGGTGGCCTTGTCCCAGACGCTGGCCTGCACCTCGCCAATGTGGACGCTGCCCAGCAGCAGCATGCACAGGCGGCTCTGGCCGATGCCGCCGCCGATGGTATAGGGCAGCTCGCCAGCCAGCACTGCCTTGTGGAAAGGCAGAGTGCGACGGTCGTCGCAGCCCGCCATGGTCAGTTGCCTGTCCATGCTCTCCGGGCTGACGCGGATGCCCATGCTGCTCAGCTCGTAGCTGCACTGCAGCGGATCGTTCCAGAACAGCAGATCACCGTTCAGATCCCAGTCGTCATAGTCCGGAGCGCGGCCATCATGGGGCTTGCCGCTGCGCAGGGGTGCACCGATCTTCATCAGGAAGGTGGTGCCATTCTCCTTGACAAAGGCATTCTCCCGCTCCTTCGGGGTCAGATCGGGGTACTTATCCTCCAGCTCCTGTGAGGTGACAAAGGTCACGTTGGGGGTGTGCAGGGGCAGATCCTGCAGCTGGGGGAACATGGCGTGCAGGTTCATCTCGGTGGCGCACACCGCAGACACGATGCAGCGCACCACGTTTTTCAGGTAGGTCTCGTTGCGGTCCTCCACCGTGATGATCTTTTCCCAGTCCCACTGGTCCACATAGACCGAGTGGAGGTTATCCAGCTCCTCGTCCCGGCGGATAGCGTTCATGTCGCAGTACAGACCCTTGCCCACGCGGAAGTCGTAGTCCTTCAGCGCCTGACGCTTCCACTTTGCCAGCGACTGCACCACCTGTGCCTCGGTGCCGCTGTCCTTGATGTCAAAGGTCACCTTGCGCTCCACGCCGTTCAGGTCGTCGTTCAGGCCGGTGGAAGCCTCCAGAAACAGCGGTGCGGACACGCGGTACAGGTTGAGCGTGGCGCACAGGGTATCGGCAAACAGCCGCTTCACCGTGCCGATGGCGCGCTGGGTGTCGTACAGGTTCAGCGCGGGTTTGTAGTTTGCCGGAATGATGATCTTGCTCATAACGTTTACCCCTCATTCTGTGTGGTTTGCGCCCCGCTTTCCCTAGCCGGGGCGTGGCTTTTGCAAAGCCGGAATACTGCACCCATTATGGCACAATTTTTTACGAAAGTAAAGTGATAGCAGAAAAAAGCAGTTCCGAAACGCCCTTGGGCGTTTCGGAACTGCAAATCAAACTATTTTTCCGTTTACCCGCCCAGATAGGCGCTGCGGACGCGCTCGTTGGTCAGCAGTTCGGCACCGGTGCCGTCCATGACTATGCGGCCGGTCTCCAGCACATAGGCGCGGTCGGCCACCGAAAGCGCCATCTGCGCGTTCTGCTCCACCAGCAGGATGGTCATGCCTTCCTTGTGGATGTCGCGGATGATGTCAAAGATCTCCTGCACCAGCAGCGGCGAAAGACCCATAGAAGGCTCGTCCAGCATCAGCATGGAGGCGTTGCTCATGAGCGCACGCCCCATGGCCAGCATCTGCTGCTCGCCGCCGGACATGGTGCCCGCCAGCTGTTTGCGGCGCTCCTTCAGGCGGGGGAACAGGGTGAACACCTTTTCCTTGTTGGCGGCGATGGTGGAAGCGGGCTGGGTGTAGGCGCCCATATCAAGGTTCTCGTCCACCGTCATGTGCAAAAACACATGGCGTCCCTCCGGTACCTGTGCAAGGCCGCTTTCCACGATCTTGTGGGCACGCACGCCCTTGATGCTCTTGCCCTTGTACAGCACATCGCCGGTGCGGGGCTTCAAAAGGCCGGAAATGGTTTTCAGGGTGGTGGATTTGCCCGCGCCGTTGGCACCGATCAGGGTGACGATCTCGCCTGCGTTGACGGTGAAAGAGATATCCTTTACGGCGTGGATGTTGCCGTAGTAGACGTTGATGCCGTCCACCTTCAGTAATGTATCAGCCATGGCTCAGCCCTCCTTTTTGCCCAGATAGGCCTCGATGACCTGCGGGTTATCGCGGATCTCGTCCGGGGTGCCCTTGGCGATGATGCGGCCAAAGTTCAGCACCGCAATGCCCTCGCAGATGCCCATGACAAGGCTCATGTCGTGCTCGATGAGCAGCACGGCAATGTTGAACTCGTCGCGGATGCGGCGGATGGTCTCGGTCAGCTCCGCAGTCTCGGAGGGGTTCATACCGGCGGCGGGCTCGTCCAGCAGCAGAAGCTTCGGGCCGGTAGCCAGTGCGCGCATGATCTCTAGCCGCCGCTGTGCGCCGTAGGGCAGGCTGCCAGCCTGCGCGTTGGCAAGGTCTGCCATGTGGAAAATGTCCAGCAGTTCCAGCGCACGCTCGGTGCACTTTTTTTCCTCTTTCCAGTAGTTCGGCATCCGCAGCAGGGAGGAGGCCAGATTATACTTCATGGACTCGTGCAGACCCACCTTGATGTTGTCGATGACGCTCAGCTCCTTGAACAAGCGGATGTTCTGGAAGGTGCGCGCCACGCCCATGCGGTTGACCTGATAGGTCTTTTTGCCGGCAGTGGGCATCCCATCGATCAGGATGGAGCCGCGGGTGGGCTGGTAGACGTTGGTGAGCAGGTTGAACACGGTGGTCTTGCCTGCGCCGTTGGGGCCGATGAGGCCGGTGATCTCGTTGCGGCCGATCATCAGGTTGAAGCCGTCCACGGCGGTCAGGCCGCCGAAGTCGATGCCCAGCTCACGCACGTCCAGAATGGGCTTTTTGTCCTTGTCGCGGTCGGTCAGAAAACCGCCGGAGGGAACACTGTGCAGTCTGGTCTTGAACTCACTCATGGTCAGCGGCCTCCTTTTCGGTATGTTTGCGGAACAGTTCGCCGTTCATGGCCTTTTCCACGATGCGGCTCAGGGAGAAATCGTAGCTGCCCAGCAGTCCGCCCGGGCGGAAGATCATCATCAGCACCAGCACCAGCGAGTAGACCACCATGCGGTAGCTGTCAAAGCTGCGGGTGGCCTCGGGCAGGATGGTCAGCACGGTAGCGGACAGGATGGAGCCCAGCATAGAGCCCATGCCGCCCAGCACCACCATGACCAGAATTTCGATAGACTTCATAAAGCCGAAGGTGGAGGGATCCAGCACGCCCAGATAGCAGGCGTACAGGCCGCCCGCCAAGCCTGCAAAGGCGGCGGAGAAGGCAAAGGCCATCACCTTATAGTAGGTGGTCTGGATGCCGCAGCTTTCGGCGGCGATCTCGTTGTCGCGGATAGCCAGCACGGCACGGCCGTGGCGGCTCTTCATCATGGCGTGGATGAGGAAGCAGGTGATGACCACGCACAGGAACACGTTCCAGTAGTTGGAGTACTTGGGGATGTTCTTCAGGCCCTTTGCGCCGTAGAACAGCTTGAAGCCCAGCACATCATCAATGTTGTTCAAGGTGATGCGGATGATCTCGCCAAAACCCAGCGTCAGGATGGCCAGATAGTCGCCGGTCAGGCGCAGGGCGGGGATGCCGATGAGCACCCCGAACAGCCCGGCCATGATCCATGCCAGCACCAGACCGATAACAAAGGCAACGCCCTTGGGCAGGTTGGAATACTTCGTAAACAGCGCGCAGGTGTAGGCACCCACGGCCATAAAACCGGCGTGACCCAGCGGCAGCTGCCCCAGATAACCGGTGGCAACGTTCAGCGAGACAGCCAGAATGATGTTGATGCCCACGGTCAGCAGCACCTTGTTCTGGTAGGTGGACAGCACATTCTGGGTGAGGAAGGAAAGCCCCACGAACAGCAGCGCCACCAGCACGGCGTTCATCAGGTAGCGCACGGGCATTTTGATGGTTTTACGGTTGGTTTTCATCGTTATGCCCCCTTACACCTTTTCCTGCACCTTGCGGCCAAGGAAGCCCGTGGGCTTGACCAGCAGCACGATGATCAAAATTGCAAACGTAACAGCGTCCTTCCAAGCGGAAAGGCCGATGGCGGAAACAAAGCACTCGCACAGACCGATGGCAATGCCGCCGATCATGGCACCCGGAATGGAACCGATGCCGCCCAGCACGGCAGCAACGAAGGCTTTCAGACCCAGCATGGAGCCCATGGTGGGGGTGGCCTGCGGGTAGGAGCAGCAGTACAGCACGCTGCCGATGCCCGCCAGCGCCGAGCCCACGGCAAAGGTAAAGGAGATGGTGCTGTTGACGTTGATGCCCATCAGGCGGGCAGCATCCATATCCTCCGAAACAGCGCGCATGGCCTTGCCAAGCTTAGTCTTTTGCACCAGAAAGGTGAGCACCAGCATGGACAGCACGGTGACCACCAGCGTGATGATCGAAGTAAGACCCAGCGGCACCTTGCCCAGATGGAAGGTCTGGTTGGTGTAGTAGGCGGGGATCACCTTTGCACCCGAGCCGAGGATCAGTTCTGCCGTGTACTCCAGAAAGAAGGAGACACCAATGGCGGTGATCAGCAGCGAGATACGGGGTGCGCTGCGCAGGGGGGTGTAGGCGATCTTTTCGATCACCACGCCCAGCAGCGTACAGGTGATGATGGTGGCGCACACAGCGGTGACCGGGCCAAGACCCAGCTGGTTCATGACGAACCACGACATGTATGCGCCCACCATGATGACATCGCCGTGGGCAAAGTTCAGCAGCAGGATAATGCCGTACACCATGCTGTAGCCCAGTGCGATCAGTGCATAGATGCTGCCAAGGGACAAGCCGTTGATCAGCTGGCTAAAGAACACTGTCATGGTTGGATACTTCCTTTCTTTGCGGCGTTTACACTTTTTGATATAAAAAACGGAGAACGCCTGACCAGAAAAAAGCTGTTCCGGCGTTCTCCAGAAAATCATGGGGTTTGCTCTGTGCGGGCGGCTCCATCACCGGTGGATGGAACGGCGCAGATCAGAACATTTCCTTCAGCACGGGGGTTGCGCCGTCGAAGCACAGGATAGCGGTCTGCTTGACGGGGTTGTGGTGCTCGTCGAAGGTAAAGGTGCCGGTGATGCCCTCGATGGTGCCGCCGGCAATGGCGTCGATAACGGCCTGCTTGTACTCGTCAGAGCCAGCCTCGAGACCCTGCTCCTCAGCTGCCTTGATGCCGTACACAACGGTCATGGCTGCATCGTAGCCCAGAGGTGCAAAGCCGTTGGGGTACTCCTCGCCGTACTCAGCCTTGTAGGCGTTCTCAAAGTCGGGGTTGGAGCCCTTTGCGTAGTTTGCGCAGAAGTAAGCATCCTTCAGCTGGTCGGCGGTAGCGTAGCCCTCCAGACCATCCCAGCCGTCGCCGCCTAGGAAGGGAACGTTCAGGCCAACGCTCTCGGCCTGCGCAAGGATCTGACCCACGTCCTGATAGTAGTTGGGGCAGAACACCACCTCGGGACCCTTGCCCAGAATGGTGGTCAGCTGGGTCTTGAAGTCCACATCGCCCTCGGAGTAGCTCTCCTGATCGACGACGGTGCCGCCCAGGCTCTCGAACTCGGTCACGAAGTTCTCGGCCAGACCCTCGTTGTAGTCAGCGCCCTTCAGGAAGATAACGGCTGCCTTGGTGTAGCCCAGCTTCTTGTAAGCGTAGTCAGCCATCTTGATGCCCTGGAACGGGTCGGTGAAGGTTGCACGGAACACGTTGGCGTTCACAGTGTCGGTCTCGGCATCGTAGGTGACAGCCTCGGCAGTAGCGGAAGCGGTGACCATGGGCATATTGTAATCGGCGCTCTCAGCGGCGACAGCCAGCGTCGGGGTGGTGGTAACATCGCCCACCAGAGCGGTGATGCCCTGATCGCACATCTTGGTAAAGCAGGTAACAGCCTGCGTAGCATCGCCCTGCTCGTCCATGGTGATGATCTCCAGCTGCTTGCCGTTGACACCGCCATCGGCATTGACCTGCTTCAGGTACAGGCTTGCGCCGTTGATAACAGCCAAACCGTAAACGGAAACATCGCCGGTCATGGGGCCCAGAACACCCACCTTGATGGTGCTGCCGGAGGCAGCAGCGGAACCGGCGGTAGAACCGGCAGCAGAAGAAGCGGCCGTGCTTGCGGAAGAACCGCCGCAGGCAGTCAGGGCGCTTGCTGCGGCAACAACACCGGCAGCAGCCATGAACTGACGACGAGTGATCATCTTTTTCATAAAAATCTCCTCCTTCGGAGTGTTCTATAAAGTAAACTGATAAAAACGGAAGCAAGGCCCTTCCCCTCTAAAGTGGCCTTGCTCCTGTTCTTATCTGTTATTATAGCTATCTGGGTTCAAATCCGCAATTCACAAACCGTCCATACTTTTGGGCGCATTTTCTCGGCTTTGTTGATACTTTATACAAAAATTAGAACACGATTTTGTGCACTATTTCAAATTGTTCATTTTGTTTATCTGTGAAATGAAATGGATTCACGGGTTGCAAAATGGTTACAGGGTCTCCATCTCGGCGTCGGCGGCAAATTCGGCCTCGGCGCGGGTCTCTGCGGCTTGTCCCTCAGCCTCGGCAACGGCCAGCGGCTCTGCCAGTGCCTTGCGGATGGCGGTGACGTAGAACACCATGGAAAGTGCCGTGCCGATGCACCAGCCCACAGGCCATGCCATCCAGATGCCGGTGGAGCCCAGCGCGGTGGCGCTGAGCACGGCGGCAATGCCCACGCGCAAAATCAGGTCGGTGAAGGTGGCGATCATAAACCGCACCATCAGGCCGCAGCCGCGCAGGATGCCGTCTGCCACCAGCTTGACTGACACCACAAAGTAGAAGGGGGAAAGGATGCGCAAAAACAGCATACCGGTGTCAATGGCAGGGCCCTGCGGGTCGTTCATGAACAGCAGCAGCAGGAAGCGACCAAAGAAGAAGTACAGCACCACCAGCGGCACGCACAGCAGCCACACCAGATTGCGGCCTGCGCCAAAGCCCGCCTTGACGCGGTCCATCTTGCCTGCGCCCATGTTCTGGGAGGTGTAGTTGGAGATGCCGTTGCCTAGGGTGGTAAAGGAGGTGATGACCATGTTGTTCAGCTTGACGGCGGCAGAGTAGCCTGCAATGACGCTGGCACCAAAGGTGTTGATGATGCTCTGCAGGATAATGTTACCCACCGAGACAAAGCTCTGCTGCAGGATGCTGGGCACAGCCACCACGGCCACCTTGCCCAGCATATTCCACGAGAACAGCTGCACATGACCCTCGGTGCGGAAGGCGCGGATGCGGCGGAACACCACCACCATAGCCAGCACGCAGCTGACACCCTGACACAGGAAGGTAGCCCATGCCACACCGGCAATGCCCATCTTGAAACCGGCGACGAACAGGATGTCCACGCCGATGTTGGACAGGGAAGAGACTGCAAGGAAGTAGAAGGGGGTCTTGCTGTCGCCAAGGGCAGAGAAGATGCCGGTGGCAATGTTGTAGAAGAACATAAAGGGCAGACCCAGAACGTAGATGTCCAGATACAGCGCAGAGTCTGCAAGGATCTCCTCCGGGGTGTTGATGAGCTCCAGCAAGGCGTCGCAGCCCAGCAGACCAATGCCCATCAGCACGGCGCACAGCACGGCAGAGCCGATGAGGGAGGTGTAGACCGAGGTCTTCATCTCGCGGTATTCCTTTGCGCCGAAGTAGCGGGACACGATGACCGAGCAGCCAATGTTGCAGCCAAAGGCAAAGGCGATGAAGATCAGGGTGATCTCGTAGCTGTTGCCCACCGCAGCCAGCGCATTTTCACCGATGAACTTGCCCGCCACCAGACTATCCGCGATGTTGTACAGCTGCTGGAAAATGATGCTGCCGAACATGGGCAGACAGAATTGCCACAATACCTGTGACGGCTTGCCCACCGTCAGATCCTTATTCATTGCAAAAATCCTCCTCTATAACGACTATAACTGGGAAAACAGCGTAAACGCCGCAATCAGTATAGAGCCGAGCCGCCAAAAAGTAAAGAGAATTTTTGGTATATCTGCCATACGAAATTTACATGGCGGTCATAGTGCATCCCCGCTGCCGCAAGGGGGCAGACTGTAAACGGGTTTTCCACGGCGGTTTGCGTCCCTGTTAAAAATTTAGGTCTGCAAACATCCGCACCGGCTCTTGCGCCGGGGTGCAAAGCGTGGTAGGATATTGATGGTTAGTTATGTATAACTATCTAAACAGGGCAGTTCCCCATCTGCCCGCCCGGGCAGTATGGGAGAGAAAATGATATTCAGGAGGGTTTCAAGATGAATTATCTGGAAATTGAATCTGTTGTAGGCCGCGAGATCTTAGACTCCCGCGGAAATCCCACCGTGGAAGCCGAGATCACGCTGGCGGACGGCACCGTGGCGCGCGGCTGCGCCCCTTCCGGTGCATCCACCGGCGAGTTTGAGGCGCTGGAGCTGCGGGACGGCGACAAGAGCCGCTATCTGGGCAAGGGCGTGACCAAGGCGGTGGAGAACATCAACACGGTCATTGCGGACGCAGTGGTGGGCATGGATGCTTCCGACATTTACGCCGTGGACGCCGCCATGCTCAAGGCAGACGGCACCAAGGATAAGTCCAATCTGGGCGCAAACGCCATTCTGGCGGTGTCCATTGCAGCCTGCCGCGCAGCAGCCGCTTCGCTGGAAATGCCGCTGTACCGTTTTCTGGGCGGCGTAAATGGCAACCGTCTGCCCGTGCCCATGATGAACATCCTGAACGGCGGCGCACACGCCGCCAACACCGTGGACACGCAGGAGTTCATGATCATGCCGGTGGGCGCCCCCTCTTTTAAGGAAGCGCTGCGCTGGTGCGCCGAGGTGTTCCACGCGCTGGCTGCCATCCTGAAGTCCAAGGGGCTGGCCACCTCCGTGGGTGACGAGGGCGGCTTTGCACCCAACCTTTCCAGCGATGAAGAGACCATCGAGACCATTCTGGCAGCCATCGAAAAGGCGGGCTATCTGCCGGGCAAGGACTTTATGCTGGCAATGGATGCCGCCGCTTCCGAGTGGAAGAGCCCCAAGGGCAAGGGCTTTTATAAGCTGCCCAAGGCGGGCACCGAGTTTACCTCTGCCGAGCTGATCGCACACTGGAAGAGCCTTGTGGAAAAGTACCCCATCATCTCCATCGAGGACGGTCTGGACGAAGAGGACTGGGAGGGCTGGCAGCAGATGACCCGCGAGCTGGGCGGCAAGGTGCAGCTGGTGGGCGACGACCTGTTTGTGACCAACACCGAGCGTCTGGCAAAGGGCATCCGGCTGGGTGCGGGCAACGCTATCCTGATCAAACTGAACCAGATCGGCTCTGTCTCCGAGACCTTGGAAGCCATCAAGATGGCACACAAGGCCGGTTACAATGCCATCAGCTCCCACCGCTCCGGCGAGACCGAGGACACCACCATTGCGGATCTGGCTGTGGCGCTGAACACCTGCCAGATCAAGACCGGTGCACCCAGCCGCACCGAGCGTGTGGCAAAGTACAACCAGCTGCTGCGCATTGAGGAGCAGCTGGGCGAAAGCGCCGTCTACCCCGGCATGGAAGCTTTTTGAGCAATTTTTTCACGGGAAACGGCGGCAGCCGCTGAACCCTCTCAGTCATCGCTGCGCGATGCCAGCTCCCCCGAAAGGGGGAGCTTTATTTATGCTGATCGGCAGAGGGCAAAAAGCTCCCCCTTCGGGGGAGCTGGCGAACGAATGTGAGCCTGAGAGGGTTTTCTTTCCAGCATTTACCACCACAGGATTTGCAATCCTGCGGCGGGCTGGTTCGTATATAAGGCAGACCGGCACCCGGCAGCAGCCGGGACGGAATGAAACGAAAGGAGCAAACCTTCCATGTTTCAAGGCCTTGGGCCGCTGCTCAACCTTTTGGGCGGCGGCAGCTTGACTAAGCTGCTTCTGTTTTTACTGAAGGGGCTGTTCGGCTGAAACGGACGGTCTGAAAGGAGAATACCATGCTGATCGTATTGGAGCATCTGCTGGGTCGGATCAACCTGCCCGGTATGTGGTGGATCATCTCTGAGCGCTGGCTGTGAGGTGACACCCCGCAAAGCCGCTGCACTTTTTGTGCGGCGGCTTTTTTGCTGCGCGGGACGGTCTGGAATGCCCCGCCGGGCTGAACGCTCTCAAGCGCTGACCGGCAGAAACAAAAAAGCTCCCCCTCGGGGGAGCTGGCATCGCGCAGCGATGCGTGAGCGGGTTCTTATTTCAGCGCTTCTTTCAGCACCTTCAGCAGGTGCGGGATATCCAGCGGCTTTGCGATATGGCCGTTCATGCCCGCATTCAGGGCGTTCTGCCGGTCCTCCTCAAAGGCGTTGGCGGTCATGGCAAAAATGGGGATGCCTGCCTTGCGGGGGTCGGGCAGGGCGCGGATGCGCCGGGTAGCTTCGTAGCCGTCCATCCGAGGCATCTGGATGTCCATCAAGATCAGGTCGTACTGCCCGGGCGCGGACTGCTCCATCTTTTCCACCGCTTCAACGCCGTCCTCGGCGGTATCCACAAGGAAGCCTGCTTCCTTTAAGATCTCCACGGCGATCTCCCGGTTCAGGGTGTTATCCTCCACCAGCAGCAGGCGCTTACCGCTGAAGTCCACCTTGGGCTGCTGGGCAGGCGTCTGCGCCGGCTGCACCCGGAAGGGCTCTGCCAGCACCTTGCGCAGTTCCGAGAGGAACAGCGGCTTTTCGCAGAAGGCGGTCACACCGGCGGCGCGCGCCTCCTCCTCGATATCTGCCCAGTCGTAGGCGGTCAGGATGATGATGGGGCAGCTGTCCCCGATGACCTTGCGGATCTGCCGCACGATCTCAATGCCGTTCATATCCGGGATGAGCCAGTCGATGATATACACACTGAAGGCATCGCCCTGCTCCACGGCGTACTTGGTGCGGATGACTGCTTCCTTGCCGGAGATGGTCCACTCCGGGCGCATCCCGATCTTGGAAAGCATGGTGCTGACGCTCAGGCAGGTGTTGGTGTCGTCATCTGCCACCAGTGCCCGCAGCCCTTCCAGCTGAGGCAGCTGTTTGATCTCCGCCTTCTGCCCGCTGAGGGTAAAGCAGAGGTTCACGATGAACTCGCTGCCCTTGCCCGGCTCGCTTTCAAGGGCGATGGTGCCGCCCATCAGGTCTACGATATTCTTGGTGATGGAAAGCCCCAGACCCGTACCCTGAATGCCGCTGACGGTGGAGCTTTCCTCCCGGGTGAACTCCTCAAAGATGTGCTTCTGGAACTCCTTGTTGATGCCGATGCCGTTATCCTTGATGCGGAACTCATAGTTGCCGCAGCCCTTGGGCGCACCGGGCTTCTGGGCAATGCGGATGCTCACCATGCCGCCGGTGGGGGTGAACTTGATAGCATTGGAAAGGATGTTCAGCAGCACCTGATTCAGCCGCAGCGGGTCGGTGATGATGTCCTCGTCCACCACGTCCATGGTGTCGATGAACAGTGCTAAGCGCTTGGAGCTGATGTTGGGCTGGATGATGGAGCGCACATCGTGCACGAGATCCGGCAGGTGCACTGCCTTTTCCTCGATCTTCACCTTGCCGCTCTCAATGCGGCTCATATCCAGCACATCGTTGATGAGGGAGAGCAGGTGCTGGCTGGAAGTGGAGATCTTTTTCAGATAATCCAGCACCTGCTCCTTATTCTCAATATGGGTCGCCGCCAGCGAGGTAAAGCCGATAATGGCGTTCATCGGGGTGCGGATGTCGTGGCTCATGTTGAACAAAAACTCCCGCTTGGCGCGGTTTGCCGCTGCCTCGTGCCGGACGGCAAGTTCCAGCTTGCGGTTCTGTTCCTCCAGCTGGGCGTGATACTTCTGCTCCTGCTCTTTCCGCTGCTGCTCCGCAGCCGCCGCCGAGCGGCGGCGCAGCGTTTGCAGCACCGCCACACAGATCAGATAGAAGATCAGCGCAGCCAGCAGTGCGCTGCTGGAATTGCGGAACACCGATTTTTCGTCGATATAGAGATACAGGTCAAAATTCTGTCCGTTGCTGTACATGCCGAAATAGCAGCCGGAATTTGCCCAGTCGCGGGTGTGGGTCAGAATGTCGGGCGCACCGGCCTTGCGGATGCCCTGCACCAGCGGGCTGTTCGTGGTATCCAGCCCGACAAGGCTCGGGTCGTTTGCGGCGATCACCTTGTTGTCCTGCACGATAAAGATGGTGCCGCTGATGTTCTTCGGGTAGCCGTCCAGCACGCTTTGGATGGACAGGGCTGTGCCCTCCACAAACTCCGGCGGGGTCACCCGGTACGCCAGCAGCACAGCGTCCCCTGCTGCGGCGCGGCGGGTGGCAACATCCACCGCCGTGCCATCCTGTAACAGAATGCGCTTGAGGTAGGTCTTTTGCGGGTTTTGCAGCACGTTCAGTGCGGCTTGCTCCCGCAGAGATTCCGCAAACTGCGCATAGTCGATATTACCATTTGTATACTCACACAGTAATTCTCCATTTTCGTCCAGCACGGCAATGCCGGTAAGCCAGAGGGACTCCGTTTCTGCCCGGAGGCTTTCGGGGTCGTAGAGGTCCAAAGCGTCATTTTCCGCCAGCTGCCGCACCGACACTGCCATCCGGCGCAGCGACTTTGCGGTGATGGTGTCATTGTATTTTTCGTAGCTGGTGGACTGCACCTTTACAAAGTTGATGGTGCGGTCAAAGTATTCCTCGGTAGCGCGGATGGACTCCCGCCCGGAGAAGAGGGTGACTGCCAGCAAAAGCAGCACGCCCATCAGCAGATAGAGCGCCGCCACCCGCATACCGGGCGTGAACGTTTTCTTGTTACGGTTCAAGGGCGTCCACCTCCAGATACTTTTCCGGGTCTGGCAGATACTTGCCTACGATCTGCTTCAGCGTGCCGTCGGCGCGCATGGCGGCAAGGGTCTCGGCCAGCTTTTCGTCCAGCCCGCGGGTGTCGTTCAGCGCAAAAGCCACGCCGATGCCGGTGACCAGCAGCGGCTCTTTCAGAATGCGGAAGTTGGCATTGCAGTCCTGCATATACTGCAAAATGGCGGTCTCGTGGGCGGCAATGGCGTCCACATAGCCACAGTTCAGCATGGCGTACTGCACGCTGCGGTCCTCGACGCTCAGCAGTTCACCAAACTGCGGGATGCGGGGGTCGGTGCCGCCGAGGAAAATTTCCTCCGGCTTGGTGGTGCTTTGCACCATCATGGTCTTGCCCGCAAGGTCGGCAAGCGTTTCAATGCTGCTGTCCGCATTGACCGCCACCACCTGACGGCTGACCATATAAGGGCCTACCCAGCGGTATAGCTGCTCCCGCCCGTCCATGGAAAAGCAGCCCCAGATGCAGTCGATGGCACCGCTTTCCACCAGCTTTGTTTTCTGCTCCCAGTCAATGATCTCCAGCCGCACCGCATACCCCATGCGGGCAAAGGCCTCGGTGGCAATGTCCACATCAATGCCGGTGGGGGTGCTGTCATTGTTCATGTAGATAAACGGCGGGTAGTTATCGCTGCCCACCGTGAGCTCAGGCAGCGCTGCCGCCGTCTGCATTTTGCCGCAGGCGGTCAGCCCGACCGCAGCCGCCGCGCACACCTTTAAAAAGGTGCGGCGGGGTATTTTATGGTTGGATCGCTGTTTTGTCACGCGTAGATGTCCTCACATTACCATTGTAAAATTTCCTGTTTCAGTTCCCCCTGCACGTCCAGCAGGCACTGGATCAGCAGCGGGTTGAAGGCTCCACACTCGCCGTCTGTGATCATCTGGACAGCAGTCTCGTGCGGGAAGGCCTTTTTGTAGCACCGCTCACTGGTCAGCGCGTCATACACATCTGCCATGGAGACCAGCTGCGCGCTGATGGGGATATCGTCCCCTTTCAGCCCGTCCGGGTAGCCTTTGCCGTCCCAGCGCTCGTGGTGCCAGCGGGCAATCTCGTAGGCGGTCTGCAACAGCGGCTGCTCGGCAAAGTTTTCGGTCTTGTGCAGCATCTCTGCGCCCAGCATACTGTGGGTCTTGATCACCGCAAATTCTTCTGCGGTCAGCTTGCCGGGCTTGTTCAGAATGGCTTCGTCAATGCCGATCTTGCCGATATCGTGCAGCGCCGACGCCAGCGGGATGTTATCCTGCTGCTCGGGGGTCAGGTCGTAGCGGCTGGTCAGCTCCATCAGCCGGTGCAGCAGCGTCTCGGTGATGATGCGGATGTGCCGTACATGAGAGCCGGACTCGCCGTTGCGGAACTCCACGATCTGGCTCAGCACGCCCACCAGCACATCGGTGTTCTTTTCCCTTGCGCGGATCTGGTCGGACACCATCTGCACCAGCCGCCGCTGCTTGGCGTACAGCTTGATGGTGTTGGACACCCGGCGATAGACGATCTTTGCGTCAAAGGGGCGGTTGACATAGTCGCTGGCACCCAGCTCGTAGGCCTTGCGGATAGCTTCCTCCGAGTCGTCGCTGGAGATCATGATCACCGGCACGTCCTCGATGGTGTGGTTGGTGTTCATGGTGCGCAGCACCTCAAAGCCGTCCATGACCGGCATATTGATATCCAGCAGCACCAGCGAGATCTGCCCAGCCTTTGCCCGCAGCAGCTCCAGACACTGCTTGCCGTTCTCGGCTTCCAGAATGCGGTAGTCCTCGCCCAGAATGCCGGCAAGCATCATGCGGTTCATCATGGAATCGTCCACCAGCAGGATGACGGGCTTTTCCTCCAGGACTTGCTCCTGAGCCGCCAACCGACTGTCCTGTGTGTCCACCGCTACCGCGTCCTTGTGGTTCTTGGCCTGATACATCAAAAGGTCTGCCCGGCGCACCACGTTCTCCATGGGGTCGGCAAGGGTCTGCATCGCGCCGCCGATGCTCAGCGAAAGCCGGAAGTGAGGGTAGCCCGGCACCACCGTTTGCTGCACGGCGGTGCGGATCTGCTCCAGCTTTGTCCTGAGGTAATCCGCCGGGATGCCGGGCAGCACCAGCAAAAACTCATCGCCGCCGTAGCGGATCAGCAGATCTGTTTCCCGGATGCAGCTGCGGATGGCCTTTGCAGCGGTTTCCAGCGCCAGATCTCCGGCGTGGTGGCCGTAGGTATCGTTGCAGATCTTGAAATCGTCGATATCCATCAGAGCAATGCACGACGGGCCGATGTTATTGCGCACCACTTCCTCGTAATAGCGGCGGTTGTAGGTGCCGGTCAGGGCGTCACGGTTCAGTCGCTGCCGGTAGTGCTTTTCTTTTTCCATATTCCGGGCGGCGGTCTGGGCAAACTGCGCTTTTTGCCTCTCCATCTGCTGCATCATCCGCAGCAGGTTATGGTTGGCGCTTTCCAGCGCTTCCCGCTGGGTACGGTTCTGCTGTTCCAGCTTTTCCCGCAGTTCCATATAGGGGGTAATATCCGTGACGGTGGCCACGATGTAGCCATCACCGTGCCATACGATTCTATTGGCGGCGCTGGAGACCCAGCGGTAGCCGTTTTTGCCCAACAGCCGGAAGATGCTGTCGCCCTCCTGTGCGTAGGCCCCACTGTTTTCCGCGTTCCGGTAGCGCAGCCCGGCCGCCAGATCATCCGGGTGCAGTAGCGCTGTATAGCGGTTATTGAACTTTGCCGCAAATTCTTCCCGCTCCCAGCCCAGTATCTCCAGAAAGCGGTCGCTGATATAGGTAAACGGATAGCCGTTTTCAGGATCCTCTGCGCAGCAGTGAAAGCCGCCCGGTATATTCTGTGCATAGCGTTCCAGCCGCAGAAGCTCTTCTTTTGTTGTCTCGTCTGTTTCCATTTTACCTTCCCTGCCTTTTTCTCCGCGCACCGCACCCCGGCAGCACATAGTACACTCTATTGCCGCAATGTCAAACTTTACCTTCCTGTGCATCCCGCTTTTGGGCGTACTATAACAGTATGATTTTATCATCAAAATTGCCTAGATGCAAGCATTTTTTACCAATTTTGCCAACAGAACGGCAAGTAAGGCGCATTAGAAAAAGTTATAAGGGCAGCGGGCTCCCCCTGCCTGAAAAAGCAGTTCTTACTGTATCCGATTCGTTACAGTTTCAGCCTGCAACAAAAAAGAGATAGACCTTCCCTTCCGAGAAAGTCTATCTCATTTTTATCCGTTTTCTTCTGTTTTCTATCAGCCCTGCTTTTTCCAGCGGCGCATAACGCCCATGCCCAAGGCATAGGGGCCGGTGTGCACCGCGATGGTGCAGCCGATCTGCAAAAGCCCTACCTCACACTGTGCGCCGGGGTACTTGGCGCGCAGGGCGGCACGGGTCTGCATCCACAAACGCTTGCCCTCGTCGGCATCGTAGCCGTAGCCCACCGTAATGCGGTAGTCGTCCGGGGTGCCGCCGTGGGCATCCAGATAGTTCATCAGCTGTTCCAGCGCCTTTTCAAAGCTCTTCTGTCGACCGCGGGCTACGCCGCCGGAGAAGATCTCGCCGTCCTTGAACAGGATCATGGGCTTGAGTCCCAGCATATTGGCGGCGCGGCCGGTCACCTTGCCGATGCGCCCGCCCTTGATGAGGTAATCCAGATCACCCACGGTGAAGAAGATCTGGTTGGTGGATTTTTCGGCTTCCAGCCAGGTCACAGTCTCGTCCAAGGTGCAGCCTGCGTCCCGCATGGCTACGGCATTTTCCACCATGGTGGATTCGGTCACCGTGGCAGCGGCAGAGTCGATGACCTCGATGCGGGCATCGGGGTAGTCCTCCAGCACCAGATCCCGGGCGTTGCGGGCGCTGCCCACGCAGCCGCTCATCTTTCCGGTGAACACCAGACACAATACCGCCCGACCCGCCTCGGCGTGTGCGCGGAAGACCTTTTCAAAGTCCTCGATGGAGGCCAGACTGGTCTTGGGATAGGCCGCCGGGTTATCTACCATGAACTGATAGAAGTCCCGCACAGGGATCTCCAGCCCTTCCTTGCGGTAATGCTCGCCGTCCAGCGATACATAAAAGGGCACGACCTCGATGCCAAGCTGCTTGGCGGTGTCCAGCGTCAGGTCGCAGGCGCTGTCGGTAATGATATCAAACATCTGTGACGCTTCCTTTTCTGAAACTCGGGGCTGCTTTTGGCGGCAGCTCAGCCGCGGTGGATGTAAGCCTCGCGCTCTGCGCCCACCGAGATATAGGTGATCTTGCAGCCCACAGCCTTTTCCAGATACTCCACATAATCGCGGGCCTGCTGGGGCAGGTCCTCCCACTTGCGGGCTGCGGTGATGTCGCAGTGCCAGCCGGGCAGATACTCCACCACGGGCTGTGCGGTATCCAGTGCCTCACCCATGGGGAAGCGAGTGGTGGTGGTGCCGTCGGTCAGCTTGTAGGCGGTGACCATGGGGATCTTTTCCATGTAGTCCAGCACGTCCAGCAGGGTCAGAGCGACCTCGTCGCAGCCCTGGCAGAACACGCCGTAGCGGCTTGCCACCAGATCGATGGGGCCCACGCGGCGGGGACGTCCGGTAGCTGCGCCGTACTCGTGGCCGGCCTCACGCAGGGCGTGCTTCTCTTCCTCGGTCATGGCCAGCTCGGCGGCGAAGGGGCCGTCGCCCACGCAGGAGGAGTAAGCCTTCATGACGCCGATGGAGTTGTGCAGCTTGTGGCCGGGGATGCCGGCACCGATGGGTGCATAAGCACCGATGACGTTGGAGGAGGTGGTGTAGGGGTAGATGCCAAAGTCGATATCGCGCAGGGCGCCCAGCTGTGCCTCAAACAGCACCTTCTTGCCGGCTGCATCGGCATCGGCCAGATACTGACCCACATCGCAGATGTAGTCCTTGAAGATGGCGGCATACTTTTCGAGCCAGTTCCACATCTCGTCTACGCTGATGGGGGAAGCGTTGTAGCTGCCCTCCATGACCAGATTCTTGGAATCCACCATGGTGACCAGACGCTTCTTCACAGCATCGTCCAGATGCAGCAGGTCGCCCATGCGCAGGGTCTTTTTCATGTACTTGTCGCCGTAAGCGTAAGCGATGCCGCGCTTGGTGGAGCCGAACTGTGCGCCGGTCTTGGACAGGCGTGCCTCTTCCAGACCATCCTGCTCCACATGGTAGGGCATGGTGATGGTTGCGCGGTCGGAGATCTTCAGGTTTTCCGGGGTGATCTTAATGCCCTGCTCGCGCAGCTTATTGATCTCACCGTCCAGATGATGCGGGTCGATGACCATGCCGTTGCCCATGACGCACACGACGTTGGGGCGCAGGATGCCGGAGGGCAGCAGGTTCAGCACGAACTTGCCGCGCTCGTTTTTAACGGTATGGCCTGCGTTGTTGCCGCCCTGATACCGTGCAACGATGTCGTACTCCTGGCTGATCAGGTCGACCATGCGGCCCTTGCCCTCATCGCCCCAGTTGATACCCGTAATTGCAGTAAGCATAATAAATGACCTCTTTATCCTTTTTTCAAAAGACAGCCTTTTCCGTGCACCTTGCCCGGGATACGCTACCTTGGGTAAAACGCACCGGCTCGCTGCCCTTGCGGCACGCACCAATGCAATTATAGTATAGCACAGTCTGCCGCGCAAAAAAAGAGGGAACGCACCTTTTTGCGGCGGATTCCTCCTTAAAACAAAAATGGCTCTGCCGAAGCAGAGCCGTAAAAGTGCATACTGAAATATAATCAGCGCTTGGTGAACTTCAAGGACTTGGTGCTGGCCATGCCAAACATCTGGTCATTTCTTCGCTTTCAGCCTGATTTTTGGCTTAATACTGTGGTTTTTCTACACATCAGATTTTAATTTTTATCCTCGTGCATAACGCACGAAAAGCAGGTTTTGCTCCTTATGTGTGCCTTGCGTATTGCTGCCCAGGGCGACGCAGGACAACGGTAGGGAAAGAAACCTCGTTGCTGTTCTTGTCATCACCTCAAAATTAAATTCACACACGGAGGACAGCATAATGAAAAAATACATTTTCGATCAAAGCAACGGCCTTTGGTATGAACTCCAGGGCGACTACTATATCCCCTGCTTAGTGTTGGATGAAACAGGGACATCTCCTATTGGTATGTGGGGCAGAAAGCACCAGCAATACCTGAAAGAACATCGTCCCGTGCTCTATTTCGACCTTGTTCTCAGCGGGAAATTGCACAGCTGTCTGGCTGATATTGATACCCAGGCACGAAACAAACTCCATCTGCTCATAACACAGCTGGCAGAGAAGGAGGGTATCAATGAGCAGCTGAAAGCGCAGGACCAGATGGCATGGGTCGGTGCCATGAACAACATCCGAAATCGGGCGGAAGAAATCATCCTCCAAGAGCTGATCTATGGGGAGGATGCCGTATGAGACTTCTTGAAGAATTTTGGTATGGTAACATTGAACCGACGGAATACGACACAAACTCCTGCAAGGAATACAAGGAAGTACTTCGCCTGATTACCCGAAATGAAGAAAAGCTTCTGGCTACCATAACAGATGCGCAGAAGGAGCTGTTCTCTCGGTACGCGGACGCTGTTCGTGAACATCAGACCATGGCAGAGTGCCTGCTGTTCCAGAATAGCTTTAAGCTGGGCGCCAGAATTATGCTTGAAGTTATGGAAGAATAAATCAGCAACTGAATGAAGGCAATCAGCCGGGCAGTGGGACGCTGCTCGGCTGATTTGTTACAATTTCCATTCGTCGTCATATTCCATCAACGGCATAGGCATAATCAACTTATTTTGAAGTTGGTCTCTGTTTTTCTGTTCTTCTACATGAACACACAAAGATACGCAAATAATTGCTTCTCGTACAATGTGCATTAATTCCAGTGTTAATGCGGAAAGTTCATCTTCAGTCACATATAGAGCAAGATCATCAATTTCACCATTAACTCTTGCAGGAAACCATCCATTAGTCACTTTGACATATTTATGCTCAAGTGCATTACGAACATCACTAATGCGCTTCAGACGAGGATTGGGAGAGTCCTCAAACTTGTCATAAAAATCTCTACTAATCCAATATAAAGATGCCAATGCAAAGTTTTCTTTGTGATTAAGAACATTTTTATATTCATAATGGTTCTTTCCCGCTCCAAATCCAGTTAACCATATATGATTAAAGCTAACATCTCTTTCATGTATCCCCAACTCGAAGTAGGAATTGAGAAAATACGCTATTTTGTCGAATAGACCATATAAAGTTTTGAAAGCAGACTTCAATTGCTCAATACGTATTCCATACTGTGGAAAATCAGCAAAGTTGATGAGGTGGGTTTCTTTGTCAGCATAATGTACTTCTTCACGAAATTGCAAAGATAAATAATACTGATACCTTGCATACACATATTCCTGCTTTATTTGGTTAAACATTCCATGAAAAATGGGTTTTGCATCTATAGATACAATCATATCCGGAAGCTGTAACACATCAGTAGCAAAACACAATTCTACTACCGGTAAGTCATTTAGAGTATTCAAAAACAAATTGTTTTCTACAGCCCATTCTCGATACATTTTTTCCTCACAGTTTTCATAAGAAAACTGTGGGATTTCCAAATCCTTTTGCAGAAATCCTTCAACATATTGAGGAATATATACAGCCATTGCCCTAAGGAAACAGTCTTTGGCTGCTTTATGAGTGTTGGGATCTTTGCATTCAACAGCCTTTTTTAGCAAAGAATATGCAAAATAGTGGAAATAATCTTGGTGTCCATCATCATAGTCCATGACACCATAGTCTTGATATACTCTTCCAAGATTTCCAATTGCCATTCCAAATAATGGATAAATGTTTATTGCCTTTTTATACTGTGCTATCGCCTCTATATTTCTCCCACAAGAACAAAGCGTATTTCCGTAATTAGTATACAAGAGGCACTTGAAAGGGTTTACATACGGCCCATATTCTTCTTTTGAATATTCCTCATCCTCGATAATGCCTACACTTTTTCTAAAAGCGTACAATTGTTTCCTTATTGATTTTTCGTGCGATAACGACTTCGCTTGTGCAACATCGCTGTATACAGTACCAATTGAATAGTACAATCGTGCTTGCGATGCGGCATCAACGTCAGGCAGTGTTCTTTCAATTTCGCATACTAACTGCTCAAGTAGCACAATATCTCCCGACATCGAGGCGTCATCAAGTTTTTGCGCATAGATTTCCGATACTTGAGAAAAAGGATTTATATATTCTTTTTGACTCATCTGCATTCTCTTTTCTCTTTATTTATGAAGAAGCGACCAGCCGTAGCTGATCGCCTTTCTGTTAGATATACAACATTAAAGTGTCCTGACTTAACTCCGGCAACAACTTAAAACTTTCTAACATTTTTTCATCGAAATACCGTTGTAAGCCCAATTGTCTTTCGGTATTAGCAAGATCCGAGGATGAAATTTCCTGGAGAATTTTATGAAAGTCAATTTGTCCAAGCACTTTTTTAGTAAATGGACGTTTTGCATCCAAGAAGGCAATAGTCAGAAGAAATTGTTGAACTTTTTCAGAGTTTAATATCAGCATAGCGGTATATGCCGTATCATACGTAGGAAGACAAATGAAATAGCTCGTATCATCAGTCATAACCGGTCTGTTGTCATTGGAAACAAGCACAGAAAATAAGGGCTTTTTATAGAATCCACTCACTCCAACCTTGTATTGTGCATATGAGTAATCACCAATTCCAAACATGGAATAATCGGGAGCATCCTTATAAATAGAACTTTTCCTTTTTGAAAAATACTCTTTATGCGATGTCAAATATGCCCATGTTTTAGGCGCGTCCCTCTCTATGTGAGCGGTATTCTCCCGAACTTTTTTCTGTGTGACAATTACATATTTTTTAAAATTGTAAACAACCGGAGCCTTGAACATACTGCTTTTTATAAGTGGAAACACATATTCTGATTCGATATCTACGGTCTCTTTTAAACCATTTACCAAATCTGTTCCTTGAGATGACAATTCCATAACTTTAGAACAATCGTGCTTTACTCCTTGCCTCCATTCAAAGCAACAAACTCCAGAAAAATCTGGAACATCCTTAGTAGCTTCACTGTAAAGCTTTCCATCTACATACCGGAAGGAGTCTTTAATTTCATTTGGTTTTTCAAAAGAATAGATATTACAAATTTCAGCAGAAGCTTCGCTTTCACAAAGCTCTATTACCAGCAAACAGGCACTTGCATTAATTCCAAACACCTTATTAGCATTAAACTCAAACAGATCACAAGCACTAAAATTTGTATGCGTGCGCTTCATCTCGACAAAAACATTTCTTGCCACAGAAGTTTTACAAAGCATGGCAATTGTCGTGTTTGTGTCAGATAGGGAAGCAATCAATTGTAGAATTATATACTCGCATATATCAAAATTGCTTGCACCGGTAAGCGCATCCATTCCCTTTAAGCCTTTAAAATTTGCTTTCACAGGAAGATTGTCGGAGTTTAATGTTGACAACGTGCTGTTATTAACCCATGGTGGATTTCCAACGATTAGCAGCCGATCCTTACCCTTCAACACAGACTTCAAATTAAAAGAAAAGAAATCTGCATTTATAATATGAACTCGAGGATCACTTATATTTTGTTTACATATCTCACAGTATTCCGGATTAACCTCGATACCAATGATTTCAGAAGAGTCGAAAATCAAACTGCTTTTCACAAAGCTGCCAACACCACACGTGGGTTCTATAATAACGGACGGTTTTAGCTTTCTTTGATCATGAAGATATTTACATACTTTCAAAGAGAAGAACTCTGGTGTTTGGTAATCCCCATATTCTCTCTTACCATTCATAGTTAATAACTCCATCAACTCTATTGTCCAATGCGATGACTCTTGCATACTGAAGTCTCCACTGGAGTGCATTGCTAATTGTTAAATAGCCCTGCTCAGGAGGATAAGTCAGGATTTCATCAGCCAAATCATTGTAAACAATATCATCACCAGGAACATTTCTGTCTTCCAAGAAGCCAATAATATCTTCCCTATTTGCTCCGTCAGCTACCATTTCTCTAAGGCGTCTTGTGATTGTAAAGTCTGCTGTTCTCATCTTGTCAATGAATGTACAATGGGTAAAGTGCAGGGAGCAACGATTTCCTACATCGTGTTTATCATATACAAAGACCAAGAGATTATATCCCAAGCCATATATTTTCTGGCGGGCATTTTTGAACGGGCAACTTGATTGCGGCTGGGTAATGGATGTTACTTTAATATCAGTTTGAATGTTTTCACCAGGCAGATCAATTCCTTTAGCACTGCTGCCAATTCTAACAGTATAACGTTCAGAAAGATAGCGCTGAAATCTATGTTCTACATATGTACCAACTGCTTTTCCATCAGTAACGCCTACTAATTCGGGATGGTTTTCCTGAGACATAAAATCGCAAAAAATCTTTGCTTCTCTAATCAAGTGGTCAATTGTCAATAAAGGCTTCATATTGTAAATTTCCTTTCTTATTTTTCATTCTGATACTGGAATTCAAGAATATCATCAACACTGCAATTAAGTGTTTTACAGATTTTTTCTATACTTTCCAACGAGATATATTCATTTCTTTTTAAACGAGTAATTATGTTTCCGCTTACTCCGGTCATCTCTTTTAACTGAGCATTGGTAATTTTCTTATCTATCATCATGTGGAATAGTCTGTTGTAACAAATGGCCATGCCACACCTCCTGAGTCAAATTTGCATCTTTGTCACCAATTCATATATATATTATCACGAATCCGTGATTTTTTCAATTGTTTCAGCAAAACGAATTCCCCTTCGCTTAATTCGAAAGGGAATATGGTTTGCTTTATCTATCGTTAATCTTTGTAGATACTTTCTCCTTGTGCCGTAAAAAATACGACCACAAATTATTCCGAGAAATTACATCTTCATATTTCCGGATTTTACTACGAAGCTCACTATTTTCCTTTTCCAAGTCCGCTGTGCGAAGTTGACCACGAACAGACTTGTACTCTGCCAGCTCTGCGGTCAATGCAGCGACCTTTGCCTTCAACTCACTTATCATTTTCAACGCTGCATCCAAAGCTTTTTGCAGTTTGGATTCCTTGCGCTCCTGGACATAGAACTTCTTTGCCGCAGCTGCCAGATTTTCATATTCGGATCGATCCAGCATGACTTTTGAGGAAAAAGGGACTGCATGGGGTTCTATTTGCTCCACTTCCTGAACAGCAACCTGTTGCTTTTGAATCTTCTCAATCTCCTTTTCCAGAGAAGCTGCTTGTTGCTCTTTCTGCTGCGTCTGTGCTGTAATTTCTTCCAATCGCTCCTGTTCCCGTTCCACCTTGAACTGGGTTACGGTCAAATGTTCCTCAGAACTTCCTCGTTCTCCACGCTCCACATCCGTATATCCGGCATTGCGCATGGCCTGGAAGAAATCATCCTGGAGGACGCTGTAAGACTTCCGCAGTACCGGCCTGCCATTCTTCTGGAGAATGGGCGCTCCCCGTTCGTCCAACGCCGGTTTAGACAGCCATTTTTTACTGCTGCTCACCTGCATAATCGTTTCCTTGACGGTTCCCACAAGTAATTTGTCTTTGCACCTCTTGGACCAGAGGATCTGCTTCTCCACAACCGGAACATAGACCACATGGAGATGATAATGGAATACATCCTGCCCCAGTGCTTCGGACATAGCCCGGTTGCGCTCATCGGCGTGCATAACAGCGGAGAGAATATATTGTTCGCCACCCACGATCTCTACGACTGCCCTGTAAGCGTCCTCATAAAATCGCTTGGCAAACTCATACCCACCATGGTTATAGAAGTAGGCGGAGTTTACATCAAAAATCAATTCTCCATAAAGGTTGGCATCTGTTTTCAGGCCACGAGTGGAGATTACGCCCTTCTGCTCCATCTGGGCAAACATCTCTGCATACCCGGCGGTAGGCTTCTTAAAGTGGATGTTCTGAGGGGTGCGTTCTGGTATAATATCTGGGTTGGTATAGGATTCTTTTTCTCGTTCATTGTGCCGCTGAGCATTGCCAATTTTGGCGGCGGTCAGGTTTGCGTTTCTTGCACTGGTACGGTCAATCCCATCGTTTCTCGCCATAGAGCTCCTTTCACGTTTGTACGGCCTGCGGGCCGGGGCGCACTTCCTGCGGAAGTGTAATAACCCATTATGATACTTTCATCCTGCGGCTGCAAAGTATCGTGGGCTCTCCGAGGGGGATGCGGCTCCTGCGGGAGCCTCCCTGACTTGTGTGTGCTATCCACACAGCAAGCCAGGTGTGTCCGACATCCTTCCTCCGGTAAGCAATCCTGCCGGCCATGGTTCGGGAAAATCCACCGGATTCTCCCGAACCATCCATCTCCAAAGCTGCGGATTTTTCGGTGGGGACGGTGGTGCGATACCAGAGTATAACTCTGTGCAGGAAATGCAATAAATGCAGAAAATTCCGGTTTCATGCTGCGGGGTTCACAATGATTTTCACATCGGCTGGTCTGCCTACCGACTGGCGTTCCGGTTCTTCCAGCCGAATGTATCCATGTCCCTCCAGCAGTTCCAGCGTCGGAAAAATCTCCTCCGTTTTCTTGAAGAACTTTCCTCGACACATCTGAAAAAGCTCAGAACGCTTGATCACCGATACGTTCTTCTTTTTCAGCTTTGCCAAGACAAATTTGGCTTTCTGGATGGTTAAGTCAGTGCCCATCATGGAATAGGCGTAGGTGGAATGAGCCAGAAAATATTTTCCGATCTGAATCGCCCTGCTCATCGTAGAAGCTGCCACTTCTGTTTTGTCATCTTCCATATCAGCACAGTGCAACAATCCCGCAATCCGGAGCACGGCACCGATATATTTGCTTGCCCAATCGGAAATTGCCTGTCCCTCGCCAACCAGAAACTTCTCATGTTCCTGAAAGTAATCGGCCATCAGATCAAAGGCTTTTTCGGAAAGGTATACCGTCTGGGCATTTCCAGCAATCGGCAGAGCCATCAGGCGAAAAATCAAGCTGCGATAAACGGCGGTTATTTCGGGCGGAATCGGCTGGGTACGAAAGACCCGACTGCCAATTCTGGATGGTGGAGACGCATACAGGAAGCGGGCAATTAAGCCCCGTCCGGTCATGGTGGTATTGGACATGATTTCATCCAGCACACTGGGCTGAATAGAGAGGATAGCCGACAGTGCCGGGTGCATGATGCACTCTGCTTCACGGGTCATTCGATCCACATAAATGGCATCTCCACAATGACCTTTCAGCCAGACATCAATGTTGGATTTGTTGGAATATCGTCCGGCCATGATGTCAAAGATACCGCCCTCGGTGGAAATCACGGAGAATACTCCGTTGTTAGCCGCCATCAAGCTGGTCAGCGCTTCGCTGGAACAATCGTCCGCAAAAAAGCGAACCGGCTTTAGTTCTGGAATTTCTTCCAGCTGCTCCTGAAGTTGCCGCAGCTCCAACTCCATTTCCCGGCTTTCCTTGCGCTCCAGCTTCTTTTGCAGACCGGAGATCTGGCGCTCCGTAGATTCCCGCTGCAAATGGTTTTCCCGTATTTCCATGCTGTGCGCCTTGTTATATTC
The DNA here is from genome assembly GCF_003482185.1 of Faecalibacterium sp. OM04-11BH. NCBI lineage: Bacteria > Bacillati > Bacillota > Clostridia > Eubacteriales > Oscillospiraceae > Faecalibacterium > Faecalibacterium sp. OM04-11BH. The sequence goes on from NZ_QULS01000003.1 coordinate 204,758, forward strand.
CTGCTCATACTCATAGAGGAATGTGGTCATATCCCGCATGACGCTGGACTTTCGCTCCCCCGGTGCGGCGATCACCACTGTGTACAAGCTCAAAGGCTCACAGTATCCCGGCGTTCCCTCTATCTTGTATTTTCCCTGTAAACAGATAGCCAGCACACCCAGGCTGATCACCGCTGCCATGTCCGGGGCAGTCTGACTGTGTTCAGCTACCGCACTCACATAATTCCGAACCACATCCGGGAGAGCATCTACCGGAAATGCAGGCAGGTCACTCCACTGTGGAGTCAGCGGAACAATAGGTTGAAAAACCGGTGACGACTCCGCTTTTGGAGTGTAAATTTCCCGGCAATGCTCGATTGCTTTCTGAATGGTGATTGCACCATACGTTGTGCCGGATTGCTGCCGGTCCCATTTATCCCGCATCAATCCCGACTGCCGGAACATAGTGTCCATCTTGGCAGCATCCCGTCCTGTCCAAAAGGCGAGATGACTGCACAACGCCAGATCTGCCTCTGATGGGGACAAATATCCCTCCAATGAACCATTCCAAAGGGCTGTGAATGCTGCCCCATTCTTACTGCTTTTTGCCAGTTGCAGAAGCTGCTCCATGCTTAAATCAGAGTTTTTTTCATTTATTGCATTTTCTGCGCCTACCTCCGGCCTGCGCATGAACTTGTCCAGTAACACTTGCAGCTCCTGGGTCCGGTCACCATACTCATAATCCTCACAGCGGTTTCCGGTCACGGTGACATATTTGTTGGTTGCTCCCGCCACGTACACCTCAATTCCAGCCTGGTGGTTCATAATATAGAATCGTTTGGTATCATACTGAAACCCTTTTGCCGAAAAGAGAATGTGAAGACCGTTTCCGCTGGGGCTGTACTCGGTATAGCTGTGCATTAAGACCACAATTTCTGCGGCGGTCTGGGTGTAATAGCCGCTGTCCGAAACGCAGTTGTCCAGGTCAATCGCACAGATGCCGTTGAAAATTCCAATTCCAATGCCATCATATCCGCTGGCCTGTACTGCTGTTTTATAAGGTACGAAGCTGGAAGGATCGTTGCTTTTCGCTCCCAGACCGGTTTGCGGCTGGTATGGCACCTTCGTTTTCCTCTCATTCCGTTCCTCATACTTCCAGCAGCAGAACAGACCATTTTGTATGATGCTGTCTGGTAAAGCTGTCAAATTCTATTCCTCCTTAAATAATTGTTGAATTTGGCAGCTGTCATGTTATAATATCCTTGCTGAGTGATAGTCACACGGCAGCTGCCGTTTGTACTGTCCGTCAAGAGTTCTCATCTGCCAGGATGAGGGCTCTTTTTTTATGCGATTTCCGGTTGGAAGTATCCAATTTCCTCCCACACCTTTCTGTCGGGGCAGTAGTAGTTGTACTCGTTAGAGTTTTCCAGCTTGATCGCATAGCCGAATTTCAGGATTCCCTGCTGCAAACCAATGCGCACATACTGGGCATCCTTGTGCATGGCGACTGCAATCTCGGTGATGGGGACATTGCGTCCAGTGAAGGGCGGCAGTTCGACATAAACTTTCTTCTCCATGTGAATGACCTCCTTATTGCTAATATGCGAATTATTAGTTCGCATTTCGATTATAAGCCATCCAAGACCGCTTGTCAACACTAAATACGAAAAAGTTATTCGTATTACGACCTTGTAATTCGCACGACTTCGTGTTACAATACAAACGAGGTGATGACAATGCACAGCAACCCGGCTGAAATTGGCGAGAGAATCAAGGCAGCCCGCAAGGCCGCTCACTTGAGCCAAACGGAGCTGGCACAGCGTCTGGACAAGACGATGCGCACAGTTCAAAAATACGAAAACGGTGAAATTGAGCCATCCATAGCGATGATCAATGCCATCGCTAAAATCTTAAACATATCTCCGGCAGACCTGATTGGCTACCAGAAACCTGAAATCCAGCTGGACAGCCTGTCTGATGTAATTGCGGTTCTTTACCAATTAAACAAGAAGGCCGGTATCCGGTTCGAAATCGATGTCCAGCGCCCGCCCCACAGCGAAGAATGGTCCTGCTCCCTGAAATTCAAGGGAAATGACCACTCCGCAGAAATGAATGATTCCCTGTGCCTGATTTTGGAAGAGTTCCGGGACGAGCGTGAAAAGCTGGAAACCTATTGGACCGATCAAGAATCCTTTGACCGCTGGATTGAAAAAGAACTGGCTTACTACGCAGGTGCCAAGTTGCAGGACAAGGAAGTGGAAGCTCTCTCCGATTTGGAGCGCATTCAGCGGCGCAACGAACTGGATCAGCAGATGCTGGAGAAAATGAAAAGGGCCGCCGAAGAAAACGGCGACCAGAAATAACGGTGGGTGTTACATACCCCTGTCAAATTTAATTTGAAAACGCTGGGAGAAAGGAAGTTTGAGATTTTTTGAGATTACCCAACGGATATGGAAGCGTAAAGAAAATGTCCGGAAAGCGAAGAAGACCCTATGCAGTGAGTAAAACCGTAGGGTGGCATGTTAACCCAGAAACAGGCAAGTCCGTTCAAGAACAAATCACCATCGGCTATGCAGCAACCAGAGCAGAGGGGCTGCAAATGTTGGCAGAGTATAACAACAACCCCTTTGACATCAAGGCATCCAAAGCCACCTTCCAGGAGGTCTATGAACGCTGGTCAAAGGAGAAGTTTCCCACCATCTCCAAGTCAAATGTAAAAGGCTATGAGGCGTCCTATCGGGTGTGCGGAACACTTTACAACAAGGTGTTTCGGGATATTCGGCTGATGGACCTCCAATTTGTGGTGGACACCTGCGGGAAGAATTACCCCACCCTGAAAAAACTCAAGGGGCTGTTCAACCAACTATACGCCTACGCCATGAAAAACGACATCTGCAACAAGGATTACTCCGAGTTTGTAGATTTGAGCCGGTACAAGGATAAGAACCCCAACAAGCGTGACCGGAACAAATTCACAAAGGAGCAGATTGCCCGCCTGTGGGAGCTTACAGAGGACCCATACTATCAGATCGTGCTGATGCTGATCTACAACGGTTGCCGCATCTCGGAGTTCCTCGACTTAAAGAAGGAAAACGTACATTTGGAAGAACAGTACTTTGATGTGATCGCCAGCAAAACCGAAAATGGCCTGCGTAAAGTTCCTATTGCCGACAAGGTGCTGCCATTCTACAAAGCGTGGTACGAAGGTTCTCAGTGTGAATACCTGCTCCACACGCCGGATCAAAAGCACTTTGATTACAGGAACTACTACGACAGTTACTTCACGCCCCTGATGGAGCAGCTTGGATATGACCAGACGCCGCACTGTACCCGGCATACCTGCATCTCCATGCTGACAGAGGCCCATGTAGACCAAACCATGATCAAGAAGATTGTGGGACACTCCGGTGCCATGACGCTCACCGAACGTGTCTACACCCACCTGGATATTGAAACACTGGTGGAGGCAATCAACAAGATCTAAACGGAAGAAGGAAAAGCCGTGCAGCACAAAAAAGCAGGAGATGCACTCCTTGCGGAATGATCTCCTGCTTCATAAGGCTTTTTTCGCTTGCGATTCTTGTTCCTTGTGTGCTCCTTGCTTGCTTCTTACGAAGCAAAACGGACCACTTTCGAGGACCACGCACAGCTCCAAAAGTACTGAATTTTCCTGCAAATCGACGTCGTGAGACGTACTGAGAAGTAGGGAAAATTAGCGCTTGGAGAACTGGGGTGCACGACGTGCAGCCTTCAGACCGTACTTCTTACGCTCCTTCATACGGGGATCGCGGGTCAGGAAGCCAGCCTTCTTCAGCACAGAACGGTTCTCGTCGCTCTGCTGCAGCAGGGCGCGGCTCAGGCCGTGGCGGATAGCGCCAGCCTGACCGGAAACACCGCCGCCGGAAACGCGGACGACGACGTCGTACTTGCCCTCCAGGCCCAGCAGGACCAGCGGAGAACGGACGATCAGCTTCAGGGTCTCCAGACCGAAGTAGTTGTCGATATCACGATCGTTGATGGTGATCTTACCGGTGCCGGTGTAAACGCGAACGCGGGCAACGGAATCCTTACGACGACCAGTGCCGTAGAAATAAGGTTTGGTTTCGTACATATTCGATTGCCTCCTTCTTAGAACTCGATCTTCTCGGGCTTCTGAGCAGCGTGAGCGTGCTCGGCACCCTGGTAGCAGTGCAGGCGGGTCAGAGCCTTAGCACCGATGGTGTTGGAAGGGATCATGCCCTTGATAGCGTAGGTCATAGCCAGATCGCTGTTCTCAGCCATCAGCTTGCTGTACTGGACCTTCTTCAGGCCGCCGATGTACTTGCTGTGGGTGATGTGGAACTTCTGCTCGGCCTTCTTGCCGGTCAGAACAGCCTTGTCGCAGTTGATGACAACCACGAAATCGCCGCAGTCCACGTTGGGGGTGTAATCGACCTTCTGCTTGCCGCGCAGCAGAACAGCGGCCTCAGCAGCGACGTGGCCCAGGCTCTTGCCGGTAGCGTCGAGCAGGTACCACTTACGCTCGACTTCAGCGGGCTTTACGAGAGTAGTGCTCATATCTATTTCCTCCTGATAAGCTTTTTGTACGTTTCAGGCACCCTTTTGGGGCGCGAGTGTCAGTATACAACACAAAAACGCGCATGTCAACATGATTTTTGGATTTTTTCGGTGGAAATTTTTGAAACTCTCAAAATCGCTTGTTTTCTCTCAAATCCTCTTGATTTCTGAATTTCGATTTTTGTAAAAGTTTTTTGCCCGCACCGCCATATTTTTGCCATTTGCCCGCTACAAATCCCGCTGCAGTTGTGGTATACTATAAAGGATATGGGCAGTGCACCGCTGCCCTTGCCAACACAAGGAGAATACATCCATGCCAAATGAGATCGACCGCACTTCTTCGGCGCAGCGCCGCAGCTCCAAGCTGCTGACAGCGATGGCCATTTTCATCTGTCTGGGCATCGCAGCCTACATGGTACTCACCCTGCTGGTGAACCGGCAGACCCCCGCGACGCCTGACACCCACTATACCGGCACGAATGGCATCTCTGTCTACTACGACAGCAGCGTGTGGAGCGTGTGCCGCATGACCGAGGATTCCACCCTTGGCACCGTGCTGGAGCTGGCTACCGCCGACACGGCAGACAACGAGGATTATCAGGCCGTTTTGTTACAGCGGGGCACCGCCGACAGCTACGAAAACTTCATTGAGGATTCGGAAGCCGACCTTAAACAAGCTTACGGCGTCATCAAGCCCCGCAAGGTCAACCTGACCGTGGAGGGTGCAGCCGTAGAGGCGGTGCGCTGCGATATCCGCACCTACTACGCCGTGCTGGCTACCATCACCTACGACAGCGGCGATGTGGTCTATGTCTCGGCGCTGACAAAGCTGGCGTCCATCAGCGATGTGGTCAATCTGGTAGAAAGTGTGAGCCTGTCATGAGTGATCTTCGTGCAATGCAGCGGCTTTGCGGTTTAATGCGCAAGGCTGTACAGGACTATGAAATGATCGCCCCCGGCGACCGGGTGATGGTGGGCGTTTCCGGCGGCAAGGACAGTGTGGCGCTGACCATTGGCCTTTCCATGCTGCGCAAGTACATCGGCTTTGACTACGAGGTGGTGGCGGTCACGCTGGACCCGCAGTTCGACCATCAGCCCATGGACTACTCGGCGCTGGCAGAGCTGTTCCGGCAGCACGGCATCCCCTACGAGGTGCGCCGCACCGAGATCGGCCCTGTGGTGTTCGAGTACCGCAAGGAAAAGAACCCCTGTGCCCTGTGCGCCAAGCTGCGGCGGGGCGCGCTGCACACCGCCGCGCAGGAGCTGGGCTGCAACAAGGTGGCGCTGGGGCATCATCTGGACGATGCCGTGGAGACCTTTTATATGAACCTCTGGCGGGAAGGACGCATCGGCTGCTTCTCGCCGGTGACCTACCTCTCCCAGCGGGACCTCACCCTCATCCGTCCCATGTTGCTGGCAACCGAGTACGAGGTGCAGTGCGCCGTGCGGGAGGCGGGCTTGCCCATCGTGAAGAGCCGCTGCCCCGCCGACGGCGTTACCGTGCGGGAACAGACCAAGGAATTTGTGCAGGAGCGCTGCCGCACCGACCACGCCTTCCGCCAAAAGACCCTCCATGCCTTGCAGGAGAGCGGCATTGACGGCTGGCGTCCCGTCCACACGGGCCGGGGCAGCTTTATCGTACCAAAAAAGGAAACAGATCATGCAGAAACAACCATTTGAAAAACACGTCTGGGCCGAGATCGACCTCGAGGCCCTTCGGTATAATTTCCGGGAGGTAAAGGCCCGGGCAGGGGCGCTGCCCCTGTGCGCAGTGGTCAAGGCGGACAGCTACGGCCACGGCGCGGTACAGTGCGCCCGGGTGTTCGCCGAGGAGGGCGCCGCATGGCTGGCGGTCAGCTGCCTGACCGAAGCTGTGCAGCTGCGCAAGGCGGGGCAGACTTTGCCCATCCTCATTCTGGGGCATGTACAGCCTGCCTACGCCGCCGCCCTGATCCAGAACGACATCACCGTGGCCTGCTACTCCCTTGCGCAGGCACGCGCCCTGAGCGAAGCCGCCGTGGCGGCAGGCGGCAGGGTGCACATCCACCTCAAGGCCGACACCGGTATGGGGCGCATCGGCTTTGCCCTGCGCACCGATTTTGACGCCGCCATCCGGGAGATGCTGGAAGCCTGTGCGCTGCCCGGGCTGGAAATGACCGGCCTGTTCCAGCATTTTTCCGTGGCCGATGACACCGCCCCGGAGAATGTGGCCTACACCGCCGAGCAGCACGCACTGTTCGTGAAAGCCTTCCACGCACTGAAGGCCGCCGGGCGGGAGCCTGCCCTTGTACACTGCGATAACTCTGCCGGGGTCATGCTGCACCCGGACTGGCCGGAGGGCTTGCCCCGGGAGCGCTGCATGGCACGCCCCGGCATCATCCTGTACGGCTACGACCCCAGCGACGAGGTGCGCTTTGGGCGCTTTAAGCCGGTGATGACCCTCAAGACCGTGGTGAGCATGATCAAGGAGATGCAGCCCGGCCAGTGCGCCAGCTACGGCCGCCGCTTTACCGCCGAAAAGCCCACCAAGGTAGCCACCCTTTGCACCGGCTATGCCGACGGCTACCCCCGGCTTTTGAGCTGCGGCAAGGGCGTGGTGGAGATCCACGGCAAGGCCTGCCCTGTGCTTGGGCGGGTGTGCATGGATCAGATGATGGTGGACGTGACCGATGTGCCGGAAGTGCGCGAGGACGATGAAGCCATCCTGTGGGGCGGCACCGTGAGCGACACCGCAGAGACCATTGCCCGCAAGACCGATACCATTCCCTATGAAGTGCTGTGCGGCGTTTCCCGCCGCGTGCCCCGCGTCTACCGCGACCACGGACAGATCGTGGCCGTGGAGGACTGGATCTTAGAAGCATAAAGCTGCCCGGAGGAACTACATGGCAAGAGACAACATCCGCAACTTCTGCATCATTGCACATATCGACCACGGCAAATCCACCCTGTCCGACCGCATTCTGGAACTGACCAAGAGCGTGGACGAGCGCACCATGGAGGATCAGATCCTTGACAACATGGATATCGAGCGCGAGCGCGGCATTACCATCAAGGCGCGTGCCGTGACCATGAACTATACTGCAAAGGACGGCAAGACCTACGAGTTCAACCTGATCGACACCCCGGGTCATGTGGACTTTGCCTACGAGGTCAGCCGCAGTCTGGCCGCCTGTGAGGGCGCGATCCTGGTGGTAGACGCCACGCAGGGCGTGGAAGCGCAGACGCTGGCCAACACCTATATGGCACTGGAGCACGATCTGGAATTGGTGCCCATTCTGAACAAGATCGACCTGCCCAGCGCCCACCCGGACGAGGTGGCGCAGGAGGTGGAGGACGTGATCGGCCTGCCCTGCATGGACGCGCCCCGCGTCTCCGCCAAGACCGGCCTGAACGTCGATCAGGTGCTGGAGCGTGTGGTGAGCGATATCCCCGCCCCCACCGGCGACCCGGACGCCCCCTTAAAGGCGCTGATCTTCGACAGCATCTATGACAGCTACAAGGGCGTCATCGTTTATATCCGCGTGTTCGAGGGCACGGTGAAGCCCGGCGACACCATCCGCATGATGGCTACCGGCGCAGAGTTCACGCTGGTGGAGGTGGGTCACATGGGTGCCACCGCCCTGACCCCCTGTGCCCAGCTGCAGGCCGGTGAGGTAGGCTACCTGACCGCCAGCATCAAGACGGTGCAGGACACCCGCGTGGGCGATACCGTCACGCTGGCAGAGCGCCCCACCGCAGAAGCGCTGCCCGGCTACCGTCAGGTCAAGCCCATGGTGTTCTGCGGCATCTACCCCGCCGACGGTGCCAAGTACCCCGACCTGAAGGACGCGCTGGAAAAATTGCAGCTGAACGATGCCTCCCTGACCTTTGAGCTGGAAACCAGTGCCGCGCTGGGCTTCGGCTTCCGCTGCGGCTTCTTGGGTCTGCTGCACATGGAGATCATCACCGAGCGTCTGGAGCGGGAGTTCGATCTGGATATCATCACCACCACCCCCAGCGTGCGCTACCGTCTGACCCTGACCGACGGCACAGTGGAAATGATCGATAACCCCTCCAACTACCCGGACCCCAGCAATATCGTCAAACAGGAAGAGCCCTTTGTGGATGTGCATCTGTACACTCCCAACGACTATGTGGGCGGTCTGATGGATCTGTGCCAGAGCAAGCGCGGCGTGCTGATCGACATGAAGTATCTGGATGATGTGCGGGTGGACCTGCACTATGCGCTGCCGCTGGGCGAGATCGTGTACGACTTCTTTGACGCTATCAAGAGCCGCAGCCGGGGCTACGCCAGCTACGACTACGAGTTCAAGGAATACCGCGAGAGCGATCTGGTCAAGCTGGACTTTTTGCTCAACGGCGACCCCGTGGACGCTTTGTCCATGATCGTGTTCCGGGACAACGCCTACGCCAAGGGACGCCGCATCTGCGAAAAGCTGCGGGACAACATCCCGCGCAACCTGTTCGAGATCCCGGTACAGGCGGCCATCGGCGGCAAGATCATTGCCCGCGAGACGGTCAAGGCCATGCGCAAGGACGTGCTGGCCAAGTGCTACGGCGGCGATATCTCCCGTAAAAAGAAGCTGCTGGAAAAGCAGAAGGAAGGCAAAAAGAAGATGCGTCAGTTGGGCAGCGTTTCCCTGCCCAGTGAAGCCTTTACCGCCGTGCTCAAGCTGGACAGCGACGACGATTGATCTGCAAATATACAAAAGGGATGCTGCGTGTGCGGCATCCCTTTTTTGATGGGAACTCCCAAATGTGAAATCCGCTCATGGCAGAGATGCACTCTTTGCTTTTCACTATAAATATGTTATAATTTCTTTATATATCAATTTATGTATCCGTTTTTGGAGAGATGGACTGCGGCCTTGTGCTGCGCGCGTCTCCATGCAACGTTCCCCCACAGAAAGGATGTGGCCTTTATCAAAGCAAAGCACGGAAAAGGCGCAGTGCAAAACAGCAGACACACACACAGCGGCGGCGCACAGAGGACAGCATCTCTCTGGAAGCAGGTACTGCTGACCTTGCTGGTTCTTGTTGCCCTGCTCGCCCTGATCGGCGGGGCGCTGTGGCAGAATATCTGCTATAACCGTACCCACTATACCGCAGAGTTTTATCAGATCCATTCCCGCAAGCTGACCCAGAGCTGCCGGGTCGTTTTTCTCACCGATGTACATCTGCGGGAGTACGGGCAGGATAATTGCGATCTGGTGCAGGATATCCGCAGCCTTGCCCCGGATCTGATCCTGCTGGGCGGCGACCTTGTGACCTACGGCGAAGGTTCCAGCTATGATAATATGCTTTCCCTGTGCAGTCAGCTGAACCAGATCGCGCCGGTGTGCGGCGTGATGGGCAACCACGAGGACGAGCTGTATTTTCTGAACGGCGATCAGGCTCTGGTGGAAAAGTTCACCGCCGCCGGGGTGACCATCCTGCGCAATGAAGAGGCGCGCTATACCGTCCACGACAATGTCATCAGCATTCTGGGCGTGGAGGGCAGCCCGAAGGACTTTTACAACTACGGTGCCAGTACCTTTATGGACGCCGCAGAGCAGCAGACGGACTACGACCTGCGCATCTGTCTGGCGCATGTGCCCACCTACTTTACCGAGCATCTGGAAAATTATTCCTTTGAGCTGGGTCTTGCCGGGCATACCCACGGCGGCATCGTGCGACTGCCGAAGGTCGGCCCACTTTACAGTGCCGAGGAGGGCTTATTCCCCGACTATGCCGGGGGCAGCTATGGGCTTGCCAACAACGCCACCCTCATCGTAAGCCGGGGACTGGGCGATTCCAGCTGGGCGCCCCGCATCAACAATGTGCCGGAGCTTTCGGTCATTGACATCGACTAAGCAGTCTGCACCGCGCGTGCAGGCCGCTGCAAAAGGGTAGAATGCCATGGATGACATCAAAGAAAAGATCAAACAGGCGCTGCGCCATATCTGGACAAATAAATACCGCCTGTTTCTCTGCCTGCTGACCTTGTGCTGTCTGTTCGGGCTGGTTCACTATTTCAAAAGTGCGGACAGCGCCACCGCCAGCATCTCCTTCAATTACTCTGAGGCCGCGCTGGGCATGAACCCCAACAAGACCCGCTTCAACGCCTACGAGATCGTTTCGGACGAGGTGATGAAACGCGCCATCCGGCGGGTGGGCTTGCAGGACAGCCTGACTGCCTCCCAGCTGGCCCAGTGCCTTTATCTCAGCCCGGAAGGCACCGGCAGCGCCAATGGCAGCGAGTATATCAGCACCAACTACTATCTTTCCATCAACACCCGAAAGCTGGAGCTTGGCAGCCGCAAGGCTACGGATCTTTTGCAGAGCGTGTGCGAATCCTACCGGGAGATCTTTCAGAGCAACTACTGCGACAACCAGAGCCTGCTGAAGGAAAAGCTGGAAGTGACCTCTGCGTGTGAGCCTTATCTGCGGCTGAACGAGCTGGAGGTGCGCGCTGAGGGGCTGAACCGCTACCTGAACGCTCGTCTGCAGGAGAACAAAAGCTTTACGGACGAGGCAAACCCCGACTCTGCCACCAACAACTTTACCACGCTGGGTAAAAAGATCAACAATCTGGTGGATTACGATCTCCCCAATGCCATGGCCTTTGTCATTGAGGGCGGCGTTGCCCGCGACCCGTCCATGCTGACCAGCATTCTGGAATACAAGAACAAGATCGACGATCTTGCCATGCGCACCCAGCAGGCTTATTATGACGCCGATAAAAAGGGCATTTCCATCTACGAAAAGTCCATGACCTCCATCATGATGATCCCCACCGTGGATGAGGCCAGCGAATACTATATGTCCCGCACCAAGACCGCCATGGACGCGCTGGCGCGCTCGGCAGATGCTTCTCTGTCCGATGCCACCGATTACCAGTCCGAGATCGTGAGCACCAATTATGTGATCCAGAAGATCCGGGAGCTGGACGCCGGGCAGCCGCGCTTGGCCGAGGCACAGGCCATGGTAAACAAGCTGGAAGCTGCCATCAACGAGATCTCGGAGCAGCTGTTCGTGCTGGACAAAGCCTACGTCAAGTATAAATCCCAGAACTATATCACATTTGCCTACGGTTCATCCTCCTTTATCCAGCGGCTGAGCCTGAAAAAGACTCTGATGGAGTCTGTTGCCGTGATGCTGGGCGGCGCATGGCTGCTCCACGAACGGAAACGCAGAAAGGTAAGGCACCACAAATGAAAAAGTTTGAGATCCTGCGCTATCTGAAGCGTTTCAGCATCCTGATCTTTCTGGTCGCGCTGGCAGGTGCAGCCGCCATCTACCTGTATGCAGACGGGCGGCAGATGTACACAGCCTCTGTCATCATCCGCTATACCAACGACGGCATCTCGGACGGCTACACCCCGGACGGCAGCGATCTGGATGTCAACGAGATCTATTCCTCCACGGTCATTTCGCAAGCCATGGATGCGCTGGGCGCTTCCGGGCGGCTGAGCACTATCCGTTCCAACATTTCGGTGACACCGGTGATTTCAGAGGATCAGCAGACCATCAATGATGCCTTACTGGATAAGGGCGAAGAGGTGACCTACTTCCCCGACACCTACAAGGTGAGCCTCGTGGTAGACGGAGCGCTGGGCGCGGGCTATGCCCGCAATATGCTGGATGCTATCATCCAGAGCTACTGCACCTATTATACGGAAAAATATGTGGAGCAGAAGCTCTCGCTCAATCCTTCGTCCGGTCTGCTGGACAACGGCTACGACTACTACGAGTGCATCCGCATTCTGGAAAACGATACCACCGAGATGCAGAACTACCTGCTGAGCAAGCGGGAACATTACCCAGACTTCCGCTCCTCCCGCACCGGCTACACCTATGCAGATCTGTGCGATATCTATTCCGATTTCAAAAAATACACCATCCCGGCGCTGTACGCCTATGTGCTCAACGGCCCGCAGGTGCGGGACGGCACGGTGCTGCAGGAATATCTGGCCAACTGCATTGAGACTGCAAAGCAGGACGAGCAGATCACCACCGAACAGAGGGACAGCTTGTGGAACCTGACCGACCAGTATGTGTACAAGAATGCCGACCTGCTGAAAAACTACTTTACCGACCGGGGCGATGTGGTATCCTCAGAATACATCCTGAACAACATCGAGCTGGAGGGCTCGGGCGATAAGGCACAGACCACCTACGACGGTCTGGTGCTGAAGCTGGTGTCACTGGAGCAGCAGGTGGCTGCCAGTCAGATCGACCGGCAGTTTCAGGAGGAGATCCTGCAAAGCTTCCGCAACGTGGATTTTGGCGGCACAGACGAGCAGCACGCCAAGATGGAAAGCCTGATCAATGACTACGAGTCGCAGCTGAAAAGCTACTACGAGATCATCAATACCAGCAGCAAGGAGCTGAACCTGTACATCAGCGCGGATTATCTGAAGATGATCAGCTCGGTGCAGGTGGCTGCCGCCATCAATGTCAAGCTGTACCTGATGCTGGCGCTGGTGCTGTTCTTTGTGATCGGCTGCTGCGGTGCCGTTCTGCTGGGACGCCTCTCGGATGTGGTGGATTATCTGCTGTATGTGGACAAAAAGACCGGCCTGCCCAACCGCGAAAAGCTCAATGTGTACATCACCGGCATGGCCGGCCGCATCCTGCCGGAGGACTATACCTGCTTTGCCTTGCAGCTGGACAATCTGACCGAGATGAGCCGCCGCTTCGGCTACACCGTGGGCGACGGCATCCTGAAGGATTTTTCCGGTCTGGTGCAGCTGATGGGCGACACTGACGGCACGGTGGGCTACAACGGCGCGGGCAAGTTCCTTGCCTTCTTTGATGAATGCAGCAGCCGGAAGGCAGAAGTCATGATCCGCATCCTGCAAAGTCAGGTGGACGAGTACAACAAGCTGAACCCGGAGTACCCCATCCTGTTCACCGCTGCATGGGCGACCACCTCGGAGGAGGAGCTCTACCATGTGCGCGACCTTGTACGCTGCGCACAGAAAAAAATGGCCCTGACCGCAGAGGAGGGCGGCGCTATCCTTGGAATTTCTGAAACCTGAAAAAGCCGGAGAACTTAGATGAAACAATTGCTGAAAAAGCTGACCCATGGGAAACGGCGCACCGGCGCAGCTCCGTCTGCGCTGGCGTTTCCCGATGCAGCTGCCGCAGAGAACTACCTGAAAGCTCTTGCACCGATCCCCACAGGGACGATACAGGCCGACAACCGTATAACCCCGCAGTACGATCTGCACATTATTGTACCGTGCTACAATGTTGCGCGCACCATTGTCCGCTGTGTGGACTCGATCCTTTCACAAAAGACCGGCTATACATTTTTTGTGTCACTGGTCAACGATGGCTCTACCGATAAAACACCGGAGCTGCTGGAGCGATACCGCGCTGACCCCCGGGTAGAGATCCTCACACAATCTAACCGTGGGCTTTCCGGGGCACGAAACCGCGCACTGGAGCATATCCGGGGAAAGTACATCCTGTTTGTGGACTCAGATGACACGCTGCGCAAGGGTGCCGTACAGGCGCTGCTGTCCAAAGCGCTGGAAACGAATGCTGACATCGTGCAGGGCGGCTTTGTCAACATTACCGGACACGGCCTTGTTTTTGGCCGGACGGGCTACCGGGAGGGCTCTGTTGACGAAACCGGACAGACCCCCTACGGTATGGCATGGGGCAAGGTGATCCGCAGCAGCCTTTTTGCCCATCTGAAATTCCCGGAGGGCTACTGGTTCGAGGATACGATCTTTGCCTTCTGCATCGCCCCTTTCCGGCCTACCCATTATCTGATCCCGGCGTATGTCTATAACTATACCCGGAACCCGCTGGGCATCACACTGCGCTCCCGCAAAAAGGCAAAGGCGGTAGATACCGTATGGATCATGCGGTATCTGATGGCAGAGCTGGCACAGAAAAAAGAGGTGCACTCTGCGCAGGTGCAGCAGCTTTTGTTACAGCACATCGCGCTGGCGTGGTATCGGCTCTCCCGTTTGGACGAAGCCGTCCAGCAGGCGGCATTTCTGGTGATGCAGCAGATGTATGCTGCGTACTACGCCCCACAAGATATCTGTGTGCAGGACAGCCGTCTGCTGGCACTGCATCAGGCACTGGCGGTGAAAAACTATGGACAGTATCTTGCTGCCGCAGAAAACCTGACATAAGGGCTGCAAACACAGATAAAGGGAGAAATTTATGATACGAGTGCTGCATTCGGTCAGCAATATGGACCGCGGCGGGATCGAGACCATGCTGATGAACTACTACCGGCATATCGACCGCAGCAAGGTTCAGTTTGATTTTATCGTCAACAAGAAAAAGCCCGGCGACTACGATGATGAGATCCGCCGTCTGGGCGGGCATATCTACCAAAGCCCGGGGCTTGACCCGCTGCATTACCCGGCGTATCTGCGCTTTGTGCAGCAGACCGTGGCCGCAGACCCCCGCATCCGCATCCTGCACGCCCACAACGAGGCCATGGGGCTGTACGCCCTGAAGGGCGCGGAGAAGGCGGGGCTGCCCGTGCGCATTGCCCACGCCCATAATATCTGGATCGTCCGGGACTATAAGTGGCCGCTGAAGATGCTTTGCAAGCGGCTGCTGCCCGGCGCAGCCACCCACCTGTGGGCCTGCGGCCGGGACGCAGGCATCTACTATTTTGGCAAGGCGGACTGGGAGCGCCGGGGACAGATCATTCCCAACGCCATTGAGCCGGAAGCTTTTCGATTCTCCCCCGCCGTCCGCGCGGAAATGCGGGCGCGTTACGGGCTGGAGAACCGGGTGGTGCTTGGTCATGTGGGGCGCTTTGACATCCGCAAGAACCACGAGCGTCTGCTGGAGATCTTTGCTGCCTTTTTGCAGCTGGAGCCCCGGGCGGTGCTGGTGCTCATCGGCACCGGCAGGCTGGAACCGGCTGTCCGCGCACAGGCACAGGAACTGGGCATCACAGACCATATCCTGTTTGCCGGGCTGCAAAGCAATGTGGCAGACTGGTACCAGTTGATGGATCTCTTTGTCATGCCCTCCCGCTTCGAGGGTCTGCCGGTGGTGGGCATCGAGGCGCAGGCCGCCGGGCTGGGATGCGTATTTTCGGACGCAGTGCCGGAAGAGGTGCTGCTTTCGCCCCGCGCCATCCAGATCCCGCTTTCTGCCAGCAATGCAGACTGGGCGGCAGGCTTGCAGCGGATGCTCCAACAGCCCTGCGACCGTTCTGCCGGTGCAGAGCTGATCCGGCAGGCAGGCTACGATATCAACATCGCCGCCGCCCGCTTGCAGCAGCAGTACTTGCAGCTGAGCGGAGAGGCGTAAGTCACCTGCGGGAACACCCGCTACAAAAGGAGAACCCTTTTTCATGCGCACATTGGATCAGATTTTGACCAAAAAGGATTACAGCCGGAAAACTCCGGCCTCTTTGTTTTATAAGGACAGCCCGCTGTGGCAAAGACTGCTGACCATCAGCTGCGTATTCTTTCTGGCCGGAGCAGGGTTGGGAGAGTGGAAGCCCATCAACACCACACTGGGTGGCCTTCCCAAGGCCATCTCTCTGGGAGTGATCGGGCTTGCGGTGCTATACACTCTGTTTTACCCGGACGAAACACGCCTCCGGGAGATCTGGAAGCCTACCCTGCTGTATATGTCCCTGATGGCGGCACTGTTTTTCTGGTCGATGGTCATCTGGATCGAAAGCTTTGCTGCGGTGTCCTCCATGATCCGCAGCTGCTCCAAGCTTGTGTTCCAAAGCATTGCCATCCTCACTGCCGTGGCGCTGGTCTATCTGTTCCGGGAAAAAGCCATCGACCTGTTTACCATCAGCATCTGCATTGCCAACACGGCCATCATGCTGCTGAGCATTCCCGGCTACGGTCTTGCAGCCAGCCTCCAGTCTCTCATCACCTGTCTGGTCACCTTCGGCGATGCGGATGGCTATGCGCTGCAGCTGGAGATCCACGACCTGACCTTTGTGTTCGGACAGATGGTTTTGTATTACGCCGTCTTTGCGCCCCATTCCACCCCGCAGGAAAAACGCAAGCGTCGGCGGTATCTGCTGCTCTGCTGCTGGTTTTTTCTGGTCGGCATGAAGCGCATCGCCATCCCGGCAGTGGTCCTGTTCATCTTGATCGCTCTGCTTCTCCGCAAGCGCAAAGTCCCCAGCTGGTTTTACCCGGCAATGGGCGGGTGCTGCATCCTGTTTTTTCTGGCGTTCCTCTATTGTGTGCGCAATGGTATCATTACAGCGCTTCTACTGCGCTTTGGCATCGATATGATGGGACGGGACTACCTGTGGAGCATGGCAAACCCCTACTATGAATTTTCCATCACCTATCTCGGCCACGGCTTTGAATATGTGGATACCATCATTGCCCAGTGGTACAATGCGGGACTCCTCAACCAGGCCATTCCTTTCCACAACGACATCCTGAAGGTCTTTGTAGAGGTAGGATTTCCCGGCTTTCTGCTCTGGTCCGGCATCCAGTATGTTCTGACCCCGCTGTTCTGGCAGCGCTATGCAGACCAGCAGACTGCGCTTTTATATATGTGTGAGCTGGGCTATATGACGGTGACCTACCTGACCGATAATACTGCCTTTTATTTCTGGAGCGCGATGGCGCTGCGTCTGGTGACGCTTGCCTATGCCATGGAGCGCAAAAAGCCCCCGGAGCCCAAGGTGTGGATGCCGGACAGTCGGCAGGAGATGCGGGACCGCATCCGTATTCTGATGAAGGAAGTGTGACAGCAAGGAGTGAAAACAATGCCCTGTATTACGTTTATACTGCCCATTTATAATATGGAACGCCTGCTGCCCCGGGCGCTGCGCTCGCTGCGGGCGCAGACCATGACCGACTTCGAGGCCATCCTCATCAACGATGGCTCCAAGGACGGCAGCGCCGCGCTGTGCGCACAGGCTGCTGCCGAGGACGCGCGCTTTCACTTCATCGACCAGCCCAACGGCGGCGTAGCCGCTGCCCGCAACGCGGGTCTGGATGCCGCCCGGGGAGAATATATCTTCTTTCTGGATCCGGACGACTGGGTGGAGCCGGACGCCGCAGAGCTGCTGTACAGCGCCGCCCGGGACGCGGATGCGGACTGCGTGGAGTTTGGGTTGTATCTGGACAGCTATGATGAAAAGGACCAGCTGCTGCACACACAGACCAGCGGCTGCGCCCTCTCCGGCGTGTACCGGGGCGAGCCCTTCAAGGAGCATTTTGACGAGATGGCGTCCTCGTATCTGATCATCAATAAGCTGTTCCGCAGAGCGTTTCTGGAGCAGCACCATCTGCGCTTTCCCTGCCATCAGCTGGGGGAGGACGGGCTGTTTTTCGTAGCCTTCTATCGCAGGGACCCCGGCTGTCTGGTGGTGCTGGAAAAGCCGCTGTACCACTACACGATTGCCCGGCGGGGCAGTCTGTCCAACAGCTACCACCCGGAACGGTTGGAGGATAACTTTTATCTCAGTGACGCCGTGTGGGACACCGTTTCTGCGTGGGGCTTGCAGAACAGCCCCATGCACCGCGCAAAGGCGAACTACTGTACCGTCCGTGACCTGATGATGGGGATCAAGAACCTTGGGTGCAGTCCGCTTTCCCTTGCAGAGCAGACCGCCTGGCTGCGCAACACCTTGCAAAAGCCCCGCGTGCACACAGCAGTGCGCAGCACCCCGCTGCACGTCATGCAAAGCCGGAACGACCGGGTAAAGCTGCTGCTGCTCAAGCTGCGGCTGTGCCGCACAGTGCTGCTGCTCTCGGGCGCAAATCAGCGCAAGCATCCCTGAAGAGAAACGCAAAAAGCCCCCCGCTGCCGGCTGGCAGCGGGGGGCTTTGTTACCGATTTAAATGAAAATCAGCGCTTAGTTCTGCTTCATGCGAGCGAAGCAGTCGGAGCAGTAGACCGGACGGTCCTCACGGGGCTGGAAGGGAACCTTGCAGGCCTTGCCGCAAGCTGCGCAGACAGCGTCGAACATCTGACGCTCGCCGCTGTTGCTGCGTGCGCCGCCGTTCTTGCGGGCGTCACGGCAGGGCTTGCAGCGCTGGGGCTGGTTCTCGAAGCCGCGAGAAGCGTAGAACTCCTGCTCGCCGGCAGTCCAAACAAATTCCTTACCGCAGTCCTTGCAGACCAGAGTCTTGTCTTCAAACATAGTAGTATCTCCTCTTTAGTTAGTTCTTGCCCACGGAAGGATTGTAACCATACCTTTGGTTTTGGGACCATCGCGCTGATCAGTAAGCTTACCAGGGGCTTGAATAGATAAACGCCCTCGGATTGAGGACTTTCCTATTGTACCGTTATTTTTGAGATTTGTCAACCAAAAAACAACCGTTCGCCCTTTTATTTGTACACATGGCACAAACCGACAGCATATATTTGGGTAAAATCACCGCCGGAAGATAGAAAAGCGGCGCGTCGCACAGGTTTTGTGCAGCGGCAGATAATTTATGATTTGTGGTTCAGAAACACCCGCGGGTGTTTCTGAACCACTTTTTCACACAAACAAAAGGGGCTGCTGCACATCCTGTGCAGCAGCCCCTGCAAAGCCCTTTGGGAAAAGCTTACTTCTCGATGACTTCCTTGGTGTCGCGGGCGATCATCAGCTCCTCGTCGGTAGCAATGACCAGCGTGCGCACCTTTGCGCCCCAAGCGGTGATCTCGCACACATCGCCAACAGGGTGCTTGTTCTTCTCGGTGTCGATGCGGATGCCCAGCCAATCCATGTGGTGGCAGATCTTTGCACGGGCAATGGCATCGTGCTCGCCGATGCCGCCGGTAAAGACGATGGCATCCACGCCGCCCATGGCTGCAATGTAGCTGCCGATGGTCTTTTTGATCTGGTAGTTCAGCATATCGGAAGCCAGCTGTGCGCGCTTGTTGCCGGCCGCGGCAGCCTCTTCCACATCACGCTTGTCGCTGGAAACACCGGAGATGCCCAGCAGGCCGGACTTCTTGTTCAGGATCTCATCCAGCTCGTGGCCGGTGATGTTCAGGGTATACTTCAGGTAGTTGACCACAGAGGGATCCAGATCACCGCAGCGGGTGCCCATCATCAGGCCGGCCAGCGGGGTCATACCCATAGAGGTATCCACCACCTTGCCCTGATCGACTGCGGCAATGGAAGAACCGTTGCCCAGATGGCAGGTGATCAGCTTCAGGCGCTCAATGGGCTCCTCCAGATACTCGGCTGCCTTGTGGGCAACGTACTTGTGGCTGGTGCCGTGGAAGCCGTAGCGGCGCACGCCGTACTTCTCGTAGTACTCGTAGGGGATGGCGTACATATAAGCCTTCGGCGGCATGGTGCTGTGGAAAGCAGTGTCGAACACAGCCACCATGGGAATGTTGCCGAACACCTTGCGGGCGGCCTCGATACCCAGAATACCGGCGGGGTTGTGCAAAGGAGCCAGCGGGCTCAGCTCACGCAGAGTGTTGATGACCTCATCGGTGATCAGGCAGCTGCTCTTGAACTTCTCGCCGCCGTGCACAACGCGGTGACCGATGGCGTCGATCTCGCTCACGTCATTGATGCACTTGCCTGCACCGGTGGTCATCTTCTTCACGACCTCGGCAAAAGCCTCGGTGTGGGTGGGGAAGATCGCCGGGGTGGTAGCCTTGGTGCCGTTGGCCTCGTGAGTGATCATGCTGCTCTCCATGCCGATGCGCTCGCACAGGCCTTTGCACAGCACCTTCTCGCCGTCCATATCGATCAGCTGATACTTCAGGGAAGAAGAACCGCAGTTAATAACCAGAATCTTCATCTGTGTTGCCTCCTGAAAATTTTTGTACCATCCACAGCCTAAAAAAAAACTGCGGACAGAATTTTACAGATTCCTATGTTTATTATATAATAGGGATGGCGGCTTTTCAAGGCGCAACCCGGGCAAAGCGGTAAAACTTGTGTACAAGGTTTTTGTACATCCTGCCCACAAATCCCGGAAACGACAGGGTTTTTCTGTATATGCGATATAAATTTAACAATCTTTCGGCGAAAAGGAGCAGTTCCATGAAGTTTGCAGGCATCATTGCGGAGTACGACCCCTTCCACAACGGCCACGCATGGCAGCTGGCACAGGCGCGGGCGCTGGGGGCGCAGCGGGTGGCCGTAGCCATGAGCTGCGGGCTTACCCAGCGGGGGGCGCTGCCGCTGCTGCCGGAAGCGGTGCGGGTGCAGGCGGCGCTGGCCTGCGGGGCAGACCTTGTGTTTGCCCTGCCCGCACCCTGCGCCTGCGCCGGTGCCGAGGCCTTTGCCCGGGCGGGCGTGCGCCTTCTGGCCGCTGCCGGGTGCGATACGCTGGTCTTTGGGGCAGAGACCCCGGACACCACCCTGCTGCAAAAAGCCTCCCGGGTGCTGTGCAGCGAGGACTACCGTGCCGCGCTCAGGCAGCAGCTTGCCGCCGGGGCGCGCAGCTTTGCCGCCGCCCGGCAGGCGGCGGTGCAGGCACTGTGCCCGGGGTCGGATATTGCCGCCCTGCTGGACAAGCCCAACAACAATCTTGCCGTAGAGTATTGTAAAGCTATTATAGAACAAAATGTAGAAATGCAGCCCATTGCCCTGCCCCGGCAAGGAGCAGACCACGGGCAGGCGCTGACCGAAAGCGGCCATACAGCCTTTGCCAGCGCCAGCGCCCTGCGGGCGCTCTGGGCGGAGGGCGGCGCGGCGGCGCTGGCGCCCTATGTGCCGAAAAAGGCACTAAAATTGTATATACAAGCAGAATATGACGGAAAGTATACAGATTTTGCAGTCATGGGGCACTGTGAGTTGGCGCTGCTGCGGGCAGCCTGCACAGAGCAAGCCCCCTTTGCTGCGGTGCGCGGCGTATCCGAGGGCTTGGAGCACCGGCTGGAAAACGCCGTGCGGGAGACCGCAAGCCTGCCCGCTTTGCTGGATGCCCTGACCACCGTGCGCTACCCCCGGGCACGGATGCGGCGGCTGGCGATGGATGCGGCGCTGGGCTACACCGCCCAGACCCCGGCACTGCCGCCCTATCTGCACCTGCTGGGCGCGCGCAAGGAAGCGCTGCCCCTGCTCGGAGAAACGGCGCTGCCGCTGTCCCACTCGCTGGCGCGGCTTGCGCGGGAAAACGAGACCTGCGCCCAAATGGCTGCTGCCCAGAGCAGGGCCAGCGACCTTGGTGCGCTGTGCCGGGCAAAACCGGAGCCGATGGGCGGGATATATCGTCAAAAAATTATCTTTTTGACGAATTGACAAAAAATAACATGAAAAATTTTATATTGTGCCCTCTTGTATCCGGCGCAGTTCGGGTGTATGATTAAAGCAATGCAATGTTGGATACAACAAGCCTGTAAAAAACGACTGTCCCCGCAGGGGAAACACAAGGAGGAACCCATGGCACTTCATGTTCTGGACGAAGCCAACCGCTGCCTCGGCTGTAAAAAGCCGATGTGTCAGGAGGGCTGCCCCATCCACACCAATATCCCGGAGGTCATCCGTCTGCTCAAGGCAAACCAGATGGACGCTGCGGGCCGGATGCTGTTTGAAAACAACCCCCTGACCACTGTATGCAGTCTGGTGTGCAACCACGAAAAGCAGTGCGAGGGTCACTGCATCCGCAACCGGATGCCCAGCCACGACCCGGTGCACTTTTCCATCATCGAGGACTATATCTCCACCACCTACGCCAACAAGATGACCGCAGGCCCTGCCCCGAAAAACGGCATGAAGGCCGCTGTGGTGGGCTCCGGTCCGGCGGGCCTGACCATCGCCGTGCTGCTGGCACGCTGGGGCTACGATGTGACCATCTTTGACGCCCGGGATAAGATCGGCGGCGTGATGCGCTACGGCATCCCCAACTACCGCCTGCCGGACAGTGTACTGGACGATTTCCAGTACCGTCATCTGGAGCTGAAGGGCATCAAGGTGCGCCCCAACACCACCATCGGCAAGACCCTTACCATCGACGATTTGTTCCGCGACGGCTACAAGAGCGTGTTCATCGGTGCCGGTCTGTGGAAGGCCAACGCCATGCACATCAAGGGCGAAAGCCTTGGCAACGTGGCCTTTGGCATCGACTATCTGGCCAACTCCAAGGCCTTCCGTCTGGGCGATGACGTGGCCGTCATCGGCGTGGGCAACTCCGCTATGGATTGCGCCCGCACCGCCATCCGCAACGGTGCCCGCCACGTTACCTGCTACGCCCGCCGGGACGAAAGCTGCATCAGCGCTTCCGAGTACGAGGTCAGCTACGCCAAGTTGGAAGGCGTGGGCTTCCGGTTCTGCAAGGCACCGGTGGAGATCCGCGAGGACGGTCTGATCTGCCGTGACACCGTCAAGGGCGAGGATGGCAAGTTCACGCAGGTAGAGGGCAGCGAGACTTTGTACCCCCACACCGGCGTCATCGTGTCGGTCAGTCAGGGCTCTGAGAGCAACCTCGTCAAGACCACGACCGGCATCGAGACCAACCAGAAGGGCCTGCTGAGTGTCAGCGAGGACGGCCGTACCACCCGCGAGGGCGTATTTGCCGGCGGCGACGCCGTCATGGGCGCACGTACCGTGGTGGAGGCTGTGGCTGTTGCCAAGAAGGTGGCCGTCGCCATGGACGAGTATATGAAGAGCCTGCCCGCCGACACCGCTGCCGACCCCTATGCCGACGTCCCGGTGTTCCGGACCCCTACCTCTGACGTGCTGGCAAAGCAGCAATTATAATAAATAGTAAGGCGGGAAGGTCCGTGGACCTTCCCGCCTTACTATTATTTTTATAACTTATAACATTACCCGCAGGGTAAACTGCCCATCCTTGGCGGCAAAGCTGGTCAGGCCGCCGTACCGCTCCGAGATGGCGCAGATGCTGCGCACTCCAAGCCCGTGACCGGTGCGGTCAGTGACCGGGACGCCCTCCCGGAACTGCACGTCCGGCAGGCAGCTGTTGGTGATCTGCAAAAACAGCTTTTTCCCTTTTTCGTGCCCGGTGGTCTCAATAAAAGCCCCCTGCCCTGCTTCGCGGCAGCGCACGGCGGCGTGCAAGGCGTTTTCCAGCGCATTGGAAAGCAGCACGCACAGGTCGCTCTCCGAGACCGGCAGCGCCTGCGAGATGCCCGCCTGCACCGTGAACTGTACCCCGGCCTTGGCGGCGCGGTCGGCAAAGGCAGAAAAGATCAGGTTCGCCGCTTCGTTCTCGCAGTAGGCGGTCACCTTGCCGGCTTCGATCTCGCTGCACACGCTGCGGATGTAGCCCAGCGCCTGCTCGGTGCGGCCGTTCTCGATGCAGCCCGCCAGAAACTGCATGTGGTGGCGCAGGTCGTGGCGGTAGGTACTGGCGCGCTGCTGAGAAAGACGCAGCGCCTCGATCTCGCGCATGGCCTGCGTGACCTGTAAATTCAGGCTGGTTTGTAACTGCTCCATCTGGATACGCTGCCGCTCCACCCGGGAGGCGCGCAAAATGGAGCACAGAAAGGCTGCGCAGCACACAAAGAACATGAACTCCACCGCCGCCGGGTTCGCCTCGGATAAAAGGCTGGTGTAGACATGGGTGATGTAATCAAAAAGATAGCTCACCAACGGTACGATGCCAAACTGGCACTGCACCGAGGCCGGGTAGCGGGAAAGCTGCCGCATGGAGGGCGCAAGGAACCGGATGAACAACAGCAGCAGCGGCAGGGTGAACAGCAGCTCTGCCACCGGCTGCACCAGCGGATGCTGCGGAAAGAACAGCGCTACCGCCAACGCCGCCCAGCGCCGCACCTGACAGCACAAATAAGCCGTGAGCACTGCCACCAGCGGCCAGACCTTCTGCCCGCTGAGCAGCACCAGCACGACATACAGCGGCAGGTGGGTGATAAACGGGTAAAGATACTTGGCAGCCGTGGGGCTGGCACCAAAGTAGAACATCCCCTGCAGCGCCAGCAGCCCGGCGGTGCAGCCCGCCAGCGCCCAGCGCTTTTTGCCCGTCCAGCGGATGGGGCAGAACGCCGCACTGAGCAGGATGCCGAAAATGCCCACCGCTGCGCCGTCCAGCACTTCCGGCAGAATGCCCGGGGCGGTCACAGGACGACCTTCTTTCCCGCAAAGGAGTACTCCAGATACTGATCCCGCACGGCGGTAAAGCGCCCGTGGGGCAGCGGCACCTCGGCAAGGCTTTCCATGGTGATGCTCTTGGCGGTGATGTTCTGGATGTACTCCATGTTTACCAGATAGGAGCGGTGCGGGCGCAGAAAGCCCGGGTAATCTGCCAGCTGCCGCGCCAACTCGTCCATGCTGCCGCTGCTCTCGATGACGGTGCCGTCCAGTAGGTGGAACACCAGCGTGCGCCCCTGCACCTCGCAGTATTCCAGACTGTCCAGCGTAATGCGGGTCACGCCGCTTTTGCAGCGCAGGATCAGGCTGTGCTGGGTGCGTTTGCGGCACTCGGCCAAAACGGCATCGGTAAGGCGGAAAAAGCTGTCCTTCCAGATGGGCTTGAGCTGGTAGTAGTATGCGCCTACCACATAGGACTGTACGGCAAATTCCGAAGAAGAGGTCACAAAGATGATCTGCACCGCCGTGTCGTACCGGCGGATCTCCCGTGCGGCGTTGATGCCGTTGATGCCGGGCATAAGCACATCCAGAAACAGCACGTCAAAGCGCACCCCGGCCTCGATATCTGCCAGAAGCTCCATGGGCTTTGTATATGGGAACAGCTCCAGCTGCACTCCCCGCAGGGTGCGGTACTGCTCCAGAAAATCCTGCATCTGGTGCAGCAGGGCAGCATCGTCATCACAGAAAGCGATCCGGGTCATAGCAAAGAAATCCTTTCCGAACAAAAAAGTCTACCCCTTAACGATACCACATCCGCGCCGTTTCGTCACGTCTTTTTCGCAAATTTGCAAGCTTTTTACATCCCCGGCAGCTGCATTGCATCCCCGTTCGGCAGAGTGTTCAACGGCAGCGCGGTCCCCTTGTGCAGAACCTCCAAAAATCGCGCAGAAGCTTGTATTTTGCCTGCGGAGCGTGTACAATAAGCACAGAATATGTTTGCGCAGAGCAGGAGAGCGACAGACAGAGCAGATAGCTTTGTTTGGTGCGCTCTTTTTTGTTTTGCGCTCAAGCTTCAGAGCAAGGAGAGACGATCATGAGCCAGACCAAATACATCCTCTCATTAGATCAGGGCACTACCAGCAGCCGGGCGATCCTGTTTGACAACGAGCAGAACATCGTCTGCGTCCATCAGCGGGAATTTGAGCAGATCTACCCCCATCAGGGCTGGGTGGAGCACAACCCTATGGAGATCTGGTCCAGCCAGTACGGCGTAATGAACGAGGTCATCGCCCAGAGCGGCGTGGACCCCAGAGATATTGCGGGCATCGGCATCACCAATCAGCGCGAGACCACCATCCTGTGGGATAAGAACACCGGCCGCCCGGTGTATAACGCCATCGTCTGGCAGTGCCGCCGCACCGCGCCCCTTGTGGACGAACTGCTCAAGACCCCCGGCATGGCGGACTACATCCGGGAAAACACCGGCCTTGTGCCGGACGCCTATTTCTCTGCCACCAAGATCAAGTGGATCTTGGACAACGTCCCCGGTGCGCGGGAAAAGGCCGAGGCCGGGGAGCTTTTGTTCGGCACGGTGGACACTTGGCTGGTCTGGAAGCTGACCGGCGGCAAGGTGCACGTCACCGACCGCACCAACGCCAGCCGCACCATGCTGTACAACATCCGCACGCTGGACTGGGACGACACCCTGCTCAAGGCGCTGGACATCCCCCGCAGCATCCTGCCCAGCGTGAAGGATTCCAGCGAGGTGTACGGCTACACCAACATTCAGGGCGTGGATGTGCCGGTGGCGGGTATTGCGGGCGACCAGCAGGCCGCGCTGTTCGGGCAGGGCTGCTTTAAGCCCGGCGATGTGAAAAACACCTACGGCACCGGCTGTTTCCTGTTGATGAACACCGGCAACAAGATCTACCAGAGCAAAAACGGTCTGGTCACTACCATTGCCATCAGCCTTGACGGCGAGGTAGAATATGCGCTGGAAGGCTCCGTCTTTGTGGGCGGCGCGGTCATTCAGTGGATCCGGGACGGGATGCACCTCATTCAGGACAGCTGCGATTCCGAGTACTACGCCCAGAAGGTGCCGGACAACGGCGGCGTGTACATCGTGCCCGCCTTTACCGGTTTGGGCGCGCCTTATTGGGATATGTACGCCCGGGGTGCTATTCTGGGCATCACCCGTGGCACCACCCAGAACCACATCATCCGCGCGGCAGAGGAATCCATCGCCTACCAGAGCGCCGACCTGATGTGGGCCATGGAGAAGGACACCGACATCACCATCAGCACCCTGAAGGTGGACGGCGGTGCCAGCCGCGACCACTTCCTGATGCAGTTCCAGTCCGACATTCTGAACAAGGAGGTGCTGCGCCCGGCCATCCGGGAGACCACCGCCCTTGGTGCAGCGTATCTGGCTGGCCTTGCCACCGGCGTGTGGAAGAGCCGGGAGGAGATCAGCCACCTGTGGAGCTGCAACCAGCTGTTTGAGCCGAAAATGGACGCTGCCCAGCGGGAAAAGCTGGTCAAGGGCTGGCACAAGGCCGTGGGCCGCAGTCAGGACTGGGCCGAGCACGAGGTATAAGGTAGGAAAAAGTTTGACGGGATAACATAACACCCCCGGCAGGCTGCCACCGTGATGGTGATTGCCTGCCGGGGGTGTTTTAGTGGAGCATTGTATCACAAAATGACTACATACGCAAGGCGGATGCTCTTGTTAGGGCGTGCGGAGCCCCAAACCCTGCTGGGAACGAGTAGGGCAGGATGCCACCTTTCCTAGTGATGCCCGGCTCTTTGCGGGAGAGATTTCTATTTAAGTTTGATTGAACCATGCAACATAGTCAAAATCGTCGTAGTATTTTCTGATAGAAAAGCGGCTTCGATAACGCATACACATTCCGACGCACGATTCGCTTTCAAATCCTTTGATGTAAACGGCGGATTCAATATCGGGATACGGTTTGTGGCAAAGTACAGCCTTGTGTTTCAAATTCAATTGATCAAAGTCCAACAGATTTTGCTTGGTGCATCCATCACGGTCTGTAAAAAGAAAATAAAGATTGTCAAAATTTATTCGACCTTTTCGACGATTCCAAGCGAGAGAGGCTTCCTCTTCGGAAGAATAATGCTGAAAGTATAACTTAATGTCCTTCAGCAATGCAACAGGGTAAGTGATTTCTTTTTCGGCGGGTGTAATAAATACAAGGTCGTATTGGAGATAATCTTTCAGATTTTCGCAGAGTTTTATAAAGTCAGAAGGCTCGATCCATAGATTCACAAAGGGTGAATTAAATTTCAAACCGAGATCATGCAGAATGCAACAGCCATTGCAGTTACTGGCAATCAACGTAACATCCGTGTTTTTCAGTCGGATGCGATTGAAAAAATTATAAGCTGTTCGAAAAAGAGTCTTTAATTTGACAAGCACAGAATCCTCCAAAACAATTGAGTCCCAATGTTGCAAAAAAAATACCCGAACCCTTTCTCGTAAAGAATCGGGTTCGAGTACGAACTGTATGGTGGACGGTACAGGACTCGAACCTGTGACCTCCTGCACGTCAAGCAGATGCTCTACCAGCTGAGCTAACCGTCCATGTCATATCGACTTGGATAGTTTACCACAGCTTTTTGCAAAAAGCAAGACCTTTTGTGCTTTTTTATGCGTTCTTTTTTACTTTTCCGGCGAAAGTGCCCGGCGGATGATATCGTACAGCACCGGCTTCATGGCGTCGATGTTGTCCGGCTTGCCCTCCAGAATGCTGGAATAGCACACCGACATACACATACTGCCCAAGGCGGTGATGCGCTGGTAGACCTCCCGCTCGGTGCGGCCCGCCATTTCCGGGCTGGAAAGCACAATGGCCAGCAGCTTGCGCATCAGGGGCTCGGCTTCCCTGCTGGCTTCGATCTGGTCCAGCCCGGGCCAGACGAAGTTGCGCTCCAGAAACCGCAGCACCAGCGCATCCTGCCGCAAAGCCTCGATGATATGGTCGATGACGAACACTACCTGCGCGGTAAAGTCGGGCAGCTCGGGGTGCTGCTCGACCGCAAGGCAGGCATCGCTCAGCAGCTGGTAGCTCACCCGCCCCAGCAGCGCCTGCATC
This sequence comes from Faecalibacterium sp. OM04-11BH, assembly GCF_003482185.1. Lineage (NCBI taxonomy): Bacteria > Bacillati > Bacillota > Clostridia > Eubacteriales > Oscillospiraceae > Faecalibacterium > Faecalibacterium sp. OM04-11BH. The sequence goes on from NZ_QULS01000003.1 coordinate 233,333, forward strand.
ACCGCGCCCTTATCCTGAAAATACAGGTAAAACGTGCCTTTGCCCACCTTTGCCCGGCTGGTGATATCCTCCACGCTGGTCTTGGCGGTGCCCCGCTCCAGAAACAGCTCGTAGGCTGCATCCAGCAGGGCGCGGCGCTTTTCCTGTTTCTTACCTTCCACGGTGCTCATGCTCTGGGTAGATTCCTCTTTTCTCTGAATTTAGACGCAGGTATGTGCTGCGTCCGGTCTGCGTACCTTAGTTTAGCAGTCCTTGGCCGTTTGTGCAAGCCCGGTTTGCTATACAATTTTTTGCAGGTGATAAAAAAACTGACTTTCGGTCACTTTTCCTGCTTGACACTCTGCCCGGGGTGGATATAATAGTGTTTGCCCGGAAGATGACCGGTGGTCAGTTTCGCGGGCTTTCCCAATCAACTTTCTATTCTGGAGGGTTCTCATGAAAAAGATCGCACAAGGCATCGTGCGTCTGCGCAAGCTGATCTTAACAGTAGCCGTGCTGCTGTTGATCCCTTCCGCGATCGGCGCCATTGCCACCCGCATCAATTATGACATCCTCACCTACCTGCCGCAGGATCTGGACTCCATGATCGGCGAGGTAGCCCTTGAGGACGATTTCCATCTGGCCTCCACCGGTATGATCACGGTAGAGGGCCTGCCAACCAATGAACTCATCGCTATGAAAAAGGAGATAGAAGCCGTGCCCGGCGTCACCCAGACCTTCTGGCTCAGCGATGTGATCGACCCCAACATCCCCACCGCCATGCTGCCTGCCGATGTGCAGCAGTTCATGTTCGGCAAAAACGATTCCACCATGCTGATCGTCCGCTTTGACGCCCCCAGCGCCAGCGACGAGACCATGGAAGCCGTTAAGCAGATCGAAAAGCTGCTGCGTAAGGACTGCTTCTTCGGCGGCATGAGTGTCATTCTGCAGGACACCAAGGCGCTGGTCAATCAGGAAATGCCCCTGTACATCCTGATCGCCGTGGGCGCCAGCCTGCTGGTGCTGTTCCTCTCGCTGGAAAGCACCCTCACCCCGCTGCTGTTCATGCTGGGTCTGCTGTTCCCCATCGCGTACAACTTCGGCACCAACATCTTTCTGGGGCAGATCAGCTACATCACCGAGGCGCTTGCCACCGTGCTGCAGCTGGGCGTTACGATGGACTTCTCCATCTTCCTGCTGCACCGCTATGAGGAAGAAAAGGAGCTGCGCTCCACCAATGAAGAAGCCATGGTCAGCGCCATCTGCAAGACTATGACCTCCATCTCCGCTTCCAGTCTGACCACCATTGCAGGCTTCCTTGCACTGTGCGCCATGCGTCTGACGCTGGGCCGCGATATCGGCCTTGTCATGGCAAAGGGCGTGGCACTGGGCGTTATCTGCACCGTGGTCATTCTGCCCTCTTTGATCCTTACCTTTGATAAGTGGGTGGAAAAATACAAGCATCGCACCGTTATCCCCCGGCTGACCAAGCTGAGCTACTTTGTTTCCAAGCATTCCGTGCCCATCGTGGCCGTCTTTATCCTCATCCTTATCCCCTTTGCCATTGCGCAGAACAAGACCAGCGTGTACTACACCCTGTTCGACTCCCTGCCTCAGGACCTGACCGGCATCGTAGGCACCAACAAGCTGGGCGAGGACTTCGGCATGACCACCAGCCACTTCATTTTGGTGCATGACGATCTGACCGCTACGCAGGTGTCCGACCTGTGCGATGAGCTGAAGGATGTGGACGGTATCACGCAGGTGGTAAGTCTGGATTCCATCACCGGCCCCGGCTTTGACACCGAGCTGCTGCCCGACAGCGTGATGGAGATCCTGCAGTCCGGCGGCTACAAGCTGATTTTGGCCAACAGCTCCTACAAGACCGGCACGGATGCCATCAACAGCCAGCTGGACAAGATGATCGGCCTGATCAAAAATGTAGATCCCGAGGGCGTTATCACCGGTGAAGGCGCTATGACCAAAGACCTGATCGAGGTGGCAGACGTGGACTTCAAGAACGTCAACGTCTGGTCGATCATGGCCGTGCTGGTCATCATCGCCATCTCCTTCAAGAGTATCTCCATCCCGGTGCTGCTGGTTGCCAGCATCGAAGCCGCAATTGCCATCAATATGGGCATCCCGTACTTTACCGGTACGCAGCTGCCCTTTATCGCCAGCATCGTTATCGGTACCATCCAGCTGGGCGCTACCGTGGACTACTCCATCCTGATGACCACTCGTTATCACGAGGAGCGCGCCTTTGGCCGCACCCCCAAGGAAGCTGCCCAGCAGTCGCTGGAGCATTGCAGCCAGTCCATCCTGACCAGCGGCCTGACCTTCTTTGCCGCTACGGTCGGCGTGGCCGCCATCAGTAAGATGGAACTGCTGCGGAGCATCTGCCTGCTGATCTCCCGCGGCGCTCTGATCAGTATGCTGGTCATTCTGTTGGTGCTGCCCGCCGCCCTGATGCTGTGTGACTGGATCATCCGTCACACCACCCTGAAGTGGATGGTGCCTGAATCTGCCAACGCCAAGAAGTCTGAAAAGGAGTAATGCGTTATGAAAAAATCGCTTCGTTTCGCCAGTGCGGCGCTGGCAGTTGCCCTTGCCGCCAGCTGTGCAGCCCCGGCTTTTGCCGCAGGCGGCAGCAGCTTTACCAAGTCTGAGACCGTGTACGCTGTGATGAACGCCGATGGCTCCATCCAGAGCACCACCGTCAGCGAGCATGTTTACAGCGCCTCCGGTCTATCCAAAGTGACCGACCAGAGCACCCTGACCAATATCCAGAACACCGAGAGCAGCGCCGAGTTCACACAGGACGGCGAAAAGCTGGTGTGGAACACCGATGATACCGATGTGTATTATAAAGGTGACACTACCCGCGCCCTGCCCATTCAGGCTACCGTCACCTACGCGCTGGACGGTCAGGAAGCCGCACTGGAAGATCTGATCGGCAAGAGCGGTCATCTGACCATGACCATCGCCCTGAAGAACAACGAGACCGGCACCGTGAACGTAAACGGCACTGACCGCACCATCGTCACCCCGCTGGTCACCGCTGTGGGCGTGATCTTCGGGCAGGATGCCACCAACGTGGTGGCTGCCCACGGTCTGGTGGAAAGCGCCGCCAAGAGCAATGTGGCTGCCTTTGTCACCCTGCCGGGCGTGAAGGATTCCCTGTCCGGTCTGCTGCCGGACGAGCTGGACACCATTGAGGACTATCTGCAGGACACCATCACGGTGGAAGCAGATGTCACCGGGCTGACCTGCCCGCAGGTGATGATGGCCTGCGCCACCAGCGCTGCGGCTCTGGGCACTGACAATGTGTTTGACCTGAGCAGCATCAACGACCTGACCGACGGCATCAACCAGCTGAACGATGCCATGAGCCAGCTGCTGGACGGCGCTTCTCAGCTGGAGGATGGCACCAGTCAGCTGGCCAGCGGCGTGCTGGCACTGCTGGACGGCGCCAACACCCTGAACAATGGTGCAGCCGCACTGGACGAGGGTCTGGGGCAGCTGACCACCGGTCTGGACACCCTGAGCTCCAACAACAGCGCCCTGAACAGCGGCGCACAGCAGGTGGCGGACGGCGTGCTGGCTTCTGCCAACAAGACCCTGAAAGAGGGCGGTCTGATCGACACTGATATGACCTGGGATAACTACGCCGCGGTCATCGACAACATTCTGACCATCAACGACAAGACGCTGGCTGCCGGCCGCCGCAAGATGGTGCGCACCATCTGGGAGCAGGCGCCCAGCTTCAAGGACAGCCAGCTGGATCTGGCGCTGTACCTTTCCGCTACCAAGACGAACCATGATCTGGAGGCTGCTCTGCACCTGATGCAGAACTACGACCCCTCCATGCTGTGCGGTCTGGTGCAGCTGCTGACCAGTCAGGAGGCTAAGGACACCGCCAAGGCAGAGCTGAAGTATCAGGTAGAGAACAGTCAGGATATCGCGGATGTGCGCGCCCTGAAGGACAGCCTTTCCAAGATCCAGTACTTCGTTTCCAGCGTGGGTCAGTACACCGCCGGTGTGCAGACCGCCGCAGATGGTGCCCATTCTGCCAAGGACGGCAGCGCACAGCTTGCCGCCGGTACCAAGACCCTGTACGACGGTGTGAACACCCTGAACGAGGGCGCAAGCCAGCTGAACGACGGCACCCATCAGCTGAACGATGGCCTGAACCAGTTCAACGAGGAGGGCATCTCCAAGCTGACCGGCGCACTGGATCAGGATCAGCTGCACGGCCTTAAGACCGTGCTGGACGAGATGAGCGACCGGCTGGAAAGCTACACCAGCTTTGCCGGTGCACCCGAGGACGCTGAGAGCAGCGTGAAGTTTGTCTACAAGACCGCCGAGACCGTGGCCTCTGCCAACAATGTTGTGGCTGAGACTGAGACGGTGAAGGAGGGCAACATCTTCACCCGCCTGTGGCAGCGCATCGTGGACCTGTTCAAGTTCTGATAATGCCAACATCCTTCCAGAATCGTAGATAGAGACGCAGAAGCGCCCCGCAGCCGAATGACTGCGGGGCGCTTCTGCGTCTGCGGGAATATTTCAGGGTGAAAAGCATACAATAAAAAGAAAGCATCTTGATTGCATTTTGCTTTCTCATGTGGTAAAATCAAAGAAAGAAGGAGGTGCTGGATATGGCACAGATCAGTGTACGCGTGGATGATGCCGTGAAGCATGAAGCAGAACAGACCTTTGACGAGATCGGCCTGAGTATGAACACGGCTATCACGATCTTTCTCAAGGCCTGCGCCCGGGAAAAGCGCATTCCGTTCGAGCTGACCGCAGACCCCTTTTATTCCTCTGCCAATCAGCGTTATCTGGAAGGCATCATGCGGGATGTGCGCAGCGGCAAGGCGCATTTTGCCCCGCATGATCTCATCGAGGAAGCCTGATGCGGTTGCTGTGGGAGGATCGCGCATGGGAGGATTATCTTTATTGGCAGATGCAGGACAAAAAGACATTGAAACGCATCAACGCGCTGATCAAAGATATCTCCCGCAACGCCTTTGACGGCATCGGCAAGCCGGAACCGCTGCGCGGTACGCTCAGCGGCTGGTGGAGCCGCCGTATCGACGATGTGAACCGCATCGTTTACTACGAAGAAAACGGCATTGTGTTTATCGTTTCCTGCCGCGGACATTACGATGACACCTGACAGCAGCCGCTGTATCTAAAAAAGGACACCGGACAGCCCGCAGGCTGTCCGGTGTCCCTTTTAAATAAACTTACTGATCCTTTTCCACCATCATCTTGCTGGCTTTATAGATATCGCCGCAGCCGAGGGTGATGACCAGATCGCCGGGCTGGGCGTTCTGCTTTACCCAGTCGGCGGCTTCCTGCAGGCTGTTCACCAGCACGGAGCCGGGGATCTGCGCTGCCAGCTTTGCGCTGGTAATGGTGGGGTCGTTGGGCTCGCGGCTGCCCATGATGGGGGTCAGCACCGTGATGTCCGGGATCTTGAGCACATCCACAAAGTCGTTGAACAGCATCTTGGTGCGGCTGTATGTAAACGGCTGGTGGACGGCGATCAGGCGCTTGTAGCCCATCTCCTTGGCGGTGTTCAGGGTGGCGCGCAGCTCGGTGGGGTGGTGGGCGTAGTCGTCGATGACCAGCGCACCGTTGCACTCACCGTACACCTCAAAGCGGCGGCCTGCGCCCTTGAAGTTCAGGGCAGCTTCGGCGCACTGCTCTGCGCTCAGACCCACAAAGCGGCACACGGCGCACATGGCCAGTGCATTATAAATATTGTGGCGGCCGGGCACGGACAGGCGGATGCGGGTGGTGTCGGTCGTATTCCACTCCTTCAGGTCGAACTCAAAGAAGCCGGGCTTATACTCGTTGACGTTGATAGCGCGGTAGTCGGCGTGGTTGTCGATGGCAAAGGTGCGCACCCGGCGATCCAGTGTGTACATCACGTCCATGGTGTTCTTATCGTCGGCGTTGGCAAAGATCATGAACTGGGTCATCAGGGCAAAGCGCTTGAAGGCGAACTTCAGCTCACCCATGCTGCCGTAGTAGTCCAGATGGTCGTTGTCGATGTTCAGCACCACAGACAGGTAGGGGGTCAGCTTCAGGAAGGTCTCGGCAAACTCGCAGGCCTCGATAACGATATCATCGCCCTTGCCGGCCTTGCCGTATCCGTTGATGAGGGGCAGCTTGCCGCCGATGACGGCAGAGGGATCGCGCCCTGCCAGTTCCAGCGCAGTGGTGATCATGGAGGTGGTAGTGGTCTTGCCGTGGGTGCCGGACACGCAGATGCTCTGCTTGTACAGGCGGCTCACATAGCCCAGCAGCACACTGCGCTCCACGGTGGGAATGCCGTAGGAGGCGGCTGCGTTCAGCTCCACGTTATCCTTGGAGATGGCGGCAGAGTACACCACCATGTCCGCACCGACAACGTTATCCGCATTGTGGCCAAGGCTGACCTTCACGCCCATCTCCCGCTCGTAGCGGATGATGCTGCCGTCCAGCACATCGCTGCCGGACAGCTCGTAGCCCTTGGCAGCCAAGATCTGGATCAGCGGGTACATTCCGCTGCCGCCGCAGCCGATAAAATGGATCTTCTTTACATGGTCCAGCAGATGCTGGCTATAATCCGAGTACATGAACATAGTAAGGCTCTCCTCCAAATATTAACGGCTGCAGCGCAGACCGATTCCTTCCAAATATGGGGACACACTCTTATTATATATTTTTTGCAGCATAAAATAAACAGGTAAGGCCGAATTTTCGGAAAGAACCATAATTTTTTTGTGAATTTTGTGATATGTGTACAACAAAATCCCGGCAGTATTACTTTGCCCGCCGCTGCAGGATCTCGTCCAGAATGGCATCGGCCACGTCTGCCTTGCTCATCAAAGGCAGTTCCCGGGTGCCGTCCGGGGTGATGAAGGTGACCACGTTGGTGTCCACCCCAAAGCCTGCACCGGCCACCTTGAGGTTGTTTGCCACCACCATGTCCAGATTTTTCTTGGCAAGTTTCGCGGAAGAGTTTTCCACAAGATCCCGGGTCTCCATGGAAAAACCGCACAGGAACTGGTGGGTCTTGCGGGGGCCGATGGTGCCAAGGATATCCTCGGTGCGCTCCACGGGGATGGAAAGGTCGCCCTCCTTCTTTTTGATCTTGTCGTCTGCCACGGTGGCGGGGCGGTAGTCCGCCACGGCAGCGGCCATGATGAGCACATCGGTGGTGTCAAAGCGGTCCGTCACCGCCTCGTACATCTGCCGGGCGGTGGTCACCGGCACATCGGTGGTGAACTTGACCGGCGGCAGCGCGGTCTGCCCATGGATCAGGGTCACTTCGGCGCCCCGCATGGCGGCGGCGCGGGCAAGGGCGTAGCCCATCTTGCCGGTGGAGTGGTTGGTCAGGTAGCGCACCGGGTCCAGCGCCTCCTGCGTGGGGCCGGCAGTCACCGCGATGCGCACCCCTGCTAAGTCCTTCGGGCGGGCGATGGTGTGCAGAATGTGCTCCAGCAGCACTTCCTCCTTGGGCAGGCGTCCGCTGCCCACATCCTTGCAGGCCAGCACGCCGCTTTCGGAGGGGATGACAGTAAAGCCGTACCGCTCCAGCGTGGCAAGGTTATCCTGCGTGATGGGGTTTTCCAGCATCCCGGTGTTCATGGCGGGGGCTACCAGCTTCGGGCACTTAGCGGCCAGCACCACGGTGGTAAGCATATCGTCCGCAATGCCGTGCGCCATTTTGGCAATGACGTTGGCGGTGGCAGGGGCTACAAGGATCACATCCGCCTTTTTTGCCAGCGAGATGTGGGTGACCTCAAACTTGAAATCCCGGTCAAAGGTGTCCACCATGCACTTGTGGCCGGTCAGGGTCTCAAAGGTGAGAGGGGTGATGAACTGGGTGGCGTTTTTGGTCATGATGACCTCCACATCTGCCCCCAGCTTGCGCAGTGCACTGGCCACGTTGGCCATCTTATAGGCGGCAATGCCGCCGCTCACGCCCAGCAGGACGCACTTGCCGTTCAGATCCATGGTTCGTTTACCTCCCGGAAAAACAGTTCTTTTCCACATATCTTATCTTAGTATAATGCAAAACTTCCACCAGCACAACAAAATCTTTGCCGGGAACTTGTATCCTGAGCAAAAATGCGGTAAAATACGCTTGACAAAGAGCAAACCGGTTCTTTTCTTTTACTTTGAAAAGGAAAACAGAATTATGATCTTAGCCATTGATATAGGCAACACCACCGTCGCCCTTGGGGGCATCCGGGACGGACGTGTATGCTTTGTGGCGCGCATGGACACGGTGCGCACCCGCACGGCTGCGGAATATCGTGCCGAGATGGATAAAATTTTTGCGCACCGCCGCCACCCGGAGCGCCCCATGCGCTTTGAGGGTGCGGTGCTTACCAGCGTAGTGCCCCAGATCACCGGGGCACTGGCCGAGTGCGCCCGTCACTATACCGGCAAAAAGCCGGTCATCGTTTCGCCGGACATCCGCACCGGGCTGACCATAGGGGTGGACGAGCCCCGCGCCGTGGGCAAGGACCGGCTGGTGGATGCCGCCTACGCGGCGGCAAACTTTCCGCTGCCAGTGGTCACGGTAGACCTTGGCACCGCCACCACCTTTAATGTGGTGGACAAGGATCGGGTATTCCGGGGCGGCGTGATCTGCCCCGGCCTTTCCACCGGGCTGCGCGCACTGGGCGAGCGCTGTGCCCAGCTGCCGCAGGTGCATCTGGGCTCCCCGAAAAAAGCCATTGGCACCAATACCGAAAGCTGTATGCTGTCCGGCTCGGTGCTGGGCACCGCCGTGCTCATTGACGGCATGGTGCAGCGCATTGAAGAGGAATTGGGCAGCCCGGCCACGCTGGTGGTCACCGGCGGGCTGGCAAAGTACGTCACCCCGCTGTGCCGCCACCCCCTGGCCTATGACCCGGAGCTGCTGATGAAGGGGCTGGCACTGCTGTACCAGCTGAACGCCCCGCAGGAGCACAGCCGCAGCCATGGCGGCGGCAGACACTACGGTCAGCAGGGACGCCCCCGGGCAAAGCACCCGTACCCCAACCGCCGCACCCGCCGCGAGCCGGAGACGCTGGTAGGCTGAGGGGACAAGAGGATAAGGGAGAGCATTATGAAACTGGGCATTCTTGGCACGGGTAAGATCGTGCAGGAATTTTTGCCATGGCTTGTGGAGCACACGCCGTTTACTGTGCAGGCGGTGTGCAGCACCCCACGCTCGGCGGCAAAAGCCGCAGAGCTGTGTGCGCAATATCAGATCCCACAGTACACCACCAATTATTTTGAGCTGCTGCAATGGGTAGACGCGATCTACATCGCCGTGCCCAATTTGCAGCACGCCCGCTACGCCCGGGTGGCGCTGGAGGCGGGCAAGCACGTCATTGTGGAAAAGCCCATGGCGGTGACCGCCGCCGAGACCGAGGAACTGGCTGCGCTGGCACAGCGCAAGCGGCTGTTCCTCTTTGAGGCTATGACCACCCAGTACCAGCCCAACTACGCAAAGCTCCGGGAGCTGCTGCCCCGGGTGGGTACAGTGCGCATGGTACAGTGCAGCTTCAGTCAGTATTCCAGCCGGTACGATGCCTTTTGCGCCGGCCAGACCCCGCCGGTGTTCGACCCGCTGTGCGCGGGCGGCGCACTGATGGACTTGGGCGTGTACAACGTCAGCTACATCGTGGGTCTGTTCGGTGAGCCCAACAAGGCGGTGTATGCCGCCAACATGGAGCGCAATATCGACACCAGCGGTGTGCTAATGATGGATTACAGCGGCTTCAAGGCGGTAAGCCTTGCCGCCAAGGACTGCGCAGCCCCTGCCCGCTGCATCATTCAGGGCACAAAGGGCTACATTCTGCAAAAATCCACCCCGAACTACTGCGGCGGCGTAACCTTCCACCCCAACGAGGGCAAGGAGGAGCACTACAACCTGAACGGGGACCGTCCCCGGCAGGCGGCAGAGTTCGAGGCCTTTTACCGCGCCATAACCACCGGAGACCAGGAGCTGTGTGCCCGGATGCTGGATACCAGCATCGCGGTGAGCCGGGTGCTCACGGTGGCGCGCCGCAGCGCTGGGGTACGCTTCCCCGGTGACAGATTTTAACGCATTTTTCTCTGGAACACGCCCTGACAACTACGCGCTTCCAAAGATTTGAATATTCACCTAAAACCCGCACAGAGCGGGCAGGTTTGCGCCGTATCCGACAAAAAGGGCGGAACGGCAGCAGGAGGAAAACTGAATTATGAAGAATACCAATACGAAGACTCTGACCCGTGTGGCCCTGCTGGTGGCCATTGAACTGGTGATGAAGCTTGTCGGTCTGGGCAGTGTGCCCGTGGGCCCGCTGTACATGAGCTTCCTCACCCTGCCTATCGCCGTGGGCGCCATCACCATGGGCCCCGCCGTGGGTGCCCTGCTGGGCGGCGTGTTCGGCGCTGTGAGCTTCTACGATGCCATCACCGGCGCATCTGCCATGACTGGTGCACTGTTTCAGGTCAGCCCGCTGAACACCTTTATCCTGTGCGTGGGTATGCGTGTGCTCATGGGTCTGTGCTGCGGCCTGATCTTCAAGGGCCTGCAGAAGCTGGATAAGTCCCGCACCTGGAGCTACATCCTCAGCGCCATGACCGCACCCGCCCTGAACACCCTGTTCTTCATGGGCTACATCGTGCTGGCTTTCTACGGCTGCGACTATGTGCAGAATCTGGTGTCCGTCAAGGGCGCTGCCAATCCCTTCATGTTCGTGGTGCTGCTGGTCGGCGTGCAGGGCGTAGCCGAATTTCTGGTGTCCGGCATTCTGGGCGGCATCGTCGCCCGCGCCGTGGCAAAGTTCCTGAAGTAAGACCGGCTGCGCACCATGTCAGGGCGGCGCATCCGTGTTTAAAATAGAAAAATGAATGCTCCTCCGGCAACTGCCGGGGGAGTTTTTTTGTTGGGAGACTTAGAAAGCCCCCCTTCAGGCGCTGCGCGCCAGAGGCTCCCTCTCCGAGGGAGCTGTCAAAACCGTCAGGTTTTGACTGAGGGAGTTCGTTCCCAAAATCCTTCCGTGAAAAAGGGGTTCTGAAAAGCCCGCAGGCTTTTCAGAACCCCAAATTTCAAATATTCTTCCGCTAAACATGGCTAGAGCGCAGCGGAAGCCATTCTAAATCGTCCCGTCTGCCCGGCAGCCTTTACTTTTTCTCCCGCAGCTGTTCCAGATAGCCATCGGCCTTGATGGCCTCCGGGGTGAAGGAGTTATTCTTCCACCAGTTCACAAGGGCGGCGGTCACGGTCAGGCCGGTGGTCACCAGCTGCTCCACGGTGGCGCTCTCGATGGGCAGCATGGGCTTGCCGCAGGCGCTCAGCACCTGGTTGGTCAGTGCCAGCGCCAGCACAGCCGTGCGCGCCAGGGTGGCGGCAGAAATTTTGCAATGGGTATCGTTCATAGGTTCAGTTCCTCTCTTTCTCTAAATCTGCGATGCGGTGGTTGGCCACCTTCATCTGTTCTTCTAAAATGGGTACGCGGCGGGCAAAGTTGTTATGCTCCCGCACCTCCCGGGTCAGTTCCTCCAGCTTTGTGTCGGTCACCGCTTGGCTTTTTCCGTTGGCGATCAGCACGCCGATCAGGGTCACCGCACCTGCGATGATGGCTGAGATGATGCTTGTCATTGCGCTCACCCCCTCCATCTGCTCTTTGTCGCCCGGGTGTCCACGTGTACCCAGCCGGTGGCTCTGCCCGCCTTCACCGGGTAGCGTCCCACGCCGCCCCAGTCCGGCATCAGGCTTTCGGCGTAGGCGGCTACGTCCTCCACGCTTACTCCCTGCACCCGGATGTCTGCCGCCCGGCCCAGCAGGTGCTGGCTGCTCTTGGCACCGCCCACGGCCGCGTTGTGCGCCGCCGTCCGGTAGCCGCTGGTGATCACCACCGCCTTGCCGAAGTGCTCCCGGATGCATTGCAGCACCACGGTCAGCGCCTCGTCCACCATAACGGTGTCGCTGCCGTCCCGGCAGCGCAGCTCCCGCACCTTAAAGTCCGGTGCAAGCAACTTTGCCCCGTCCTTGGCAAGGCTGTACTTTCGGATCATCTCTCTGCCTCCTTTCCGCATCACAGTCCCCGCATCCAGTTCTCAATGATGGTGCTGCGGTACTCATGCGCCCGCAGACCCGGATGGCCGTTGTAGAGGGCAAGTTGAAAGGCATCGTTGCGCAGCTGCTTTGCCGTAGGGCTGGCGTCCGCGCGTCCTGCGCTGTGTGCGGTCAGCAGCAGCGGGTGCTGCTCGTCGTTCAGGTCCAGTACCGGTACACCCCAGTAGGCACAGATCTCCTTCACCGTTGTCCGGTAGGCTGCACTCATCCATCCGTCCGCAAGGATCACGCCCAGCTTCGCGTAGGGGATGTTCTTCATCAGATACTCAAAAACGATATTGTACGCGCCCCACACCGTTGTGTTGGTGGTATCTGTTTTAGTGCCGACAATGGCGGTCGGGTCAAAGCCCTGTGCCGTGTCCGGCTCGCACTCGTTCAGACCGAACATCAGGGTGATGTAGTCCGCATCCTTCGGTACGGCCTTGTACCGCTCCACCGAGAACGGCGAAAGCCGCCCGGTGATATTGGTGAACACAGAGCCGCTCACAGCCTCGTTCACCAGCGTCATGTCGTTGCGCTTCGCGATCCACCACGGGTATGTTTTCCATGCTTTCAGCTTCTGGTCGTAAAAATCCGAGTTCATGCCGGTGTTGCCGGCAGCATCCGTGTAGCCGGTCGCGTCGCCTGCGGTAAAGCTGTCTCCGCAGGCCACATATTTCTTCCCGTACAGCACGTTGCCGCTTGCTGTACCGAGGGGATCACCATGTACATCATAGATCATACCGTGCCCTCCTGAATGAACTTGTTGATCTTCGTATCGCTCAGCAGTCCTTTGTACACCTTACACTGGTACAGTGTGCCGTCCCAGCAGCGGGTCATCTCGCCGCCATTCGTGCCCGGAGCACCACCGATCAGCAGGCTCTCCGGCACATCCGTAAGGGTATGTTTGGTTACCTTCCAGCCACTCAGCGTGCAGTGGGTGCTGCCGCCGCGATACTTCTGGCCGTCCAGCTGGATCACGTACCGTGTGCGGGTCTTGAGGTGCGCAACACTGTCCGATAGCGTCACATCGCAATAGTCGTAATAAGCAATACTGGTGGTGCCGTTGTTGGGGTTCAGATTGATGTTGATACCCGGCAGATTGAAGTTATCGCCGGTCTCGGTCATGCAGTGCACAAACACGATCCATGCTTTGTCGTTAAAGCTGTCGCTGGCCTTTGCATCCAGCAAAATGGTGTACTGCGGTGTCTCAGTGCCCGCGTGCTCCAGCATCTTTACACCGGTATCAATGCCCTTTGTCAGTGCCGTTTCACCGGGCAGGTCGTAGAGCAGCTGCGCCGTCTCCACCTCTGCCACCGTCACCGTACAGCTTGCACTCTTGCCGCCTGCGGTGGCAGTCACGGTGCAGCTGCCCGCTTTGATGCCCGTCACCACGCCGTTTGCCACCGTGACAAACCCGGCAGGTGCAACGCGCCACACCACTACATGGCTGGTGGCGTTTGCGGGCAGCACGGTAGCCGTCAGGGTCTTGCTTTCGCCCTCGTTCAGGGTCAGGGCGCTGCTGCTCAGGCTCACGCTCTGCACCGGAATATCCTGTGCACTTCTGCCCCACTCTACACGCAAGGCGTTCAGGGTATCTTGTGCATCGCTGGTTTTGTAGGCTGCATTCTCAAACAGGTTCAGCAGCAGCTCTTTCGCAGTTTCACTCACTCCCTCGCCCGGGTCGCCCTTATCGCCCTTTACCCCTGCGGCTGCCGCAATGCCCGCTTCCATGTGGTTCAGGTGGGCAGCCGTCAGAGTCTGGCCGTCCACAAAATTCTGTTTTACGTAGCTCATATTAACTCCTTCCAAGGATCATTCTGCCCAGCACTGCAAGGCTCAGCCGGGCAGTCGTCTTGTTTTCCGGCTTTTCCGGCTGCGTGATGCTCCACAGCGCCGCCAAGCGGTCATAGGCGGCCATGGCTGCATCATTGCCCGCCGCCAGAAGCCGCAGGATCGCCAGCAGTTCCCGCTTTTCCGCGGTGGTAATGCCGCCGGTTCCCAGCAGCCCTACCAGCGCCTCCCACGCCGGGGTGTCCGGTGCAGGCATCGCGCCCTCTGCCGTGCCGCTGTTGGCACATACTTTGCACCGCACATCGGCGCTTGTCACAGTACGGCTGCCGTCCGTACCCTCAAAGGTGATGCAGCCCACTCCGGGCATTGCCGTTACCGCCGCCGGAACGGTCAGCACACCGTTTTCCACCAGCGTGGCCGCGCTTGCGCCGGGGGTGTGCCAGTGGGCGCATACGGTCAGCCCCTTCCACTCGCCCCGCTGCTCAATGCGCAGCCGATAGTTGCCCCGGTTGCCCGCGTAGCCCAGCAGCAGCTGCCCGCCGGGCACTGCTGCCGCGCCGTTGCGCTCCAGCCGGATGGTCATCTCATTCATGCTGCACCCCACCCTTACACATACTGGTAACCCTCTACGTTAAAGGGGTACTCAAAGCTGAGGCTCGAGTCCGTTCTCACAACGCCGATACTCAGCACGCCGCTGGCTGCAAAGCTCATCCGCACAGGCGCTGCACCGCTACACTTCACGCCGTTGCTGAAGTCATAGCTTACACCGCCCACCATGGCCACCGCCGTGCCGCCCCGCACAATGCGGGTGCTGCCGTACTCCGCAGCAGCGGCGACCGGGGTCGTGCTGTTTTCTGCCGTGGGTGCCACCATCCGCACCACAATGTAATCCACCGTCTCCGGCACGGTCAGGCTCGTTGCGGCCTTGCCCGCAGTGCCCGCACCGGTGTATACCAGCTTTCCGTCCATGTCCATCATCCTTTCCAGTCGTTTCAGTTTTTCGGCCAGACTAAAACCCAGCACTGTGTCAAGGTTTTCCGCTGTCACTTCCAGCGTGCCGTCCGCGCTCACGGTTAACCCCCGCCCGGGCTTTACGCCGCCCAGCACGGCTGCGGTGGCACACGGCAGTGTGTAGCCCGTGCTGAATTTCCGGTCTGCCTCCGCCTTAGAATAAAACCGGTCATCTGCACCCAGCTGCAACAGTGCTGCCGTCTTTTCCTGCGCCGACCAGCTTGCTGCCCCGGCGGCACTGGTCAGCGCCTTTTTTACACCGTAGGGCAGCAGCGCCGGGGTCAGGGGCGCGTAGGCCTCGGTCATGCGGTCCAGCTGTGCCGCCGTGGCGGGCACGGTAGTCAGGGTGGCATCTGCCCGCACCGCAACACCGTACTGCCCGTCTGCCCGCACCGCGCCGGGCGTTGCCGCCGTGGGCACGGTCTCGCTGCGCACATAGGGGCGCAGGTTCGGCAGCGGGGTGGTGTCGGTCTGTACCGCGCCGGTGGCGGTATCCACACTGAGGATGCGCACCACCTCGCCGGGCAAAGGCTGCGCCGGGAGCGGCACCGCTTCCACATCCTGTGCGTCCAAATGCACCGCGCCGCCCTTGCTGTTCACGCTCAGCACGGTGCCGTCCTTGGGCGCGTAGCTCTCGGCACGCAGCGCGGCGTCCTCCGCCCGCTTTGCGCAGGCATCGGCATCGGTGCGGTCGGCCAGAATTTTGTCCGCCGCCTTTTGCGCCAGCGCCGCCTGTACGGCGGTGTCTGCTGCGCCGTTCTCGGCGCGGCGGGCGCTCTCCGCTGCGGCGCGGGCACTTTCCAGCACGCGGGCCACGAACTGCTCGTACACCGAGGGCGGCAGCTCCTCGCTGCCGCCGTCCGTAGGCAGGGTGGCGTACACATCGTAGCTGCCGGGGCGGGTGTAGGCGGTGTAGCCGCCGCTGCCCATGGCGGCCAGCATCCACTGTCCCCGCACGCTGCCGGTCAGGCGGCGGTCCACCGTCACGCTGCCGTCGGTGTCCAGCGGAATAGCCGCCAGCTGCACCCCATCGCTGCGGCGCAGGTACAGCGCCATGGTGCACCCCGCCCACGCTGCGGGCAGGATGAACTGCAGCCGGTCCACCCCCTCGGCGTTCTGTGCGCCAAGGTGCAGCCGGTGCGGCTGGGGCACAAATTCGGTGCCGCCGCACTGCTGCTTGAGGATCTCGATCTCCATGCAAAACCTCCTTTTCTGTTTGCTGTCCCGATTGTACCGCTGGAGGTGCAAAACTATCCAGAGTGTACAGAAAATGTGAAATTTTCTGCTCTTCGGCATTTTGCTAAACGGGGTTTTTGCACCGCAAATACAGGCCGTTTTCCCCTGCCGGAAGCGGGTAATTCCCTTGCAGGTTTTCTATGCAAAACCCGCGATGTGGGGCAGCTTGTTTTGAGCGCAGCGGCCGCCGCTGCGGCCTTATTTGCAGGGAAAGAAGCCGGCACAAATGTTAAAAATTCATGAACAAATCACACGCAGAAAAAAGGAAAAAATCAGATGGAAACTACCTAAAAACCAAAATATCAAAGAAAACACTGTGGAAATTGCACAAAAAACAATGTTACAAATCTAACAAAGCACATGACGCAAATTTGACAGATGCTTTACGGTCTGGTAAAATAACGTTTGTGCAACGAACGTTGCAGCGTTTAAATTCTATCTGGATGAAGTAAAAAGCCGTCCTGCGTACGGCACGGCACGGGCAGATGCGGCCCGTGCTTGGGCAGTTTTGTGGTCTGCCCGAAGCGGATTCCAACCTGTAATACGATGCTCCGCTTTTTACCCAAAGAGAGCATCGTATTTGACTGTGCGGCGCTTATATCCCCAGCCGCCGCAGTCCGGGCGGCCGGGGGTGCTGATGCACTGCCCGCAGCCGCGCAAAATACGACAAAGAGAGGAGTTGTCTCGTATCGCTTCCGTTAAATTGAAGAAAGCAGTTACTGCCGCAAAGCAGGCAGTATCTCCCCGTGTGCTGGCATTTTGTGTCATGGTGGTATGCCTTGTGGCTACCCTTGGCGTCACCGCTGCAAATCTGCGGCTGACCTACGTCACCGACTCCAATGGTGCACGGCAGGTCCTTGTGACCGATGCCGATGCTTCTCCCGCACAGGTCATGCACCTTTCCGGCATCCGCTCTGAAGAGGGCGATGAGGTCTACTACACCGCGTTCAGCGGCAATCTTGCCTCCCTGAACATCGAGCGTGCATTCTCCGTCAGCATCACCGCCGACGGGCAGGAGTACCCGGTCAAACTGGTGTTCGGCACCGTAGCCGATGCACTGGAGCGCGCCGGTATCACCCTTGAAGGGGACGACTACACCGAGCCGGCGCTGGATCATGTTGTGACCGCCGGCAGCAAGATCGTGGTCCATCGCGTGGACTACGCTGAGCGTGTGGAGACCCAGGCCATCCCCTACGACACCCAGTATGTCTACACCAGCCTGTACTTCCGCAATACCGGTCGCACCACCACCCTGCAGCACGGCGCAGCCGGTCAGCAGACCGTGACCACCCGTGACCGCTATGTGGACGGCGAGCTGGAGAACAGCACCGTTGTGGATACCACCACCACGGTGGAGCCCACCGACCACGTCATCAAGACCTACGGCGCAGGCGCGCCGGTGTCCCCCCTGACCGGTGCGGACGGCACCACCAACGCCCCCACCTCTTATAGCAAGGTGCTTACCGGCAAGGCCACCGGCTACTATTCCCGCACCGGCAAGGGTTCTTCCGGTCTGGGTCTGGGCTACGGCACCGTGGCTGTGGACCCGGATGTGATCCCCTACGGCACCAAGCTCTACATCACCTCCACCGACGGCAAGTTCGTCTACGGCTACGCCGTAGCCACCGATACCGGCATCGCCGTCCAGAAGGGGCAGATCCTTGTAGACCTGTTCTACGAGACCTACGCCGAAAGCGTTATCAACGGCGCCATTCAGGTCAACGTCTACGTTGTGGGCTGAGCTGTAAACAAAACACAATAACCACGCAAAGAGACCGCTGTACAAACTGTGCAGCGGTCTCTTTTGATGTTAATCAGAATACTATTTTTATTTCGGGATCGGGGAAAGTCTGCGGGCTTTCCCCGATCCCTTTCCCGTTTTCGCAACGCTTTCGCTGAAACCATTTGGCAAATGAGCAGTTTACACGATGTCGAGCTGCAAATTTTGGATGGTATGCCCACAACATACAGAGAAGTCCAGAAAATTTGTGGTAATTGTATTTGAATTTTGGACAAAAAGTCTTGCAAATCTGGTCAAAACCTTTTAATATAAAAGAGTACAAAGCTGTGGAAGCCGCTTTCGGCTTCCACACGGGGAGGAGCAGTCTATGAAACCGACCGAAGAAAAGATTCAGAGCAATACATCGGATCTGCCGGTGTACCTGTTCAAGCAGGGCAATAACTGCGAGGCTTATCGCTACTTCGGCGCACATCTGGAAACGCGGGTCGGGGAGTCCGGCGTCGTGTTCCGTGTATGGGCACCGCACGCCGCAGCCATCAGTGTGGTAGGCGACTTCAACAGCTGGAAGCCCGGCAGCCATCCCATGCGCAAGGTTGATGGCGATTCCGTGTGGGAATTGTTCATTCCCGGCATGAAGGAATACGATGTTTATAAATATTGCGTGACCACCCGCGCAGGCGACCTTGTCTACAAGGCCGATCCTTACGCCTTCCACGCCGAGACCCGGCCGTCCAACGGCAGCAAGGTCTATGATCTGTCCGGCTTTGCATGGCACGACGCCGCATGGCAGACCGCGCAGAAAAAGGCGGACGTGATCAACGGCCCGATGAATATCTACGAGATGCACGCCGGAAGCTGGAAGCAGAAGGAGGGCGGCAAGCCCTACAACTATTCCGAGCTGGCGGACGAGCTGATCCCGTACATCAAGGATATGGGCTATACCCATGTAGAGCTGCTGCCGGTGATGGAATATCCGTTTGACGGCAGCTGGGGCTATCAGGTCACCGGCTATTTTGCACCCACCAGCCGCTACGGCACCCCCAAGGACTTTATGGCCTTCGTGGATAAGATGCACGCCGCAGGCATTGGCGTCATCATGGACTGGGTGCCCGCCCACTTCCCCAAAGACCAGTTCGGCCTGTACAATTTTGACGGCGAGGCCTGCTACGAGGACCCCAACCCCAAGCGCGGCGAGCACAAGGAGTGGGGCACCATGGTGTTCGATTTTGGCCGCAACGAGGTGCAGAGCTTCCTCATTTCCAGCGCACTGTACTGGCTGGAGCAGTACCACATCGACGGTCTGCGGGTGGACGCCGTGGCCTCCATGCTGTATCTGGACTACAACCGCAAGCAGGGCGAATGGGAGCCCAATAAGGACGGCGGCAAGGAGAACCTTGAAGCGATCGCTTTCCTGCGCAAGCTGAACAACACCGTGCTAGGCCGTCACCCCCACAAGTACATGATCGCCGAGGAGTCCACCGCGTGGCCCATGGTCACAAAGCCCGCTTCGGACGGCGGTTTAGGCTTCAACTTCAAGTGGAACATGGGCTGGATGAACGATATGCTCAGCTACATGAAGACCGACCCGCTGTTCCGCTCCGGCAACCACAACAAGGTGACTTTCAGCTTCTTCTACGCTTTCAGTGAGAACTTTGTGCTGCCCATCAGCCACGATGAGGTCGTGCACGGCAAGGGCAGCCTGCTGAACAAGATGCCCGGCGAGTATGACGACAAGTTTGCCAATCTGCGCACCTTCTTCGGCTATATGATGGCACACCCCGGCAAGAAGCTGCTGTTCATGGGACAGGAGTTCGGTCAGTTTGCCGAGTGGAACGAGACAAAGCAGCTGGACTGGATGCTGCTGGATTACGACAAGCACGCCGAGCTACAGAACTACGTCCGCACCCTGAACGCCTTCTATAAAGAGCACCCTGCCCTCTGGCAGATCGATTACAGCTGGGAGGGCTTCCAGTGGATCGTGCCGGACGACTCGCAGCAGAGCGTCATCGCCTTCCTGCGCAAGGACGCCGCCGGTAAGCAGATCCTTGTCATCTGCAACTTCAACCCCGTCCTGCGTGAGGGCTACACCCTCGGTGCACCGGTGTCCGGCACCTATAAAGAGATCCTGAACAGTGACGATGCCGCTTTCGGCGGCTCCGGCACCGTGCACAACAAGCCGGTGCGTACCCACAAAAAGCCGCAGCACGGCTTTGAGCAGAGCATCACCGTCACCCTGCCGCCCATGAGCACCCTGTACTTTGAGGTGCCCACAAAGCGCACCCGCAAGGCAGCAGAGGACAGCACGGACAAACCGGCAAAAAAGACCGCCAAAAAATCCACCGTCAAGGGCGCCGTGGAAAAGGCGGTAAAAAAGACGACCCGCAAGGCCAAGGCCGAGCCGGACGCCGACAAGCCGGTAAAAAAGACCCGCACCACCAAGGCCAAGGCCGCCGAAACGGCGGATGAAAAACCGGAAAAAGCAAAAAAGGCCGCTGCCAAGTCCAAGGCCGCAGCGGACAAGCCGGTAAAGAAAACCGCCGCCAAGGCAAAGACCGCGGCAAAAGCAAAACCTGAGACCGAAGCAGAAACCAAACCCGCAAAGCGCACCCGCAAAGCAAAAGCACCCAAGGAGTAAGGATGCCCACACGGATGCACGCACGAACATTCTGATCTGTTGACTATCATTTCCAAAAAGGAAATGCTAAAGGGGAGAATAAAGCTATGGCAAAAGAAATCGTGGCAATGATCCTTGCCGGTGGACGTGGCTCGCGCTTATACGCGCTGACACAAAAGACGGCAAAACCTGCGGTGTCCTTCGGCGGTAAGTACCGCATCGTGGACTTCCCGCTGTCCAACTGCGTCAACTCCGATATCGACACCGTTGGTATCGCAACGCAGTACCAGCCCCAGAAGCTGAACGAGTACATCGGTAACGGTCAGCCCTGGGATCTGGACCGTCTGCACGGCGGTGTGCACACCCTGCCCCCTTACGAGCAGGCAAACGGCACCGACTGGTACAAGGGCACTGCAAACGCCATCTATCAGAACATCGGCTTCATCGACAGCTATGATCCCGAGTACGTCATCATCCTGTCCGGCGACCAGATCTGCAAGCAGGACTACGCCGACTTCCTGCGCTTCCACAAGGAAAAGGGCGCAGAGTTCTCTGTGGCCGTCATGGAAGTGGACTGGAAGGAAGCTTCCCGCTTCGGCCTGATGGTGGCGGACGAGACCGACCGCATCACCGAGTTCCAGGAGAAGCCCCCGGTGCCCAAGTCCAATCTGGCATCCATGGGCATCTACATCTTCAACTGGGATGTGCTTAAGAAGTATCTGATCGAGGACGAGGCTGACCCCAACTCCAAGAACGACTTCGGCATGAACATCATCCCCGCCCTGCTGCGTGACGGCCGCAAGATGTACGCTTACCGCTTTGCCGGTTACTGGCGCGACGTGGGCACCATCGACAGCCTGTGGGAAGCCAACATGGAAGTGCTGGACCCCGAAAACTCCGGCATTGATATCTTTGATAAGACTTGGAAAATTTACAGCCGCAACCCCGTGCTGCCCGCCCAGAAGATCGGCGAGCGCGCCGTTGTACAGGACTCCCTCATCACCGAGGGCTGCAAGATCTACGGCAACGTCAAGCACTCTGTCCTGAGCGCAGGCGTCGTTGTGGAAGAGGGCGCTACCGTTGAGGACGCCGTGCTGATGGACGGTGTCGTGGTCAAGGCAGGTGCCGTGGTCAAGCGCTGCATCCTTGCTGAGGACGTTGTTGTGGGCGCAGGTGCAAAGGTCGGCGGCGAGGGCGCTATTGCCCACGTTGGCACCGGTCTGACCATCGGCGCAGGCGCTACCGTCAAGGAGGGCGCAAAAGTGTTTGAATCCGTCAAGGAGGGTGTGGAAGTATGCTGAGACAGAACACCAATGCGTTGGGTATCATTTTCCCCAACAGCTATGACAATACCGTTCCCGAGCTGGTGACCGAGCGCGCAATGGCCTCGATCCCCTTTGCGGGCCGTTACCGCATGGTAGACTTTGTGCTGTCCAGCATGGCCAACTGCGGCATTTCCAACGTTTCCATCGTGGTGCGTAAAAACTACCACTCCCTGATGGATCATCTGGGCACCGGCCGCGAGTGGGATATGGCACGCCGTCACGGCGGCCTGAACATCGTGCCTCCCTTTGCAGAAAAGGGCGTGCGCATCTACTCCGGCCGTGTGGAGGCGCTGGGCTCCATTCTGAGCTTCCTCGAGCACCAGAAGGAGAAGTATGTGGTCATGAGCGATGCCAACATCGCCGTCAACTACGACTTCAACGCCCTGCTGGCTGCTCATCAGGCCAGCGGTGCCGACGTGACTGTGGCCTATCAAAAGACCGAGATCCCCGAGGGCCGCAAGAACGACAACTACACCCTGACCATTGATGCCGATGGCCGCGTGACCGAGCTGCTGTTCAACGACTACCGCTCCGGCGTGCAGAATCTGGATCTGAACATCTATGTGCTGGAGCGCGAGACCCTGATCAAGCTGGTCAAGGACGCTACCGCCCGCGGCCTGATCTATTTCGAGCGCGACATTCTGGCGCACAACGTCAACATTCTGAACATCCATGCTTTGGAGTACACCGGCTATGTGGCTCATATCTGCGACATGAAGAGCTACTTTGACGAGAACCTGAAGCTGATCGATGACCGCAATCTGGAAGCGCTGTTCCCCAAGGGCAGCCCCATCTACACCAAGATCCGCGATGATAACCCCACCCGTTACGTCACCGGCTCCAAGGTCTCGGATTCCATTCTGGCCGATGGCTGCGTCATCGAGGGCACCGTGGAGAACTGCGTGCTCTTCCGCGGCGTCAAGGTCAAGAAGGGTGCTGTGGTCAAGAACTGTGTCCTGATGCAGGATACCGTGGTCGAGCCCAACGTGGAGCTGGACTGCGTTGTCACCGACAAGAACGTGAAGATCACCGCCGGCAAAAAGCTGTCCGGCACCGAGAGCTTCCCGGTCTACGTCCAGAAGAACCACACCGTCTGATCGATGCAATATCCATAGGGGCGGCTTCCTCCCCGGTAGCCCCTCTTGAGAGGGGCGGGGGCACCTGTGTGCCCCCGCCTGCTCTTTTGTATGCAAGGTTCGCGCCGCTTTTCATGGCGGCGGGGAGCGCGAACATCTGCCTGTATCATGGAAGGAGCGAATCCTATGAAGATCCTGTATGCTGCTTCGGAAGCCAATCCCTTTGCCAAATCCGGCGGTCTGGCCGATGTGGCAGGTGCCCTGCCCAAAGCGCTGGTCAAGGACGGCGTGGACGCCCGCGTCATCATGCCCCTGTACGGCGATTTGAAGTACCGCGATAAGCTGGAATACGTTACCAACTACTCCGTGCCTGTGGGCTGGCGCAGCCAGTACTGCGGCCTGTTCAAGGCCGATGTGGACGGCGTGACCTACTACTTCCTGGACAACGAATATTACTTCAAGCGCCGTGGTCTGTACGGCTTCTACGATGACGGCGAGCGCTTCGCCTTCTTCTCCCGCGCCGTACTGGAGACTTTGTTCTACATCGACTTCACCCCCGATATCATCAACTGCAACGACTGGCAGACCGCTCTGGTGCCGGTGTACCTGAACCTGTACTATCGTCATCTGGACAAATTCAACCGCATCAAGACCGTGTTCACCATCCACAACATTGCCTATCAGGGCAAGTATGGCACCGATATTCTGGAGGACACCTGCGGCATCGGCCACCGGGACCAGCATATCGTGGAGTACGACGGCTGCGCCAACTTCATGAAGGGCGCCTTCGAGACCGCCGACAAGATCACCACCGTCAGCCCCACCTACGCACAGGAGATTTTGGATCCGTGGTTCAGCTACGGTCTGGACGCTCTGCTGCGTGAGAAGCAGTACAAGCTGTGCGGCATCCTGAACGGCATCGATATGGACGCCAACGACCCCGCCACCGACAAGAACATCCCCTTCAATTACAGCATCAAGACCTTTGAGACCGGCAAGGCCAAGTGCAAGGAAGCTTTGCAGGACAGGTTTGGTCTGAACAAAGACGGCAGCCCCGTCTTTGGCATGGTCAGCCGCATGGTTGGCATGAAGGGCTTTGACCTTGTGCAGAGCATCGCTGACGGTCTGGTGGACCGCGGCATCCAGCTGGTCATTCTGGGCAGCGGCGAGAGCCAGTACGAGAGCTTCTTCTCTGACCTGTGCGGCCGTCACCCGGGCCGCGTAGGCACCTACATCGGCTTTGAGCCCAAGCTCTCGCAGGAGATCTACGCCGGTGCCGACGCTTTCATCATGCCCTCCAAGAGCGAGCCCTGCGGTCTGGCACAGATGGTGGCCTGCCGCTACGGCACACCTCCCATCGTCCGCGAGACCGGCGGCCTGCGCGACTCCATCCACGACAGCACCATGGGTGACGGCAACGGCTTTACCTTTGCCGGTTACAACGCCCACGAGCTGTATGTGGCCTGCTGCAACGCACAGGATGCCTACAACAACAAGGAAAACTGGAAGAACCTCGTGCGTCACTGCATGGAGTGCGATTTCAGCTGGGACGTTTCCGCCAAGAGCTACGAGGGTCTGTACAACGAGACCGCAAACCTCTGGTAAGCGCCTGAATCCCAAAGCACCCGCCGGGGCTGCCGCACAAACGTGCGGCAGCCCCTTTTTTGCTTCTTTTTCCGCTTTTTTACATTCTGCACAAACTTTTCCGCAAAGTTTGTGCAATGATGTTTCCGCAGGCGTACAATGTGTGCTATCGGCGCACACCCGTGAAATCAGTCTGAACAAACTATGAAATTTCACTATATTTCGGTGGAGAATTGATTGCAATATCCAACGTTTTGAAGTATACTGAGGGCATAGATTTTTTGCTGCCTGTCCATCTCTGGCAATACTTCCAGATACTGGAACACAGGCAGCACCCGCAGAAAGGAGCGGCGCAGGACTTGAAAGGCTGGTATAAAGCTTTAGAGGATCTGGTCTGGCTGACCCAGCTGGGGCTGAATATGCTGCTGCCGCTGGTGCTCTGCCTTGCCGGGTGCTGGTGGGCTGTGGAACACTGGGGCTGGCCGGAATGGCTGTTTTTGCCCGCTGTGGGGCTGGGGCTTGCCGCCGGGGCGCAGAACTTCTGGGTGTTCTGCAAGGAACGGCTGGAGCGCTCCAAACACGAAAAAAATCATCGGGTGGGCTTTAACTCCCACCAGTAATGGAGGTCCGTTTTTATGAAATTGCAGCCGGAATCCAAAAAGGAGCTGCTGCGCATCGCCTGCGGCGTGTCCTTATGCACCGCCGTGATGTGGGTGGTGTTTGCAGCGCTGCATCTGGTGGGCTGGGTGGTCTTTGACTACCGGGTGCTGCTGGGCGGCATCATCGGCGCGCTGGTGGCTATCGGCAACTTTGCCGGCATCTGCTTTGTGGTGCAGAAGGTCATTGACGAGCCGGACGAAAAAAAGCGTAAAGCACAGCTGCAGATATCCTATAATACAAGGATGCTGCTGCAGGCGTTGTGGATCATCATAGCCATTGCGGCTCCCTGTTTCCAGGCGTTTGCAGGCGTTCTGCCGCTGCTGTTCCCCAGAGTTACGATCTATTATCTCCAGATAACCGGGAAGTACAAGCCGCTCACGCCCCCGCAGGAGCCGGTGGACATCTCTGTGGAAGATGACCCCGCCCCCGCCAAGGCGTCTGCGGTGCAGCCCCGTGACGAAGGGGGTGAACAAGAATAAATGGAACTGAACGGCGCAAAGATCCTGTATACCATCCACACCAATATCCCCCTGCTGGGTGATTTTAAAATTACCCAGACCTTGGTAAGCACTTGGATCGTCATGGCGCTGCTCTCGGGTTTTGCCATCTGGCTGGGGCACGACCTCAAGCTGGAAAATGTGTCTAAACGACAGGCCGCAGCCGAGTTCATCGTAACGCGGCTGGAGCAGTTCGTGCACGACAACATGGGCTTCCACTTCGATCAGTATATCCCTCTGGTCGGTGCTATTTTTGCACTGAGCATCGGGTGCAACCTGATCAGCGTTGTCGGCCTGTGGAGCCCCACGGCCGACCTGAACACCGAGGCGGCGTGGGCCATCGTGGTGTTTGTTCTGATCATGTATTACAAGATCAAAACGAACGGCATTCTGGCCTACCTCAAGGGTCTGCTCGATCCGATCTTTATCATGGCACCCATCAATGTGCTGTCGGAGGTCTCCACCCCTGTCAGCATGGCGTTCCGTCACTTCGGCAACATCCTATCCGGTACAGTCATCTCCACACTGCTGTACTGGGCACTGGCAAGTCTGAGCCACGTCATCTTTGGCTGGCTGCCGGGCTTCCTGAGTCAGATCCAGCTGTTCCAGATCGGCATCCCGGCCTTTACCGGTTTGTATTTCGACTGGTTCGGCGGCTGCATTCAGGCGTTCATCTTCTGTACCCTGACCACAATCTTCATCAAACGTGCTGCCGGTGAGGACTAAGGCCTTCCGGCATCCCCCAAAACACAAACACATTTTAGGAGGACAAATCTTATGACTGATTTCCAGTATCTGGCTCGTGGTATCGCTCTGGCAGGCTGCGGCATCGGCGCAGGCTGCGCACTGATCGCAGGTATCGGCCCCGGTATCGGCGAAGGCAACGCTGCTGCCGCTGCCTGTGAGGCCGTTGGCCGTCAGCCGGAGTGCAAGAGCGACGTTACCAGCACCCTGATCCTCGGCGTTGCCCTTTCCGAGACCACCGGTATCTACGGCTTTGTTACCGGCCTGCTGCTGATCTTCCTGGCTCCCGGTATGTTCATGAAGTATCTGGCATAAGCCTCCCGATCCGAAAAAATAACGAAAGGAGACGCTTATGGAACTGTATCAGGCGTTGATCACGCTGGATGGCTGGACCTTTCTGGCCCAGATCTGCAACCTGATGATCCAGCTGGTCATCTTCAAAAAGTTCCTGCTGAAGCCGATCAAACAGGTGATCGCCGACCGCAAGGCCAAGGCCGACAGCGAGATCGCAGATGCGCAGAAGCTGCGCACCGAGGCCGAGGCCATGAAGGCGGAGTACGAGCAGAACCTGCAGAACGCCCGCACCGAGGCCAACCAGATCGTGACCGCAGCGCAAAAGACCGCCACCGCCCGCTCGGAAGAGATCGTGGGCGAGGCCCGTGCACAGGCCGCTGCGCTGAAGCAGAAGGCCGAGGCCGACATTGCGCAGGAGCGTAAGAAGGCCGTGAACGAGGTCAAGGACGAGATCGGTGGCATTGCCATGGAGATCGCATCCAAGGTGGTGGAGCGCGAGATCAGCGAAAAGGACCACAAGGACCTGATCGACGAATTTATCAAAAACGTGGGTGAAGCATCATGACCGAAACTGCAAAGATGTACGGCGGCAGTCTGTACGATCTGGCGGCAGAGGAAGGGCTGGAGACCCGCATTCTGGGCGAACTTGACGAGGTGCAACAGCTTCTGAAGCAAAACCCGGACTATCTGCGGCTGCTCAGCACCCCCAGCATCCCCAAAAAGGAGCGCTGCGGCCTGCTGGACGAAGCCCTGCGCGGGCAGGTCCACCTCTATGTGCTGAACTTTTTAAAGATCCTGTGCGAGAAGGGCTCCCTGCGGGAGTTGTCCGGCTGCGCACGGGCCTACCGCATCCGCTACAATCAGGCGCACGGCATTCTGGAAGCTACGGCCATCTCGGCTGTCCCGCTGACAGAGCCGCAGCGCGCGGCGCTGCACGCCAAGCTGGAAAGCCTGACCGGCAAGACCATCGACCTTAAGACCAAGGTGGATGCCAAGGTGCTGGGCGGTATCCGGCTGGATATCGAGGGCACCGAGCTGGACGGCACCGTCCAGAACCGCCTTGCCGCCCTGCGCCGGGATATTGCGGCGGTCACTTTGTAACTTTTTCCCTGCCCTTTGCAAACGGGGCAGAGCACAGAACGAATTTCCACCCGAAATGACTATTATGAATTGAGTGGTGAACAAACAAAGATGCAACTGAAACCTGAAGAGATCTCCAAGATCATCCGTGCGCAGATCAAGCATTACGAAAATGCCATCGAGCAGAGCGAGACCGGCACGGTCATTATGGTGGGCGATGGCATCGCCCGGGCCAGCGGTCTGGAAAAGTGCATGGCAGGCGAGCTGCTCCAGTTTGACAACGGCGAATACGGTATGGCCCAGAACCTTGAGGAAAATACCGTTTCCATCGTGCTGCTGGGCTCGGATGTCGGCATCAAAGAAGGCAGCATCGTCAAGCGCACCGGCAAGGTAGTTTCCGTGCCGGTGGGCGATGCCATGATCGGCCGCGTGGTCAACGCACTGGGCCAGCCCATCGACGGCGCAGGCCCCATCGAGACCACCGAGTACCGCGCTATCGAGAGCCGCGCTCCCGGCATCATCGAGCGCCAGCCCGTCAAGGAGCCGCTGCAAACCGGTATCAAGGCCATCGACTCCATGATCCCCATCGGACGCGGTCAGCGCGAGCTGATCATCGGTGACCGCCAGACCGGCAAGACCACCATCGCTTCCGATACCATCATCAACCAGAAGGGCAAGGACGTCATCTGCATTTACGTTGCCATCGGTCAGAAGCGCTCTACCGTGGCAAACCTTGTGCAGAGCCTGACCGAAGCCGGTGCCATGGGCTACACCATCGTGGTGTCCGCTACCGCCTCCGAGCTGTCTCCCCTGCAGTATATCGCCCCCTACTCCGGCTGCGCCATGGGCGAATACTTCATGCAGCAGGGCAAGCACGTCCTCATCATCTACGATGACCTTTCCAAGCATGCGGTGGCTTACCGTGCCCTGTCGCTGCTGATCCGCCGTCCCCCGGGACGCGAGGCTTACCCCGGCGACGTTTTCTATCTGCACTCCCGTCTGCTGGAGCGCGCTGCCAAGCTTTCCAATGAGCTGGGCGGCGGCAGCCTGACGGCTCTGCCCATTATCGAGACGCAGGCGGGCGACGTTTCCGCCTACATTCCCACCAACGTCATCTCCATCACCGATGGTCAGATCTTCCTTGAGACCGAGCTGTTCCACTCCGGTGTCATGCCGGCAGTCAACCCCGGTATCTCAGTGTCCCGTGTCGGCGGCAACGCCCAGATCAAGGCCATGAAGAAGGTGGCCGGTACCCTGAAGCTGATCTACTCCCAGTACCGCGAACTGCAATCCTTTGCACAGTTCGGCTCTGATCTGGACGCCGATACCAAGGCGCGTCTGGCACAGGGCGAGCGCATCGTGGAGGTGCTCAA
Organism: Faecalibacterium sp. OM04-11BH; assembly: GCF_003482185.1. Taxonomy (NCBI): domain Bacteria; kingdom Bacillati; phylum Bacillota; class Clostridia; order Eubacteriales; family Oscillospiraceae; genus Faecalibacterium; species Faecalibacterium sp. OM04-11BH. The sequence continues at coordinate 262,441 of NZ_QULS01000003.1, forward strand.
GCAGAACCGCTCCGCGCCCGTACCTGTGGAAAAGCAGGTCGCCATCCTGTACGCCACGATCCACGACTACCTTGTCAACGTCAAGGTGCCGGATGTGGCAGAGTACGAGAAGAGCCTGTACGAGTATCTGGACAACGATGCCGCCGGGGCTGCCGTGATGGACACCATCCGCACCACCGGCAATCTGGATAAGGACACCGAGGAGCAGCTCAAGACCGTGCTGACCCGGTATACCGAAAGCTTTGTCAAGGCGCATTAAAGGGAAGGAGGCGTAACGCATGGCTGGTTCCATGAAGGACATCAAGCTGCGCATCAAAAGCGTAGAGAGCACCATGCAGATCACCAAGGCCATGGAGCTGGTGGCTTCCTCCAAAATGCGCCGTGCCAAGGAGCGGGTCGAGCACAGCCGACCCTATTTTGAAACGCTGTACAAGACCCTGACCGAGATCGCGGCAGCGGACCCCCGGGCCCGCAACCCCTACCTGCGCCGCAGCGAGATCAAGCGCACGCTGCTGGTGGTCATTGCCGGTGACCGCGGCCTTGCCGGCGGTTACAACGCCAATGTGCTCAAACTGGCCGCGCAGGAAAGCGGCAACGTGGAGGTGCTGCCCATCGGCAAGCGCTCGGCAGAATACTTTGTCCACCACGAAGCCGAACTGTTCACGCAGGAAGTGCTGCTGGCCGCCGATATTTCAGTGGGACAGTGCTTCCAGCTGGCGCGCCAGATCACCGAAGGGTACCGCAAGGGCGAGTTTGACGCCGTAAAGCTTTGCTACACCCGGTTCGATTCCATGATGACCCAGACGGCTGTCTCCATTGAGGTGCTGCCGCTGGCCATGGAGCCCACCGAGCAGCAGAAGGCCGAGGCACGCCGCAGTCAGATCTTGTACAAACCCAGCAGCGAGGAAGTATTCAGCGCGATCATCCCGGAGTATGTGGCCGGTGTCGTCTACGGTGCTGTGTGCGAGAGCGTGGCCAGCGAGCTGGCTGCCCGCCGCACCGCCATGGACGCTGCCACCAAGAACGCCGGCGAGATGATCGACCATCTCAACCTGTATTATAACCGTGCCCGTCAGGCTGCTATCACGCAGGAGATCACCGAGATCGTGGCCGGCGCGGAGAACTAAGACTATCAAGAAGGAGTTGTAGCCTATGTCCGAAAAACATATCGGCAAGGTGATCCAGGTCATTGGCCCGGTGCTGGACATCCAGTTCAAGGATGGCGAGCTGCCGGAGCTGCTCAACGCCATTGAGATCGACAACCACGGCCAGAAGCTGGTGGTGGAGGTCGCTCAGTTGACCGGCGACAATGTAGCGCGCTGCATTGCCATGAGCAGCACCGATGGTCTGGTGCGCGGCACAGATGCCGTGGACACCGGCGAGTCCATCAAGGTGCCCGTAGGCGACCAGTGTCTGGGGCGCGTGTTCAACCTGCTGGGCGAGCCGGTGGATAACAAGCCCGCCCCCACCCCGGATGCCTACTGGCCCATCCATCGTCCCGCTCCCAGCTACGAGGAGCAGCAGTCCACCACCGAGATCCTTGAGACCGGCATCAAGGTCGTGGACCTGATCTGCCCCTACGCCAAGGGCGGTAAGATCGGCCTGTTCGGCGGCGCCGGTGTCGGCAAGACCGTTCTGATTCAGGAACTGATCTATAACATCGCCACCGAGCACAACGGTTACTCGGTATTTACCGGCGTTGGCGAGCGCACCCGTGAGGGCAACGACCTGTACGGCGAAATGACCGAGAGCGGCGTTATCAACAAGACCGCGCTGGTCTACGGCCAGATGAACGAGCCCCCGGGAGCCCGTATGCGCGTGGCACTGTCCGGCCTGACCATGGCAGAGTACTTCCGCGATGTGAAAAATCAGGACGTGCTGCTGTTCATTGATAACATCTTCCGCTTCACGCAGGCCGGTTCCGAGGTGTCCGCACTGCTGGGCCGTATGCCCTCTGCCGTTGGTTACCAGCCCACGCTGGCCACCGAGATGGGCGCCCTGCAGGAGCGCATCACCTCCACCCGCAAGGGCTCCATCACCTCGGTGCAGGCCGTCTACGTTCCCGCCGACGACCTGACCGACCCCGCCCCTGCCACCACCTTTACCCATCTGGATGCCACCACGGTTCTAAGCCGTGACATTGCATCGCAGGGCATCTACCCCGCTGTGGACCCGCTGGACTCCACCAGCCGCATCCTCAGCCCGGAGGTCGTGGGTCAGGAGCACTACGAGATCGCCCGCGCCGTCCAGAAGGTGCTGCAGCGCTACAAGGAGCTGCAGGACATCATCGCCATCATGGGCATGGACGAGCTGAGCGAGGAGGACAAGCGTACCGTCAGCCGCGCCCGCAAGGTGCAGCGCTTCCTGAGCCAGAGCTTCCATGTGGCAGAGCAGTTCACCGGTATGCCCGGCCAGTATGTGCCGCTGAAGGAGACCCTGCGGGGCTTTAAGATGATCCTGAACGGCGAGTGCGACGAGCTGCCCGAGAGCGCATTCCTGTTCGCGGGCACCATCGACGACGTGTTCGCAAAAGCGAAGAAGGGGTAAGCCATGACGACCTTTCATCTGACGGTGGTCACGCCGGACGGCTGCGCCTTTGAAGGTCAGGCCGAGCGCATCGTCTGCCGCGCCATCGATGGCGATATCGCCATTCTGGCAAAGCACGGCGACTACTGCACGGCACTGGGCATGGGCGAGGCACACATTGTAGATGCCGACGGTCAGCGCCGCCGTGCAGCCTGCATGGGCGGCCTGCTCAGCGTGCTGGACGGGGACGTGCGTCTGGTGGCTACCACTTGGGAATGGGCGGAGGACATCGATCAGGCGCGTGCGGAGGCTTCCAAGAAGCGCGCCGAGGAGATCCTTGCCCGCAAGAACCTGAACGACCGTGAGTACGAGATGGCACAGGCGCGCCTGAAACGCGCGCTGGTGCGCACCTCTGTCCGTTAAACCCTGTATGCAAAAAAGCACCCACAGCCGGATGGCTGTGGGTGCCTTTTGTTTTGTGATGGACAATTGGGAATGCGCTCCGCAGGAGAAGTTACTACCTGCCGTCAGCGTGCAGGGACGCTCCGCTGGGCCAGAGGCAGGGAGGGGTGTTCCGACTCCCCCCTCCCTACCTCTGGACTCCACCCACCCCGCAACGGGCCAAGGGCTGCACGCCCTTGACAATCCTAAAGAAGAAGTCGAAGCACAAAAAAGCTAGCGCTGCGCCAGTCGGCGCTATCGCTTTAACGCTTTTTTCGCTTCTCCATCTATAACCCCTCAGTCGCTGCGCGACAGCTCCCCCAAGGGGGAGCGAGCGCCCGCCCCCAGCGCCGCGCTTTCGCAGAAAGCGGCGCTGCAAATGCCGTTTTCCTCTACGACCCCACCTGTGGAAATGGGGTTCTGAAAAGCCCGCAGGCTTTTCAGAACCCCAAAATTAAAAATATTCTTTCCGCTGAACATGGCTAGAGCGCAGCGGAAGCCATTCTAAATCGTCTTACCCCCGGTTCGCCTTCTCGATCAGGGTGCGGATGTGGTGCGCCAGCATCTCCACGGCGGTGCTGTTCTCGCCGCCATTGGGCACAATGATGTCCGCGTTGCGCTTGCTGGGCTCTACAAAGGCTTCGTGCATCGGCTTGACCGTGGTAAGATACTGGTCGATCACGCTGTCCAAGCTGCGCCCCCGCTCCTTTACGTCCCGCAGAATGCGCCGCAGGATGCGCTCGTCCGCGTCCGTGTCCACAAAGATCTTGTAGTCGAATAGGGCGCACAGCTCCGGCTCTACAAAGGGCAGAATGCCCTCTACGATCAGCACCGGGGCAGGCTCGATGTGCTGCACTTCGTTGCTGCGGTTGTGGTTGGAGTAATCGTACACCGGGCAGTCGATGGCGCGTCCGGCCTTCAGCTCCTGTAAATGGTAGATGAGCAGGGCGTTGTCGAAGGCGTCCGGGTGGTCGTAATTCAGCTTGCAGCGCTCTTCAAAGGGCAACTCGTCGTGACGCTTGTAGTAGCTGTCGTGGGAGATCAAGCGCACCTCGTTCTCCTCAAAGCGCTCCTTCAGCCGCAGTGCAAGGGTGGTCTTGCCGCTGCCCGAGCCGCCCGCAATGCCAATGATCAGGTTGTTCATGATGCAAACTCCTTCTGTACAAAATCTGCCGGTTTCTGTGGAAAAACCGGCCGGAATGGATTATAATAGATTTGTATATATTCTGCTGCCCCGGGGCTGTTGCCGCCCGGCAGCAGCTCTTCCCTTTTATCATAGCACAAAATGTGTCGTTTGGACAGGGTTTGCAGGCCATCCTCCGACACATTCCAAAAAAAGGACGGTCAAAATGTCAAAAGAAACATTGCAGCACACCATGAGAAGCAAGGTCCGGGTATTTGAGGACGGCGGCATCCGTCTGCTCCGTAAAGGCCAGAAAGGGCTGATCCATGCCATCTTCAGCCGCTTTGGGCTGGTGCTGGTGCTGCTGGTGCTGCAATTCGGGGCGCTCTTCAGCCTGATGCGCTGGTTCAGTAACCTGCTGCCCCATTACTTGGGCGGCACCTTGCTGGTCACCGCGGTCATGATGGTCTACCTGCTCAATCAGGACATGAACAACAGCGTGCGCATTCCGTGGCTGGTGGTCACGGCGCTTGCCCCGGTACTGGGTGTGCTGCTGTTCTGCTACACCAAGGAGGATGTCGGCCACCGGATGCTCAAAAAGCGCCTGCTGGAGCTGGAGGGGCAGACCCGCAGTCAACTGCCGCAGAACAAAAAGACGGGCAAGGCGCTGGATGCCGACTGCCCCGGCGCGGCCTCTCTGGCGCAGTATCTGCGCGGACGGGGCGGCGGCTTCCCGGTGTACGAAAACACGCAGGTGACCTATTTCCCCAGCGGAGAAGCCAAGTTTGCTGCGCTGCTGCCCCAGCTGGAAAGCGCCACCCAGTACATTTTTCTGGAATACTTCATCATCGATGAGGGTCTGATGTGGGGGCGCATTCTGGAAATTCTGGCACGCAAGGCCGCGCAGGGCGTGGATGTGCGGGTAATGTATGACGGCACCTGCGAGTTCTCCACCCTGCCCCGGGACTACCCCAGACGGCTGGAGGCGTTGGGTATCCAGTGCAAGGTATTTGCGCCGGTCACACCCTTTGTTTCCACCCACTACAACTACCGCGACCACCGCAAGATCCTTGTCGTGGATGGTCGTGTGGGCTTTACCGGCGGCGTGAATCTGGCCGATGAGTACATCAACCACGTTGAAAAATACGGCCGCTGGAAGGACGCCGCGGTCATGCTGGAGGGCGAGGGTGTGCGCACCATGACCGCCCTGTTTTTGCAGATGTGGAGCATCCAGCGCGAGCCGGAGTTTGCGCAGTTTCTTACCCGGCCCCTCCCGGAAACGCAGGCCAACGGCTTTGTCATCCCCTACGGCGACTGCCCGCTGGACGGCGAGCGTGTAGGCGAGATGGTGTACATCGACCTGCTCAACCGCGCCCGGCACAGCGTACATATCATCACGCCCTACCTCATTCTGGACGGCGAGCTGGAGACCGCCCTGCGCTTTGCCGCAGAGCGCGGCGTGGATGTGCACCTGATTTTACCCGGCAAGCCGGACAAGTGGTTTGCTTATGCGCTGGCTAAGACCCATTACCTGCCGCTGCTGTCCTCCGGTGTGAAGATCAGCGAGTGGGTGCCCGGCTTCACCCACGCCAAGGTGATGATCATGGAGGGGCAGGAGGCCGTTGTGGGCACCATCAATCTGGATTACCGCAGTCTGTACCACCACTTTGAAAACGCGGTCTGGATGCGCGGTGTGGACTGTCTGCCTCGCATTGAGGCTGATTTTCAAGATACACTGGCACAGTGCCGCACGGTAGAGCCCACCCGCCAGAGCGTCTGGCAGGGCAAAAAGCTGCTGCATCTGGTGGGTATGATGCTCAAGTTCATCGCCCCGCTGATCTAAACGAAAAACGCCCCGGAAACGCTGTCAAACGTTTCCGGGGCGTTCTTTGCTTATGCTTTTGTGCCGACCAGCACTTTTTCTTTTTTCAGGGTGGAGGGCATCGCCATCAGCGGATCACCCACCACATGATGATAGACTTCCTCGTAACGATCCAGCATCACATCGTACTCAAAATTTGTATGGACGTACTCGATCTGCTGCTGCCGCATTGCGTCCGGGTACTCCTGTGCGCATTCTCGCTCCAGCGCCCGGGCAAGGTCGTCCGTATCCTCCGGTTTGAAGGCCGCGCCGTAAATGTCGGTCACGACCGTATTCTCGGGGATATCGCTCACCAGACACCGTGCACCGATAGACAGCCCCTCCAGCAAAGAAAGGGAAAGTCCCTCGGTGTGGCTGGGCAAAACGAACAGCCCGCAGTTGCTGTAAAGCTCCTTCAGCGGGTCACCCACCACATAGTCTGTCATGATGATATTGGGGTCATCCTGTGCCTGCTGCTGTACCGCTCTGCAATATTCGCTGTCATCCAGCGGGCCGACCAGTACAAGCTTTTTCCCTGTCTTGGCCTTGCGGTAGCCCTCCACCAGATCCATCGTGCCCTTTTCCGGCGAGATGCGCCCCACATACAGGATGTACTCTCCCTGCTTCAGCCCATATTTTTCCCGGATCAGATTACAGGGGCGCTTTTCATAAAAGCGAATGGCATTGGGGATCAGAATGGAGGCGCGGTCATATTTCTGCAAAAAATAGTTCCACTCCGTCTCCGAAAGCACCACCAGATCATCCGCATATTTTGCGGCGATCTTCTCTCCCAGCTTCATGTAACGGCTTGCAAAGCCGCGCCACTTGTCCACCTTCCAGTTCAAACCGTGCACCGTACATACGGTGTGCTTGCCGAATATCTTAGCGATCAGCAGCGGTACGCTGGGTCCGATGGCGTGGTAATGGATCACATCAAAGCCCCGGAACAGCGCATCAAAAGTAGCCAGAAAAGAGTAGATTGTGGCATTCAGTGCAGGCTTTTGCAGGGTAAACACCCGCCGTGCGTGAACGCCGTCCACATCGTACACATTATGGTGCTTTTCCAAGCCGCGGTTATACACGGTAACGTCATAGCCGCGTTCCACCAGACTTCTGGCCAGCCCGCCAACCATGACCTCCACACCGCCCGAGCGACTCGGAAAATCCTTGTGCCCGATCATCGCCACCTTCACCGCAACTACTTCCTTTCATTTTGTAATACATCCCCGTCAAATCCCATTTTTCATCACAATAGCATATTATTATTGTATCATAAGCATCCCTTAGCTGCAACTAATTCCTATAAAGTACTTTAACAAAACATGAATTTTCAATTATATCTTGCTTTATTTGTAGAAAATTCATCTTCTATACGTAAAAAAGCCCTGAGACTTTCATCTCAGAGCTCTTTGTTAAGTCGGCGACTAC
>NZ_QULS01000030.1:0-760 GCF_003482185.1 Faecalibacterium sp. OM04-11BH
AGGACGCACTTGAGATTGAAATTGCGGAGCTGGAAAAGGCTGTTACCGGCTATGAGCAGAGCCAGAAATCCGCAGAGAAATTTATAGCCCTGATTGATAAGTATGAGAATTTTGACACGCTGACAAACACCATGCTCAACGAGTTTGTAGAGAAAATCCTTGTCCACGAACGCGCCCGAAAAGGCAGCCAGGACACCACGCAGGAAATTGAAATCTACTTCAATTTTTTAGGACGCTATATCCCACCATCCTTACAGCCGGTTCCTTTAACCCCGGAGGAACAGGAAGAACTGCAGAAAAAAGAAGAACGCAAGGACAGGCTCCATCAGAACTATTTGAAGCGGAAAGCCAGCGGTGCACAGAAACGGTACGAGGACAAAATTAAGGCAAAGAAAAAAGCGGAAATGGACGCTAAGAAAGCCCTGATCCGGGCTGAGGATATGAAAAAAGGCGTTTTTTCTACTGTCGGACAGCTGCCGAAAGAAGAACCACGCAAAGGCAGCATAGCAGCCAGCGCAGCAGTCTAATCATCACGAAGCAAAGGAGAATGAATATGAGTAAGTTGACTTACATTCGTTGTGGAGATTATGATATACCCAACCTAAAACTTTCTGAACAGCCGGAAACTTCTATCGGCAAGTACGGCAGAATGCGAAAATCCTACCTAAAGGAACATCGCCCCATTCTCTACAACCAACTGCTGATGAGCGAGAAGCTGTATCCACACCTGTTAGAGATTGACCGGACAGCGCAGGAGCGT
>NZ_QULS01000030.1:770-7923 GCF_003482185.1 Faecalibacterium sp. OM04-11BH
ACCGGACAGCGCAGGAGCGTGTGGACACCATGTTACCTCACATGATGGAGGCTGCGGGTGTCACTGAGGAACTGAAAGCCTGTGATCCTATGCGTTGGGTGGGGCTGATGAACACATTAACGGCACAGATTGAGGAAATTTTAATCAGGGAACTGATTTGCAGCTGAATGGGAGGAGTGGGAAATGCTGGCCTTTGAAAAGGTTTTGAAAGTGTTTCAGGCATATCTGGATGTTGACCCTCTGTATGAGGTGGTTCAGACCAGCCACGGTTATACATTGATGGCATGGGAACCCCACCGGAATGACTGGTATAGCGCCGAGATACAGAAAACCCCAGAGGATTTACGGAACGCTTTGCTGGGTACATACGCCAACTTTCTGGAAGATAAAATTACCGGAAACGAGCGTGAACTGACTGTGACAGAAACCGGAGAAATCCAGCAGAGGTGTCAGGAACTTTTGGAAAAGTGCCGGGAACCTTGATATAGAAATGCCAGAAGGAGGCCGCGATTATGCGTCCTCCTTCTGCTTCGCAGTCTGTTCCATTTTGAGCGCCCCGTCTATGGCACCTTCGATAATCGGCAGGTATTCTTCAGGGCAGAGTTTCAGCTTGTGGCTGACCCGTTGCCGCTGTTCGCTTTCTTCCCGCATGATCTCCGGGTTAAAATACCGTTCCACGGGAAGTCCGCAGATCTTAATCAATTGGATCATCACAGGCAGGCTCGGAATTGCACCTTGATTCTCAATGTTGGCAAGATACCGCCATTCAATCCCAACCATTTCCGCCAATGTTTTTCGTGCCAGACGCTTTGCCTCTCGTGCGGCTTTGACATCTGCACCAAAGGTTTCAAAACCGGGACAATCTTCAACTTTCGCCATATAGCATCACCCAGTTACATTGTATAATTCATACTTTGCCCGTGGAATGTTGCTATATGCAGTTTAGTTGAAGTTTATAATTCATATTCCATTTCTTGCATTGTTCGAGAAAGAGAACTATAATGTATTCTGTGGAGGTGCGAAATGGACTATATGACATTGAAAGAGGCCGCCGAAAAGTGGGGCGTGACACCTCGTAGGGTAAATTATTATTGTGCCGGAGAGCGTATCCCCGGCGCTATGAAAATGGCTGGTGTTTGGCTGATCCCCAAGAACGCAGAAAAGCCGATTGATGGAAGAACAAAACAAGGGAGGTTGCTGAAACATGAATAGCGTTTTGATTATAGACGATGACAAGGAACTTTGTGCCTTGATGAAAAAATGTGTGGAACAAGAAAATTTATCTGCGGTAGTAGCACATGGCGGCTTAGAGGGTCTGAGGCTACTGGAAAAAAACAAGGATACCTGTTCACTAATTATTCTGGATGTGATGATGCCAGATATGAACGGGTTTCAAGTATTGCAGAAAATCCGAGAGAAAAACAATGTGCCGGTGCTGATGCTGACCGCCAAAAGCGACGAAGAAGATAAGGTTTCTGGTCTGCGGCTGGGGGCGGACGATTATCTGACAAAGCCGTTTGGAATTAACGAACTGATGGCTCGTGTCAATTCTCTAATCCGGCGCTATACCACCTTAAACCCTGTGACTGGAAACGAAGCCGCCACCATGCTTCTGAAAGATATGGTAATTGATAAAATCAACCGAACCGTAACGGTTCAGAATCTCTCGGTAGACTTGACCGGCAAGGAGTTTGACTTGCTTCTATTTCTGGCGTCCAACAAAGGACGGGTCTTTACTAAAAAGCAACTTTATATGCAGGTGTGGACAGAAGAATATGATTTTGACGACAATAACCTCATGGCATTTATCAGTAAACTGCGAAAAAAAATCGAGCCAAATCCAGAACAACCTTTTTATATTCAGACTGTCCGCGGTGTAGGGTATCGCTTTAACAAGGAGGCATGAGCATGGAAATTAACCTTTATCTATTGTTGTCCTTATTGATTGCTTTGCTGGTAATCAGCTATCTTTTGGGAAAACTTTACCGCGTCCGTGGTCAGCTTTTTCTTATTAGGGATGCCCTAAACGATATAAAAGCCGGGAATTTGAACCGCCGTGTATTGACGCGGGAAAGCGACCTGACAAAACAAATCTGTTATGATATTAACGAGATTGCCATGAGCAGCCAATCTCGGCTTATACAGCAAAAGCAATCCGAACAGGCTTATAAACGGCTTATGACAAGCCTTTCCCATGATGTAAAAACCCCTCTTGCTTCTCTGGTTGGATATTTGGAGGCTGTGGAAAGCAAGATGGTAACAGGAGCTGAGAAGGAAGAATACATTCGGGTGGCTATGGAAAAAGCCCACCACCTGAAAGATTTTGTGACCGCCCTGTTTGAATGGGTGAAGCTGGATGCCGGGGAACAGATTTTTCATTTTGAGGTCTGTGACCTGAATGAGCTTTCCCGTGACATCATGGCTGATTGGGTGCCGCTGCTGGAAAACCACGATCTTAGCTATGAAATTGAGATACCTGAAACAGAATACATGACACGTGTTGACTCTACCGCCTACACTCGTATTCTCAATAATTTACTGCAAAATATCCTGACGCACAGTGATGCAAGCAAAGTTTTCCTGACCGTGACTGAAACGGAGCAGCAGGCAAAAATCGTTGTTGCTGATAACGGCAATGGGATTGCCGCCTCTGATCTCCCGCATATCTTTGAACGGATGTATCAATGTGATCACTCCCGTTCTGCCAAAGGGAACGGGCTGGGCCTTTCGATTGCCAAAGAGTTAGTCAGTATTCATAAAGGAACGATTACAGCCGCCAGTGTTCCCGGAAACGGAACAACCTTTATCATCATACTTCCGAAAGCTCTGTGATCCCACAGAGCTTTTTTGAAAAAATTTTATCTCGGCAAGGTTATGGCAAGGTTTGCGTTTTATAATTGGAACCATGAAAGGAGGAAACCGTATGACGATTATTACAACTGAAATCCAGAAATGGAAACGGAATAAAATTGTCTGGTGTATTTTGGCTCTGACACTTCTGCTTGGAGCGTTTGCGATTGAGAGGGCTTGCAGCATTTCAAGGAGCAGTCCCTTTATGGATAGTTTTGGCGACCTTTACACACTGGCCTTTAAGAATATGTCCAGCCTGTTTCTGCCGATTGTGCTGGGAATGTTTGCAACGACACTGTTTTTCGATGAACACAAAAATGACACGATGAAAGAACTGCTTATCATCCCTATTACAAAAGCACAGCTATACTTTTCAAAAGTCGCTGTGGTTATTCTGATGTCCGTAGGACTGTGCCTGATTACTTTTCTTTTGTGTGTTGTCGGTGGGCTGATTGCCGGAGGCTTTCCCGATCTGAACGCCCAAACACTGATGGACGCTGGTCTTTTGTATCTGGCAGGTGGTATTCTGATTCCCATAGCCATGCTTCCGATTGTGTTTCTTTCCACGCTGTCAAAGGGATATATCCTGCCCATTGGCGCAACGCTGCTTTATCTGATTCCCGTAGTCATTGCCCCGGCTTATCTTACGGGAATACACCCGCTGGCAAGCGTGATGGGGATTTATCCCCATATTTCCGAAGCGGCCGCAGCTATGGTAGAAAGCCTGATGCAAGGCGTTTTATCCAATACTTCGCCGCTTGTTTGTGTCGGTTCGCTGCTCTTGATCGGTGCTACATTTGCCGCCGCATCCGTAGTGGCTCTAAAAAAGCAATCTTACTGAAAGGAAAGACTTATGAAACGATTGAGTTGTTTATTACTCGGTATTCTGCTTGTTTTTTCTCTTTGTGCCTGCCAGCAGGCCGCTCCATCTTCCGGCGAGGCTCCCGACCAACAGGCCATTACGGAAGAAGCAACCGAATACTTTAACCAAATGATGGATGGAGATTTTGAAACTTTCTTCAATGCGTTGCCGCAGGGCGTACAGGACAATATTTCTGCGGAGACGATACAGGAAACATGGGAAGAAGAAGTCGATAAGCTGGGCGGGCTGCCGGAGAACACTTCCCCGGATGTGTCCTGCTATGCGCCGGAACACTCTGACCAAATCCGTGTTGAATTTGTCATTCCTTGTGACAAAGGCAATTTCAAAGTATTCATCAACTATTTCCCGGATGGCAGCCTTTACAACTATGTTATCTGGAAGAACGAAACAAAATGAGAAAGCGAGGTATTTTTATGAGTGATCTTGTGATTGAAACCAAAAAGCTGACAAAGATTTACGGGGAACAAACTGCCGTTAATTCTGTGAATCTTCATGTGAAGCCGGGCCGGATTTATGGACTTTTAGGACGCAACGGAGCCGGTAAAACCACAATTATGAAAATGATTTTGGGCCTTACACCAATCACTTCCGGCGAAGTAGATGTGTTCGGACAGAACATCAAAGGCCATGAGAAACGCATTTATCCCCGTATTGGGGCCATCATCGAAACTCCCGGCTTTTATCCGAATCTGACCGGAACAGAAAACCTTGAAATCTTTGCGAAGTTACGAGGGACACCCCAGCCCAATGCCGTCAAGAATGCGCTGGAAGTTGTGGGATTGCCCTACAAAGACAAAAAGCTGTTCAGTAAGTATTCCCTCGGCATGAAGCAGCGCCTCGGTATTGCCAACGCTATTCTGCATGACCCGGAGCTTTTGATTTTGGACGAGCCGACCAATGGACTTGACCCTATCGGTATAGCCGAAGTGAGGAACTTTATTAAGAATTTAAGTGTGGAGCGTGGCAAAACCATCCTAATTTCCAGCCATATACTTTCCGAAATTTCACTGTTGGCAGATGACATAGGCATTATCGACCACGGGATTCTGCTGGAAGAAAGCAGCATGGAAGAATTAGAAAAGAAAAATCGGAAATACATCCAGCTTCAAGTGTCGGATATTCCAAAAGCCTCTTTAATTTTGGAAAGGCAATTCCATGTGACCGATTATGCGGTGCAGGACGAACACAACCTGCGGCTTTATGACACCGCACTGGATATGGCGGCAATCAACAAGGCCCTTGTGGTGCAGGATGTAGCTGTTATCAGCTCCCAAATCTGCAATGATACCCTTGAGGATTATTTCAAACAGATCACAGGGGGAGAGGGAATTGCTTAAACTGATACAAGTTGAATTTCTAAAACTGCGCCGGAGAAAGTTTATCTGGCTCATGCTGCTGGCGGCGCTCTTTATGCCACTGGCTGCCGTATTTTACTTTTCAAGTGTCAAAGGAACCGGTGTGGACCCCATTATGTTTTACAAATGGACAGCGTTCAGCTATACCCCGTGGATTATCCTGCCGGTGGTGTTGGGAATGTTGTGTACCATGCTGATGTATAACGAAAACCAGTATGATATGCTCAAACAGCTTTGGATTGTACCGGTCAATAAAATGGCATACTTTTTCAGCAAGTTTGCTGTGGTGCTGGTGTATTCCATTTGCTTTATGCTAGTTACCGCAACGGCGTCCATTCTGACCGGCGTACTATCTGGTTATATTCCCTTTGACAGTGAAAGTGTCCTTTATCTTTTGCGGAAGTGTATGGAAATTTCTCTGTTGACCGCCTTTGCGGTGTTACCAGTACTGGCGGTTGCCGCAGCGCAAAAGGGCTATATTCTCCCTGTTTGCCTGACGCTGATTTATACATTCCTCGGCTTTATCCTCTTGATGGTGAATATGTACCTACATCCGCTGTCCAGTATGACCGCTATTGTTATGTATGATATTCCGGGTGTTGTATTTGATCAGCCATTAAATATTCCAGCCGCATTTCTGTGTATTGGTGTATGGGCTGCTGCTTCGGCTGTATTGGCGAATGTGGCATTGGTTCGGAGAAAGTGAGGTGCAAAAAATGATGAAAGATTTGCTTTGGGCGGAGAGCCAGAAACTCCACCGTTCCAAAATACTCTGGATTGCTGGGTTTGCAACAGTCATGGTAGGGTTAATCGTCTTTGCACAGGGACAGTTTACATTCTATGACCGCCGATATATTAACGGGGCTGGATGGTTTATGACAGCGGCCCAATCCCTTGCTACCTTTTATGTTCTGCCTGCTGTAACTGCCCTATTGGGAAGTTATATGATTTGCCGGGAGGAACAGGAGGATACCTTAAAATCTCTGCGGCTCATTCCCGTAGATGAAGTGAAACTGACACTTGCCAAAATGATACTTGCCTTTGTGTTCAGCGTTCTGATTTACCTTTTACTTTTTGCAATTACCTTTCTTGTCGAGGCAGTTTTGCATTTAGAAGCACTTTCCGTTGGCCTTGTGTTAGAAAATCTGAAAATATATTTTCTGGATGGGGTAGGCGTATTCTTTGCAATTTCGCCTATTATCGCTCTGGTAGCGCGGATGAAAAAGGGGTATTGGCTGGCTCTGGTATTTGCAGAAATTTATTCGTTTGCTGGATTATTTGCGAGTATGTCCCAGCAGTTAAAGACGGTATATCCCATGACAGCCGTTTTCAATATCTCTGGTTATTATAATGCAAATATGTTTCAGGTTTTAATCGGCGTTGTAATTCTGATGGTTTGTGTGATTTTGTCATTGTTAATTTTGAAAGGATGGAACCGCAAGACTAAATAAATGCAATATATCTAATGATCTGCCGGACGACGGCAAAAGAAAAAAAGCCGTCGTAAAGCAGACACATTTTCACGCGCCTATGAAGCGGCGGCTTTGATTTTCAGAGCCGCCGTTTCTTTTCGTCTACGCTAAACCAACGACGACCTAACACCGTGTAAATCCACGGCGGCATATAGGAGGATTGCCGCCGTGTCTATTCTTGTCTTTTTTCACAGTACCCATGACCTGCACCAGCTAAAAAAAGCCTGTTTCCAGCAGCGGAGCAATGCGGCCAGCAGTATGTACTATACCATGTAACCAAACAGCAAAATATATTCCATTACGCTCGTATGGCTTTATGCCGTCCGGGCGCTTTTTTGTCCCTGTGGAGCCGGAACATCGGGCCAGCATGGCCCGAACCCTGGCCCCAGTGCCGTTCTCCGCCGCCCCATTCAGATTTACCAAAAAATCTGAATGGAGGAAAGGCAGATGGAAGTTACCATCAATTATAACGGACAAGCCGTGGCCGTGGAGGTTACGCTGGAAGTCTATGAATTTCTTGACCGGGCCGATCACAAAACGGAGAACCTGTTTCATGAACAGCGGCGGCATTGGGATGGCCGGGAGTTTGACGA
>NZ_QULS01000031.1:0-7620 GCF_003482185.1 Faecalibacterium sp. OM04-11BH
CACATGGCTGTGCTGCTCATATATGCTACCTCTCCGTGGTGGGCAGTAGGCAACGGATCTCTATCCGGCTAAAGCATATGATTGTCAATTCACTCTTTGGATGAGGAAAAAACTATAATGGGAAAGTATTTTGGTACCGATGGCTTCCGCGGGGAAGCTGGAATCACTCTGACCGCAGATCATGCCTATAAGGTAGGCCGCTTCTTAGGCTGGTACTATAATGCCCTGCGTGAACGCAACGGCAACAACGAGCCTGCACGCATTGTAATCGGTAAAGACACCCGCCGTAGCTCTTATATGTTCGAGTATAGTCTGGTGGCTGGTCTGACCGCTTCCGGTGCAGACGCCTACTTGCTGCACGTCACTACCACCCCTTCCGTGGCCTATATTGCCCGTGTGGATGACTTTGATTGCGGCATTATGATCTCTGCCAGCCACAACCCCTATTATGACAACGGTATCAAGCTGATTGACTGCTACGGCGAGAAGATGCCGGAGGAGATCTTGCTGTTAGTCGAGGATTACATTGACGGAAAGCTCCATGTGTTCGAGAAGGACTGGCCGGAGCTGCCTTTCGCTCACCGGGAACACATTGGTTGCACGGTGGACTATGTGTCTGGCCGCAACCGTTATATGGGCTACCTGATCAGCCTCGGTATCTACTCCTTCAAGGGTGTCAAGGTTGGTCTGGACTGCGCCAACGGCTCTAGTTGGAACATTGCTAAGTCTGTATTTGATGCGCTGGGCGCAGACACCTACGTCATCAATGCACAGCCCAACGGTACGAATATCAACAACAATGCAGGTTCCACCCACATCGAGGGCTTGCAGAAGTTCGTGGTAGAGAAGGGGCTGGACATCGGTTTTGCCTATGACGGCGATGCTGACCGTTGCCTGTGTGTGGATGAAAAGGGCAATGTCATCACTGGCGACCATATTCTGTACATCTACGGCTGCTACATGAAGGAGCGTGGCAAGCTGCTGACCAATACCGTCGTTACCACGGTCATGTCCAACTTTGGTCTGTACAAGGCTTTTGATGAGAAGGGCATTGGTTACGCTAAGACCGCTGTGGGCGACAAGTATGTTTACGAGTATATGGCTAAGAACGGCTGCCGTATTGGTGGCGAGCAGAGTGGTCATATCATCTTCTCCAAGTACGCTAGCACTGGTGATGGTATCCTGACTAGCCTGAAGATGATGGAAGTCATGCTGGCGAAGAAGATGCCTATGAGTAAGCTGGCTGATCCCCTGAAGATCTACCCGCAGGTTCTGGAGAATGTCCGTGTGACCGACAAGAAAGCTGCACAGGATGATGAAGCAGTGCAGGCAGCCGTCAAGGCTGTGGCCGAGGCACTGGGTGACACTGGCCGTATCCTTGTCCGTGAATCTGGTACGGAGCCTGTTGTGCGTGTGATGGTGGAAGCTCCTGACCACGACACCTGCCAGAAATATGTGTCTCAGGTCGTGGAGACCATTAAGAGCAGAGGCTACGGAGTTTGAGTGCAAACCTGAAACAAAAAAGCGTTCACGCGCTATTACTTGCCTTCATTCTGGCTTCAATCCTGTTTTTACTGCCAGATGCTGCCGTTGATCATGAATTCGGTTTCACGTCTTCGGAACTTGAAGTGAAGGAGACCGTAGAGAAAAATGCGACTACCACGAGTTATGTGAACTCTGAGGGCACTGTCACAGATGCTATTGACATGGGCTATGCAACTGTACAGAGAACACGGGATTCGGCAGGACAAGTCATAGAAGAGTTTTACCTCGATGCTGCTGGAAACCCAGTGGAACGGTATGGCGATTACTGTGGCATCGCGTATGAGTATAACGATGGTGATACTGTAATCAGGTATCTTGGTGCAGATAAGAAACCAATGATGCTTAGTTCCGGTTATTCCGCCGTTGTGAGAACACTGGTGGAAGGAAAAGCAACGGACGATTTCTACTACGACCTTAATATGCAGCCGGTCCAATGCACAGGCGGCTATTACGGTTTGCACCGGGAGTATGATGAACAAGGACTAAATTGCGCTATTACTTATCTCGATGAAAATAGACAGCCCGTCATCTGCACATCTGGTTATGCTGTCAAGACATATCTGCGTGATTCGGAAGGAACCGTTATTGGCGAACGATACTTTGACACAGAAGGAAAACCTGTAAAATCTTCTCTTGGCCAGTATGGCGAGCTATATCAGCGAGATGAGCAAGGTCGTATCAGCCAGATAACCTATCTCGGCGCAGACGGTAATCCAACACCAACGAATGCTGGTTATACGGTTATGAAGCGTACTTACCACCGGGATGGTACAGCGGACACTGATATGTATTTCGATGCAGATGGCAATCCAATGGTCCTGTCCAAAGGGCAGCATGGCATCAAGCGAAGCGGAAAGGTGAATCTGCTGCTTGACAAAAACGGTTATGTCATGCTGTGTGTGGACAATATCCTGAACGGATTTCCGTTTATGGTTGTCATTTCTGGATGTGTTATCTGTTTGCTGATACTGTTGCTGCCGAAGAAAATGAGTGTCTTTTTGACGGCTGCGTATGTAGTATTCATCCTTTATGAAACACTGATGTTCCGCGAGACAGGGGATGCAAGGACGAACTTTGTTTTGTTTTCTTATGCGGATCGTTTTCTGACGGAGCAAGCTGTGAGAGTTGGAGTTATCAACAACATCTGGCTTTTCGCACCATTAGGAGCAGGTTTATACAGGATAATACAGAAGAAGTGGGTGCTACTTGTTCCATTTTTGATGTCTGTGGCAATCGAAACGACCCAGTATATTACGGGACTTGGCATCGCAGAGTTCGATGATGTGTTCGGTAATACGATGGGTGGATGGATCGGTGTGCTGACAGCATGGGCGTGGCTGAGCCGGAGGAAATTCAGTATGGATGGACAAAAGACCAAGGAGAAAAAGAACGAAGAAATAAAGTTGTGGCAAAAGCTACTTTCCTTTTTAAAGGAAAAACTCTGGTATATTTTTCTCCTGGCGATAAGCACGATTTATTTGGTAATCAATAGATTTGCAATTAAAAAACTGGATGATGCAAGTATGCTTAGTACGGTGTTTATCATTTGGGTTATTCTTTTGGCTCTCCCACTTTTTTCAGAGCTGGAATTTCTGGGCGTAAAGGTTAAAAAAGAGGTCAAAAAAGCCGTAGAAAAAAGCAATGAGGAAGTAAAAGCAAGTCTCAACAATCTCCAGCAACTTGTATCGCAAATCCAAATCTCGAACAGTGTAGCGCCGCAGTTCACAATTACCGGTGGCTCTTTGCCTTCTGAAGAAAGAATGGATAATTTAATTAAGGAAATCCATTTACTAAATGAGCAAAATACGAATAAGAAGACAGAGAAACAGGATAAAGTAAACATCCCAGCGCAAAATCTCGAATTGTTTAAAATGCGGTATGGAATTGAAGCGAAATTAAACGATGCTATGGATTTGATTGGATATAACGGTAAAAATCATATTTCGCTTGTTCAGTCGGCCTACTACTTGAGCCAGCAGGGCGTCCTTGATCCGAAATGTATAGATTTGTTAATTCAGGTGGTGAGGATAGCTAATAGAGGCGTACATGGCGAGATCGTTGATCAGAAGTATTTGGATTTCGCTTCTGAAGCATATCCAAAGATTATTGATGCATTGGATGATTGTAAAGAACTGATCAAGAAGATGACTTGACCCGCTAAAGGAACATGAAAATGATTAATGTATGGAATAACTTAGATATTCAAATTAAAGTCGCTGTTATTAGTGCTGTGGCGGCAATCGTAGTGGCGATTATTACGGGCGTTTTTTCTTTGATAAAAAAGGATACAAATAGTGAGAACAATAATAAAGGTGACAGTGAAACAATAAATATTCCAACCCCAAGAACAACTGTTGAACAACAAAAATATAACTCTCAGGATTATATACATAATTCTTTTATTCCAAGCCTTGATAAATTGGAAAAGGAAAAATCAGATGACGCTTTTGCGGAGGGACTAGCTACATTTATAGGTGCTGATCGAAGTGATGATGAGATTTCAATTACTAGAAAGGGAAAATAAACATGGGATTTTTTAATGATAGCCTAACTCCTTTGATGGGGAAAAAGTCGAGTTCATCTGTAAACGGAACTTCAGGAACCGATAATACCATGGACTGCCCAGAGTGCTGTTCATTAATTACCCCATCGAATAACTGGTACTATTCGACTATGATGGTACCAAAAGAATTCAAAGAAAAAGTTCTTGTTCATGTGGTGTCACAATATATGACTCTGAACGAATGTTTTGTTCCACCGTTGTACCTAGCGATTGAAGGACCGGCAGGAGAGGGAAAAACATCTCAAACTATTGCGGTTTTAACACAACATAATATTGAGGTTTTATATGTTTCTGCATCGGAAATTTCTGGATCACATGAGGGTGATTCGGTAAAAATTCTGAACGACGTTTATAATTATGCTGTGCAAAGAGGTAAAAGGGGATATTGTATCGCGATTCTTATTGATGATTTCCATATGGGCGCAATTAATCAAGATTCAAGAACTGAAAAGACTATTAATTCTAACCTTTTAACAGGTCGCATGATGAATTTGGCCGATTGCTCTGATGACAAAAGAATACCTATTATTATGACTGGAAACGATTTTTCAACTGTATATGCACCACTTCTTAGATCGGGTAGAGCTGATATGTATCGGTGGGAACCAGACATTAAGCTAAAATCCGTCATCATTCAGAGCATACTAGATCCATTTGTAAAGATGAATGAAGATGAATTTGTTCAGTTTTGTAGTATATTTAGAAGAGGAACAATTTCTGATTTTTCGCAGCTGAAAAATGATTTGAGAAAAAGATATGTTTGGGAAATGATAGAAAATAAGACATCTTTAAATATAGAAGTAATCCGAAAATTAGATTGCAAGATGTCTTCTTTACAACGACTGAACTTTCAGGAATTATGTGAGTTGGCAGAAAAAAGGATAAAGCCAATTATATAGTGGGGTGTATCGAATGATAGATTTGTTACCGCCTAAGATGGATGTCAAAGTAAATGTCAAAATCCGATTAAATATTCTGGCCGGAGTATTAGATGAACTTACAAAAGCATGTGGCATTTCAATAGAAAGTGATTTGAGGAAAGGTATTGTTGATCGAGATGTTATACAGCAGATTATTGTGAGCTTTTATGACGCGCCAAAACATGTTTGTGGGCAAATAATCTTCGACATTGATTGGAAGAGATTTGAATTTCTTGCAAGAACCGATGAGGGGAAAGTACTTTACTCTAACATAGACACTTCAAAAAATTTGTCCTCACAGTTAGATAAAACATTATATGATGCGGTAAAGGTTTATGTGAATAGGACGAAGCGTAAATACAAGGTTAAAAAAGTTGAGTGTTCATTTGTATATAATGAGAAATATAGAAAAACTGACGCTATACATGATGCGGCGCGGAAATATATGGGGCACAGAGAAAGCTTATGTGATGATGAGATAGTACAAGATACTGAGTTTTCAAATGAAATTACAGCAGCATTTCAGGGATTAGATGGGTTACTGAATGTGAAATTTAGACTCTAAGCGGAAACTCATATTTAGGGGGTTATAGAAATCGTATACGTACTCGATGACTTTCCTGCAACATGGGCAAACTGAGAAGCAGTTCCGGTCATTGTAGATTCGGACTGTGTTCACGGTTCGCGGCAAGCGGTATGTAGGGAAGAACAGCAAATCAAGGATTGTGTGGGCAAGAGAACGCTTCTCCGGGATGTCCTCCCAGACATCATCGGAATTTTGATGGCGGAATCTTTTGAAAGTAAGCTTCATTTATAATCACCTTAAAGCATAGATGATTAACACGGACACTTGGATGTATATATGTCCAATTTTTTCCGTCATCCTTGAAAACAGATTCTATATAGTGTATATTTGGGCTGTGAGAGTTATCCTCCACGGATGCTCACAGCTTTGCCGCTCGAAACTTTGCACACCTCTACGCGGTGGGCGGTAGGCAACACATGGGAATGTGGCTAAGATGCAAAGGCTGGCACTTTATAAATAGGTGAATAACATGGATGTATCCATTAAACAATTTAATTGTTTTACCTGTGAATTTGATGCACTGCAGTCTGGTGCGGTAATTAAAGTTGAGGATGTTGAAGTTGATAATAATGCACTGGAACATGCATTAAAGCAGATTATTGATGACCACTGCTTGACTCGGAGTGCGCAGCGCGTTTACATAAGGAAATTCACTATCCTTCAAGATGATTACGAAAAATTGATGGGGAGCAATTTCTTTTCTGCTAAACTGAACGGTGTGGCTTCTAAAGTAAATGAAAGTTACTTTTATCCTTGTGAAGTGAAAATTGGTGAATTTGCACTGGAGAGAATTGAAGACTATATTCCAGATGGAGCGGGCACGGGTGAATTGACGTTTTATGACGTTCCGATGATCCTGCATAATGAAGGTATATATAGTGCTAAATTAGATACCAAAGAAGATTAAAACTTTGGAGTAGGATGATGAGCCTTTTAAACGATGACCAGAAGAATGCAATCATTGACATCCTGAAGGAGCAATGCCGGTGTATTCAGAAAGCCAATGCGCTGGAACGATATATGTTTCCTAACTTGTATGATGCCCAATATATGTCTGGTCGTCATCATTCGAATACTGCTAAAGTGTATGCTGGATTTCAAGAGGATACTTTGATTCCAGGCATGGTGATAAAAAAGGTCAGCTATGGTGTCCAAAAGTGGCAACCAGAGATTTCAAGTGATACCGCAGTAATTCAACTATACAATGACTCCGCTGGCAAGGAATTAAAGACAAATGAAGTAAGAAGTAAGTGTGCCTTATATAACCAATGTGGCTCACAGAAAAGGTATGGAATTATTCGATTTAAGCTGACTGACAAAGGGCTTTTACAGTGGGTTAAACTAATTAATCTCGATGAAAAGGCAGAGGTCGTACACGAAGAGGAACTTTATCGACATATTGGAAAAACAATACCATTTGCTTCATGAGTGTATTGTCATCCTATTTCCGCAGTGCTATACTAACCCTAAATCTTACATAATCTTATCGGAGGTATAATCCTATGCCCAGAACCAAAGGAAGCAAGAACCGCATTGCCGCATCTACCGACCTTGATGCACAGATCGCAAAGTTGCAGAAAGACAAGGCAATGCTCGAAGAAGGTCTTTCCAAGACTGTCGCCCATATCGAAGAGCTGAAGAAGGACATCAAGTCTCTGCGTGAAAGTTTAAAGCCGCAGAAGGCGGAGATTAAGCAGACCGAAAAAGAAATCGCAAAGCTGGAGGCCAAGAAGGCAGCTGCTGAGGCGAAGGCCGCCGAAGCTGCTAAGAAGGTTGAGGCTGAGGCTGTGCTGAAGAAACTGCTGGCATCCGGTATGACGGCGGATGAGATTCTCGAAAAGCTGAAATAAAGTAATATGCCGTGTGGACTGAACGCCAAAAGTTCACACGGCGTATTCTTGAGTACGATATATAGTTTGTGACGTAAATAAAAATGAGGTGAGAATTAGTGGGTGATACACGCGCGCCCTAAAATGAAAAAGTAATTGCAACCAAAGACAGAGAAA
>NZ_QULS01000032.1:0-5095 GCF_003482185.1 Faecalibacterium sp. OM04-11BH
TTGTTCTCCACTTTCTGGACGCTGCCGTTGCTGGCGGCATCTCCCATGAGCCGTTTCAGCACCAGCCCGATTCTGGATTTGCCCTCGCCGCCCTTGCCGACAATGAGCATCATCTTCTGTCCCTTGGTGCTGGGGATGAGGCAGTAGCCCAGATATTCCTGCAAGGTGGGGATGTCGGCATCGTCCAGCAGCTCGTGCAGAAAGGTCAGCCAGCGGTCAGGGCTGGCGGCTTTGGGGGCATACCTTACGGGCAGACGGTTCTGGCAAAACAGGCGGCTCTCCTGAAAAGAGCCGTCCGGCAGATGGTACACGCCGTTCTGGAAGTGGATGCAGTCCTGTTCGATGGGAAACGGGTCGGAAAAGGCCAGCAGCTTGATGGTCTCCAGAATGTTGGTGACCTTTTTGGACAGGCCAGAGGTGACGTATTCCTCGATGTTCTCCAAGATGCGCTGCTTGATCTCGCTCTCATCCTCTACCGGGCCGTCCAGCGTATATAGCGTGTCGTTGACGCATTTCAGCGGCCACTGTTCCAGAAAGGCACGGCCAAACTGGACTTCATCGATCTTCTTGCCGTTGTACCAGTCCGGCCATAAGGGATTGCGGGAAATGTTTTTCTTCATGTGGTGGTTCTCCTTTAAAAAAGTAAAGTGGTGATTATCATAATGATAAGCACCACTTTAGGTGAATGAATCGTCAGGCGCACTTTGCCAGAGCAAGGCGGTCGATGCGCTCTTCCAGCATCAGCAGGTACGACCCGGACAGCAGCTGTGAGGCGGCAGCGGCCTTCTGCTGGGGTGTTCCAAATGCAACGCAGTCAGTCAGGTGCTCGATGGTCTCGGTCATGTGGAGGGCTTCCACGAACCGCTCGTCCAGCGGTTCTCCCGGGCTGGCGGGCTTGTAGCGCTTTTGCCAGTCGGGCAGCAGGTCAAGATAATCGGTCAGCACCCGCAGGCAGTAGGCGATGTCTGCCCACTGCTCGTCCGTCAGGCCACGCTTGGGCGGCAGCAGGGCGATGGCATTGGCGGGCGGCTTGTCCGGGTCAAGCCCGAAGTCACTTGCGATCTTCTCGGCGGCTTGCCGGGGGTTCAGGTCAAACAGCTTGGCGGTGAGGTCGATGGCATCGCCGTTGGCTCCTCAGCCAAAGCAGTAATAATAGGTGTCGTTCAGCTTCATGCTGGGGTCGCTGTCAGAATGGAACGGACAGCACACCATGCCATGGCGGTCGGGCTCCATACCATACATTTCTCCCACCTGCCGAACGGTGATAGCGGACTTGACAGTTTGATACAGGCTCAAGGGCATTCCTCCTTTGTTTCGTGCGTTGCACCAGAGACCCCAAAGTGGGAACTCTGGTGTTTTTTGCTTCCTGCCTGAATATACGGAAAATTTTGCAGGAAAGGCGAAAAAGCGGCAGAACTGCAACGGAAAAAGAAAAAAGCCCTCACTGGTTGCAGGGCTGCAACAGCAAGGGCGGAGAAGAAACCGTATATTGAACAAAACGGCAGAGCGTATTATAATGAGGAAAAAGCTCAAAAAGGAGGGCCGATCACATGGCACAGGAATATCTGCCCGCACCATCCAACGTCCGTCTTGCGGACTTGATGAAAGAGCACAACATCAGCCAACCAGAACTTGCCAAGGGACTCGGCTGCTCCAAGAGCACCATCAACCGTTTTATCAGTGGCGCAAAAGGAACCCTGACCCATGAGCAGGTGCTGAAGATCGCAAGGCTGTTCAACGTATCTACGGATTTCCTGCTGGGAGAAACCAACATCCCCGACCGCAAAAATTACGACATTGCCGAACTGGGCTTGTCCGTAGAAGCTGCAAAGAACCTCTACACAGGGCGTGTCAATACAGAGGTGGTCAACCTGCTGTTGGAAAACGCCCGGTTTGCAGAGCTTACTTACCGCATAGCGCAGTATTTTGACGATACTTTTGCATCCGGCATCGCAGCACAGAATGCAATGCTCACGACATTGAGCACCCTGCTGCGCACAAAGGTCAAGACCCCGGAAGCAGCCAAAGCCGCAAAGGACATCAGCCTTCGGAGAAAGCCAGTATACCAAGGTGACCTTGATGACATTGAGATGTACTTCATGGCAACGGTCAAGGAAATCAAAAAGGGTATCGGGAGCCATTACGCCGAGCAGGAAGCCATGAGCAAGAAAGTGGCCGAGAAGATGTTCAATGAACTGACCAAGGGGCAGGATGTGCAGCACCCAACGATCACGGCAGAGCAGTTGACGGATGCAATGTTGGACAGCGTTTCGGGCATGGAGGGAGCTACGCCGGAAGCGCTGGAACAGCTGCGGAACGGTCTGCTGGGAATCTTGCAGTCTGCCGCAGAGCGGGAAAACGCCCATGAAGCAGACGAATGAACGGCTTTGTGCGCTGGCACAGAAAGGCGATGCTGCCGCACTGGACAGCCTGATCGACAACAACAAGTCCTTTATCGGCAAGGTGGCGAATGACCTTTTTCGCAGCATGAATCTGGCACAGGCCGGTCTGAACCTTGACACGGACGATTTGAAACAAGCGGGCAATCTGGGCTTATGGAAAGCTGTGCCGAAGTTCGATGCAGCGCGAGGAATGAAGTTCATGACCTATGCGGCTCCTGCCATCCGCAATGCTATGATGGACATGGTGCGGGATGCCTTTGCCGCTTTTGAGCAGCGGATGGTAACGGAGGACAAGGACGGTATCTGCTACCAGCGCGTTTCGCTGGACGATGTTCTGCCGGGAGAGGAACAACTACGGCGCATCGAAGCCATAGCCGACCCTTATGCCATGCAGCCGCAGAGCATTATGGAGGAGCAGGAATCGTGCCGGGAAATGTACGATGGTCTGAAACGGCTGACCCAGCGAGAGCAGACCTATCTGTTGTACCGCTATGGCTTCACCGATGGCGAGGAACATCCGCTGATTGGCACAGCGATATACTTTCACCTGACAAAAGGCCGCGCCAAAAAGACGGAGGAACAAGCTATGGATAACCTGTGGCTGGAACTGCCGTGGTGGTTTGTATGAACGAAAAGAAAAATCGTGATTGTGCTACAAGTTTTCTGGAAATTTATGTGCAGCCATATGATTTTGAAAAAAATTGTGGACAGATGAAATAAATCAGGCTTGAAGTTCGTTATTTAAACAGAAAAGTTAATAATTATGGTATGATAAAATGCGATAACAAATAAATCGACAAAAATAGATTGAATAAAGGAGAAGAATGCTATGAAAAAAGTAATTTATCTGTTTGTGCTATGCATGGTTTTGGGGTTAGCTGGATGTGGGCAATCTCAGGAAAATAAAGAACCATCGACTGAAAGCACTTCAGTACAAGTAGAAAACAAAAATGTTAGTGATATAGTATCAAACGAGCATTTAACCAATAATGATACTGCGAATTTTCAAATGCCAGAGGAAGGCTATTATAGTAATGATTTTGATGAAATTCTGAATATCACTAAAGAAGATGATGGCACATATAGGATCGAGTATAGCGTTACCCATTTGCTTTATGTCGAAAACGCGATTGGAACTTACGATTCTGAAACAGGGATTCTTAGCTTTAGCGGCAAAGACGACAGAGGAAATGATATAAAAGCAGAAATTGAAAATAAGGGAGATCATCTGGAAGTCACAGTAACTCAAAGCAACTATGAAGATATTATCGGGACGAAGCAGGAATTTTTTCAAGCAGATGAGTAAGAACAAATAGGCGACAAAAGTTGTGGAAAAACTTGATAACTATTAACAAACCGATAGCCCTCTATTTGCAATGATCGCAAGTAGAGGGCTGTTGGTCTGTTTGGAATATTCTAATTAAAGGTCAATCTTCTAATCTGCCGTGGTCACAGCCGAGGGAAAGATAATGCTCCATCCCTCCACCCAGTACAAGCTGTGCGTACTCCAAGGGCTTGTTGTAGAGCAGCCAATCCAGTTCTGCCCGCTGTGCCGGGGTGTTGCCGTACTCGTCCTCAATGGCAATGCAGTCGATGGCAACGGCAGAGCCATCCGCGAACCGGGCTTCCACCCGGTTGGTGTCCATGTTGTAGCGGCAGGAAAGCAGGTTGTTCATAGTCGTATCCTCCATGACTTGATTTTGATGTTCGGTCACTCAAACCAATGCCGTCAAGTCGGTAGGGGATAGGTCGAAATTTGTTTGTTTTGGAGTAAGTGCACGGTTTCTGCACGGTTTTTGCACGGTTTCAAATCGTGCAGAGGGTACTTTTCGGTGCAAAATACGACAAAGAGTGCAGAAATTGCTGCGCAAAAAATCACGTTACTTTGCGCAAAAATGACGATAACTCGAAACTTCCATAAATTGAGACGAACCGGCGGCTTGCTCTCTTAATCAGTGGGCCCAGGGTTCGAGTCCCTGGAGGTGCACCACATCAACAAAATCCGAACTTTTTTCCGATAGGAGAAGGGTTCGGATTTTTTGTATTCTTCGGAAAACAGAACGAATCCCTTGCTTCCATCGAAAAACGTCCTAGACCTTATCACAAAAAAGCACGACAGACCACGGTAAGAGTGCCGTAAGGCGGAAAGGACACAAACATGAAGTACGATGCAAGAGCTTGTCATTTCAACATGGACACCAGCTGCGTGGAGCTGTTGCTCCGGGATGGCAGAAAGGTTTCTATCGACTGCACCGGGGTCGAGGATGCGCTGGATGTGACCATGGCGCAGCAGACGGAGCTGGATTACCTTATTTACAATGACCCACTGGGCTATGCGGATTTGATTCTGAACGGCAATCTAGAAGAATACTTGAAAAACGTAACCGGGAGCCATGGGCTAGAAGATTAAGGGCAAAACAAAAAACAGGGTGCGCCCCTGAATAGGACGCACCCTGCAAAAGACCACAGACGATAGCGATATGTACAACAGGGAGTTCCCCAGCGGGAACTTCCTGTTTTTCGTTGTTTGCATTATGAGCCTGTTCAGCCTGCCACGCGGCAAACTCTCTTTGCCCTTCCTCGCTGTTCCAACAGGCAAGGATGGCTGGGTAGAATGCCCGTGCCAGACGGTCGATGACTTCATCGGGGTAGGGGGAAGTGTTTGTGGACTTTTTCTTTTTGTTCAAACGCAC
>NZ_QULS01000033.1:0-4353 GCF_003482185.1 Faecalibacterium sp. OM04-11BH
CGGCCATCCTTGCCTGCTGGAACAGCGAGGAAGGCCAGAGGTCACTTGTCGGGGCGAGGCCCCTCCATCTTGCTGCGCAAGACCGTTCGGTCGCTTAAAAGCCCCACTGGGGCTTTCATTGCTCCGCTGCGCTTCGCAAACGCGAGCTTGCCTATGGCAGGCAGAGCAGGCTCATATCTCCGGCAAAGAAAAACAGAGCGTTCCCGACGGGGAACGCCCTGCTGTACATATCGCTATCGTATGTGGATTTTGGCAGGGTGCGTCCGGCAGGGCGCACCCTATTTTTGTTTTGTTCTCAATCTTCTAACCCGTGATTCCCAGCCGCATTCTTCAAATATTCTTCCGGCTCGCCGTTTAGAATCAGGTCTGCATACACCAGCGGGTCATTGTAGATGAGGTAGTCCAGTTCCGTCCTCTGCGCCATGGTCACGTCCAGTGCATCCTCGACCCCGGTGCAGTCGATGGAAATCTTTCTCCCATCCCGGAGCAGCAGCTCCACGCACCCGGTGTCCATGTTGAATTTGCAGGCGCTTTCATCGTACTTCATGTTTGTGTCCTTTCCGCCTTACGGCACTCTCACAGTAGTCTGTCGTGCTTTCTTATGATAAGGTCTAGGACGTTTTTCGATGGAAGCAAGGGATTCGTTCTGTTTTCCAAAGAATACAAAAAATCCGAACCCTTCTCCTATCGGAAAAAAGTTCGGATTTTGTTGTTGTGGTGCACCTCCAGGGACTCGAACCCTGGGCCCACTGATTAAGAGAGCAAACCGCCGGTTCGTCTCAATTTATGGAAGTTTCGAGTCATCGTTATTTTTAATCAAATCAACGTGATTTTTCACCCAGCAATTTCTGCACCCTTTGTCGGATTTTGCAGCGAAAAGCACCCTCTGCACGTTTTGAAACCGTGCAAAATCCGTGCAGAAACCGTGCACTTACTCTCTGACAAACAAAAATCACACTATCCACCACCGACTTGACGGCAATGGTTTGAGTGACCGACCCAGATATCCTAAATTATCTCTCTATGTTTACAAAACATCTGTGATTCTCTCTTTCTATTACGTAAGGACGCAAATGAAGGGCCCCATAAACGTCCTACTAAAAAAAGGAGATTATTACTATGTTACTCAAAAATGGAAGTACTGGCAACTATGTTATGTACCTGCAGTATGGACTGCATATCATGTGCTGCCCTCCGGGTAGTTTTGACAGCAAATTTGGCTCTGGTACTGAAAATGCTGTTAAGAAGTATCAGGGCAAAAAAGGTCTTACCCAAGATGGCATTGTTGGCGATGGTACATGGAACGCACTGGTAAGCGACATTAAAACCATCCAGCAGCTCCTGAAGAACAAAGGTTATTACGCCAGTACAGTGGATGGCCTTGCAGGTTCAGGCACTTATAACGCTGTTATCAGTTTTCAGAAAGCATCCGGCTTGACTGCCGATGGTATGGTCGGCAGTGCCACCCTAAACGCATTGAACGCTTCTTCGGGCGGTACAAGTGGTCAATCTCATTCAATCACTCTGCCTACTGATAGAAACTATCTTTGGGCACAGAAGAATCCGGACATTGTTAAGCTTGTTGGAAATAGTGGTTGCTCTCTTGTTGCCGTGTTGAATACCGCTAATATCTATGGGCCTCGTGAATTCACCCCTAACGAAGTCCTGACTGCCTGTGGAAATTGGGGTGCAAACGGTCTGAATACTTGGGCTCTTCCCAGCAAGTGCAATGGTAAAATCGACACGAGCAACTACACTCATGGCGGTAAGGAGCAGGCGACTGTATTCAGTGCAGTCAAAGCAAGTATTGACAATAACCTTCCCATCATTATTCGGCTCAACAGTAGCGATGGCAAAAAGACGCATTTTGTCACAGCGATTGCTTATACTGGCAGTTGCTCCTCTGCAAGCAGCATTTCCGTCATTGATCCTGCTGGTGGTGTCATTCGAACTCTTGAGGAAGCGGGAACTGCACGCAATGAAACCGTATACGGTGATTATATCGCAACCGCTCGTCGCTCCTAAATATCTCTACTCTCTTCATCAACAATAAGTTGTAAAGCATCATTTTTAACATATATCCCCCCCAAAGTCTTTTCTCAACTCTCGAAAAGGCTTCGGGGGGGATTTTTCAATGCCTATTATATGCAACACTTTTCACTATCTGCTTATCCAAGCTCAGGCGAGTGATATTTATTTACTCTCCACACATCCCCAACTTTTACCAACTGCATTTCATATTCGACTTTATTCATGTCATCATATGAATACTCATCATGTTCCTCATACGTTTCATTGGGATTATAGTATGCAATCATTACAAAATTTACTTGTGCTTCCGTTTTATTTTTCAAATAGTATCGCACTGAGCAGAAATCATCCGGATAATATTCTCCCACATATCCAGTAAAATATGGAATTTGTGCCAAATCATAGTCATCACAAACGGCAAGTTTTCCATTATAATTCACAAACTTTTTCTCAATTGAATCTTGTGACAAGAAATCATTTGTAAAAATAGATTTCATATATTCTTCAAACTCTTTATAAGAATTTTGATAGACCTCATAATCATGTCCGTTCAGTTTTACATATGTCGGCGCATTTTGCGTCATAGGCACAAAAGTCGGAGCATCTTCAATTTTAAAATTCAGTCCTTTTAAGTTACTTGATTGTCCCCAAAGTGCATAGTCTATTTTCTGCGCTTTTTCAAAAACAGTATATTGATCTTGATCTAAAAATACCGAGGTCGAATCAACTAACGTCTGGGAAAAATCTTGCAAATCATTTTTTTCTTCAGAATTGCATGAACTTGACGATGTATCCTGTGACGAAACTACTGTGGACATTGATGATGCTGTTGTATCATTCATTCCACATCCCACCAAATTCACCACAATACAACCTAGAATCACTATCATTTTTACACTTTTTGCACAATTCATATATGTTCTCCTTTTTTATAAGTTTATCAACATATTGTTTAGTCTCTATTACCTTCTTGTAAACTTTTTATATTAGCTCACAAAAATCTATTTTTCCGTTTACAAATCTTAACATTTTTTCTCTTTCCTCTTAAAAGGAGGAAAGAAAATTGAATTATACGCTTTTTGACCTTTTTCTAAATGCATATAACGGCAACTCCTTTGCACAGCTACAAATCGTCCAACGTTTTCAGCCATTACTGAAAAAATATGCAGCTCTTCTTAAGTATGAGGATGCCTATTCAGATTTACAATTATATCTTCTCGAATTACTGCATTCCGGAAAATTGACCAAACTTCAAAGAAAAGATGACGGCACATTAGTGAAATATATTGAATCCTCTATCCGGCATCAATACATTTCGCTTAACAGCCGAAAAAACGCCGTAGATAACTCTGTCATCGCAAGCGTTGATGAAATTGATTTCGATCAGATGTCTTTGTCCTCAAACGATGAATATCCTGAACTATTGATTTCCGATTTACATTCTGTTCTTCAACCTTCTGAACTGACCTTATTATCTCAATTTGTTTTTAAAGGAATGAGCATCGCAGATATAGCAGAAAAATCTGGTGTCAGTAGACAAGCTATCAACCGTAAAAAGCTTTCCATATTAAAAAATTAGAATGTGCATTCTTCCCTAAAACTTCCAAATAAATTCTCATTCATTTTGATTTCATTCTTTAGTGTATAAAAGCTATTTTCTTCGCTCCCTTTAATCAAACCACCACGGCAGTTCCAGCCACAGGTTATCCATGGCCTGTTCCTCGGTCTTTTTGGCGCGGCCTTTTGTCAGGTGAAAGTATATCGCCGTGCCGATCAGCGGATGTTCCTCGCCATCGGTGAAGCCATAGCGGTACAGCAGATAGGTCTGCTCCCGTTGGGTCAGCCGTTTCAGGCCATAATACAGTTCCCGGCGCGATTCCTGCTCCTCCATAATGCTCTGCGGCTGCATGGCGTAGGGGTCGGCTATGGCCTCAATGCGCCGTAGTTGTTCCTCTCCCGGCAGAACATCATCCAGCGAAACACGTTGGTAACAGACGCCGTCCTTGTCTTCCGTCACCATCCGCTGCTCAAAAGCGGCAAAGGCATCCCGCACCATGTCCATCATGGCGTTGCGGATGGCAGGAGCCGCATAGGTCAGGAACTTCATGCCGCGCGCTGCATCGAACTTCGGCACAGCTTTCCATAAGCCCAGATTGCCTGCCTGTTTCAAATCGTCCGTGTCAAGGTTCAAGCCAGACTGTGCCAGATTCATGCTGCGGAAAAGGTCATTTGCCACCTTGCCGATAAAGGACTTGTTGTTGTCGATCAGGCTGTCCAGTGCGGCAGCATCGCCTTTCTGTGCCAGCGCACAAAGCCGTTCAT
>NZ_QULS01000033.1:4363-5057 GCF_003482185.1 Faecalibacterium sp. OM04-11BH
CGCACAAAGCCGTTCATTCGTCTGCTTCATGGGCGTTTTCCTGCTCTGCGGCAGACTGCAAGATTCCCAGCAGACCATTCCGCAGCTGTTCCAGTGCCTCCGGCGTGGCTCCTTCCATGCCCGAAACACTGTCCAACATTGCATCCGTCAACTGCTCTGCCGTAATCGTTGGGTGTTGCACATCCTGCCCTTTGGTCAATTCGGTGAACATTTTCTCTGCCGCTTTCTTGCTCATGGCTTCCTGTTCGGCGTAATGGCTCCCGATACCCTTTTTGATTTCCTTGACCGCCGCCATGAAGTACATCTCAATGTCATCAAGGTCGCCTTGATACACTGGCTTTCTCCGAAGGCTGATGTCCTTTGCGGCTTTAGCTGCTGCCGGGGTTTTGACCTTTGTGCGCAGCAGGGTGCTCAATGTCGTGAGCATGGCATTCTGTGCCGCAATGCCGGACGCAAACGTATCATCAAAATACTGTGCTATACGGTAAGTAAGCTCTGCAAAGCGGGCGTTTTCCAGCAGCAAGTTGACTACCTCTGTATTGACGCGCCCTGTGTAGAGGTTCTTTGCTGCTTCTACGGACAAGCCCAGTTCGGCAATGTCGTAGTTTTTGCGATCAGGGATATTTGTTTCTCCCAGCAGAAAATCCGTGGACACGTTGAACAGCCTTGCGATCTTCAGCACCTGCTCATGGGT
>NZ_QULS01000034.1:0-4422 GCF_003482185.1 Faecalibacterium sp. OM04-11BH
TCAAGCAATGGCGTCGAAGAATCCGTCACACTCTCAGAATATTCGTAAAGCAGATTTCCTGAAAGAAGATCTTCATGCCTACGATAACGACATTGGTTATGGCGATATATGAATATCTATTTTTATATCTTTACAGAAAAAGTCCACCAGTACGATGCGTAGTGCATCATGACTGGTGGACTTTTTGCTTCTTAAAGAATCAGTATATTGTGCTGCAAAAAAGAACCCCATAGCAGTTCACTCTGTACCGTCAATGGGCTTCTTTTTCATTATATCAATCAAGCTCCGCTTTTTTTATCATCTCTTGCTGGTCAATCAAGACATCAATCAACTTTCCTACGGTTATCAATGTTGTTACATTACACTTTTTCAGTTTTGCAGCAATCTCATTATCAATGATGCTGTCGCATTTTGCATATGGGGTATCCAGTAAAAAATAGTCAAAGTTCTTTTCCAAGACGAATGCCAGTTTTAGAAGCATTGCCAAAGAAACTTTCGTCTGTCCAACTTCAACATGGCTCATATGATTGTTCGAGCAACCAACCAACGCACCCAAATCAGCCTGACTATAACCCTTTTCCAGTCGGGCAGCTCTAATGCGCTGACCAATCTTAACGTAATCAATTTCCGGTTGCGTTTCAATCACCTCCATGCTGTGTATGATTCTGCTATACATTATAAAATGTACCAAAAATCTCAACAACCAACATCGGGTGCAAGTTGCATTTATAAATGCAATATGATAAAATTTTATAGGCAGATTGCATTAAATGATAGAATGAAAAGAACCCCAAGACGACAATATGAGCTATCTTGAGGTTCTTTAAAATAAAAAATTCGTAGAGTACATTACTCCACGAATCGCATTCTTCTCTGTTTTTTTTAGTTTATATCTTTATTTTACAAATTGTCGCACTGTTTGTCAATATGTTAGGGACATAAAACACGAGGTTTTGCACAAAAATCCATCTTAGAAAGTTCCAAAGTCACAATTTGCCGTCAGAATTATAGTCATATTGAAGGAGGTGTACCTTATGGCACGAAAAGGAGAAAATATTTACAAAAGGAAAGACGGCAGATGGGAAGGAAGATACATTAAGTCCCGATCTTCTACAGGCAAAGCCAATTACGGTTATGTTTATGCAAAGTCATATCGAGAAGTCAAGGCAAAACTTATCAGTCAAAGTTCGTGCACGAGTAATTCTGTCACTGTCGATCCAGAAATTAGCTCAGATCAATTTGAACAGGTTGCTATGGAATGGTTTCAAGCTATATGTCCTAAAGTGAAGGAATCTACAAGCAACAAATATAGGAATCTTCTCAGCTCGTATATACTTCCTGTGTTCGGAAGCAAACAATTGCGTGATATAACACACGAGTTTATTGAAACGCAGTGTAATTTTTTCCTTGTTTCTGGTGGATTAAAGGAGAATGGACTTTCCTCTAAAACTGTTTCAGATATTTTATCTCTAATTCGAAATGTCTTACAATTTGCCACCCGAAACGGGAAAGCCATTTCTTGTGACGCACGATCTATACAGATAAAACGTCAAACGAAGGAAATGAGAGTTTTGAGTCGTGCTGAACAGGAAAAATTATGCCAATACTTGTATTCTAATCTTGATTCCTGCAATATTGGTATATTAGTATGTTTATTCACTGGTCTCAGAGTAGGTGAAATTTGTGCGTTACGATGGGAAGATGTTTCATTCTCAGATTACACAATCCACGTGCATCAAACGCTCCAGAGAATCCAAGATAGAACCAACAGTGAATACAAGACAAGGATTGTTGTTACCACACCAAAAAGTGCTTGCTCCATCCGTACTATTCCAGTACCCCATGGCTTAATGACTATTCTTACAGCACACAAAGCTTCTTCTACTGGCTACATCCTAACCAATAGCGATCAGAATCCATTAGAACCAAGAACCATGCAAAATCATTTTAAGAAGGTATTGAAAAACAGCGGAATCACCTCCGCAAATTATCACTCGTTACGTCATACATTTGCTACAAGGTGCATAGAGCTTGGATTCGATGTAAAAAGTCTCAGCGAAATATTGGGTCATGCCAGCGTGAATATTACAATGAATCGCTATGTACACCCATCCATGGATTTAAAAAGAGAAAATATGCAACGGCTTTCTGATTTATTAGCCGTCAAATAAATTGTCAACACCGTCAAATAATGCTGAGTTTTCAGTGTTTGGCGGTGTTTTTTCGTGGAGTAATGTACTCTACGAAAGAGTATACCCAGGAGGAGATTTATTGATTCAATTTGTAGGGCGAGATGCTTATAAGCAGTTTTAGAATTTTAGTAAAGATGAGAAAGAGAACTTGGCCACTCAATTGGCGATTGAGTTACCCGCACTCAGAGGAAAAGTTGGTGCATCACAAGAAGAAATTGCTTCGGCTGTTGGTATTTCACGACAAACTTATAGTGCCTACGAAAATCGGACACGCCCAATTCCATGGAGTTTATATCTAGCACTATTGTTTTATTTTGATTACATTCCAAGTACACATTATATGATTCGCCAGCTTGAATTATTCCCAAATGAAAGAAGTTATGGAAATAAGACTTAGAAGCAAACTTAAGAGTGTGTTGATAGTGCAGTATCTTAAAATTTTGTATAATAGGAATTGAAGTTAAATTAGATGCTAAAAATTTGTAATTAAGAAGGAGTGATTACATGAACAAAAATATAAAATATTCTCAAAACTTTTTAACGAGTGAAAAAGTACTCAACCAAATAATAAAACAATTGAATTTAAAAGAAACCGATACCGTTTACGAAATTGGAACAGGTAAAGGGCATTTAACGACGAAACTGGCTAAAATAAGTAAACAGGTAACGTCTATTGAATTAGACAGTCATCTATTCAACTTATCGTCAGAAAAATTAAAACTGAATACTCGTGTCACTTTAATTCACCAAGATATTCTACAGTTTCAATTCCCTAACAAACAGAGGTATAAAATTGTTGGGAGTATTCCTTACCATTTAAGCACACAAATTATTAAAAAAGTGGTTTTTGAAAGCCATGCGTCTGACATCTATCTGATTGTTGAAGAAGGATTCTACAAGCGTACCTTGGATATTCACCGAACACTAGGGTTGCTCTTGCACACTCAAGTCTCGATTCAGCAATTGCTTAAGCTGCCAGCGGAATGCTTTCATCCTAAACCAAAAGTAAACAGTGTCTTAATAAAACTTACCCGCCATACCACAGATGTTCCAGATAAATATTGGAAGCTATATACGTACTTTGTTTCAAAATGGGTCAATCGAGAATATCGTCAACTGTTTACTAAAAATCAGTTTCATCAAGCAATGAAACACGCCAAAGTAAACAATTTAAGTACCGTTACTTATGAGCAAGTATTGTCTATTTTTAATAGTTATCTATTATTTAACGGGAGGAAATAATTCTATGAGTCGCTTTTGTAAATTTGGAAAGTTACACGTTACTAAAGGGAATGTAGATAAATTATTAGGTATACTACTGACAGCTTCCAAGGAGCTAAAGAGGTCCCTAGCGCCTACGGGGAATTTGTATCGATAAGGGGTACAAATTCCCACTAAGCGCTCGGGACCCCTTGTAGGAAAATGTCCTAAGTGTGGCAACAATATTGTATTAAAAAAATCGTTTTATGGTTGTTCAAATTATCCTGAATGTACCTTCACTTTAGCTGAACATTTTAGAAAGAAAAAACTCACCAAAACAAATGTAAAAGAATTACTAGAGGGAAAAGAAACCCTGGTAAAAGGAATCAAAACGAAAGATAGAAAGTCCTACAATGCCGTTGTAAAAATCGGAGAAAAGGGATATATTGATTTTATCTCTTTTTCAAAATAAGCATAAAAGCCCTTTAAAGAGGGCTTTTATATATTAATCACAAATCACTTATCACAAATCACAAGTGATTAATCACAAATCACTTGTGATTTGTGATTCCTAATGATACAATATTACTATACAAAAAAAGAATGGGGCGTAGTTATGGAGAAGGAAGAACTCAAAATACTTGAAGAATTAAGACGTATTTTAAACAGTAAAAATGAAGCGATTGTTATCTTAAACAATTATTTTAAAGGTGGTGTTGGAAAGTCAAAATTATCGACTATGTTTGCTTACTTGACAGACAAATTTAATTTAAAAGTTTTAATGATCGATAAGGACTTACAAGCAACATTGACAAAAGACTTAGCAAAAACATTTAAGGTAGAATTGCCACGTGTTAATTTTTATGAAGGACTGAAAAATGGAAACTTGGCTTCTTCTATTGTTCATTTGACTGATAATTTAGACTTGATCCCTGGCACGTTTGATTTGATGTTACTGCCAAAATTAACTCGCTCATGGACTTTTGAAAATAAAGCCCAAAAGCAAGCACAGTGCGACTATAGCTAGGTA
>NZ_QULS01000035.1:0-3900 GCF_003482185.1 Faecalibacterium sp. OM04-11BH
GCCGAAAAATCTACCGCTGTGCTGCCGTTCAGTTTCATCAGAGTGCGGACAGCTTTATTAAAGGTGTCCAGTTCCTCTTTGTGCTGGGCAGCGTAAGCGTCCTTGGTCAACTTGAAGTTCTTCTTCATAAAAAAGTGTCGTGGATGGGCTTCAGCTTGGCATGGGCGGCGGCAGCATCCTTGATCTGGGCGATTGCCCGCATACGGTTTTCGTTCTGCTTCAACTGCCTACGGAGAGGGGCGGCGGTCTGGTTCAGGTTAGAAATTGCGGTATCCAGATCCTCGATGGTGTTCAGAGAATGGGCTTTCAGATAGTCCACCGCCCGTTTGACTTCCTCAAAGTCTCGGACAGTGCATTTCAGTTTTGCCTTGCCAGACCAATCGCTGCGCTGCTCGTTGCGGAGGTTGAAGTAATCCACCAGCAGGTCGGACAGCATTGGCTCCTTGGCTTGTTCCAGTGCATCCAAAAGAATCTGCTTCTTTTCATTCAGGTCTGCGATCCAGCGTTGCAGCCCACGAATCGCACTGCGGATGGACTGCATCAGGCTATTGGCGGCGCGAATATCCCGGTTCAGGTTGCCGAGAAAAGTTTCCACTCCACGCTTTTCCATCTGGTGTGCGGCGGGACCGAGATGCACGGTCGGTATCTGCTGGATGCCCTGTCGCTCAAAGGAGCGCAGGTCAACACGTTCCGGGCGGCCAGCCGCTTCCAAATAGCGGTTGGTAATGGTCTCCCAGCCATGCCGCCAGACCTCGGCATACTTCTGGTCGTTCCAGTCCACCGTGTTTTCCTTGTGGCACTTCCAGTTGCCGGAAGCGAGCCGGATGCGCTCACCGTTCTCGTCAAGGTCGTACACCTTTCGGGCTTTCGGCAACCACTTGCCGTGTTCGTCCATTGCCCGGAGCGTCAGCAGAATGTGAGCGTGTGGGTTTCCATCTCCCTTGTCGTGGATGGCAAAGTCGGCAATCATCCCTTTGGAAACAAACTGCTCCTGACAAAACTCTTTTATCATGGACAAATACTGCTCCTTCGGCACCTCCACCGGGAACGCCAGCACGATGCGCCGGGCAAGCTGGGAGTTCCACTGGTTCTCCACAGCTTCTACGGCGTTCCAGAGGGTCGCCCGGTCTGCATATCCGGGCGGCGCATAGGATGGCAGCATGATCTCAGCGTGGACAAGCTCTTTCTTCTTGTTGTAGAATTTTGTTCTCTGGTCGTACTCGCTGAACAGCCGTTCGCCGCTTTGGTAAGCGGCCCCGGCAACAGCGGACTGCCCTTGGCTGCGCTTGACGATGGTAATTTTGAAATGCGGACACGGAATAGGCATCACCCCCAAACAAAAAGACCGCCCAGCAAGATTGCTCTTGGTGAACGGTCTGGAATTGTATTCGGTTTTGCTCGCCGCCTTAGAACGGAGTGCCATGCGCTTCGATCTCAGGCGGGAGCCGCAAAAGGATAGCTGCAAAGCAGCGCAAGGAAAATGCAGTTTTCCTTGGGATGGAATCGGGCTGGCGCACAAACGCCAGCTTCGATTTCATCGAGCCGTCTGCAAGACCGCAATTTCACCGGAACGGTGTATAATTGCGCCCTTTATTCTAAAGGGTGCGGAACGCTGCGGCTTTCGTGCAGGTCGTGAATCATCTTTGCAAGAGCCAGCGCAACTTCCGGCTGACGGAACGCAATTTTCAGCAGCTCCATCACCTGATCGTTGGTGAGTTCTTCCGGCGCAATCAGAAAACTTTCCAGCATTCCGGCACGGGTACACAGCCGATGCACACGGGCCTTGCGGGTCAGCTCCGGTATCTGGTGTTCCAGAATTTTCTCCCGGTGCTGGTAGTAGCGCAGCTGCTGTTCTGCTTTGGCTTTCTCGCTGCGGAGATAGGCGAGATCGGTTTTCGGTTGGGTCAATGGCATCACGCTCCTTTTCAAAAGTTGGTTGTATTCGACATTTTTATTGGTTCGTGGTACACTACACACAATCAATGTGAATAGAGGTGACTGCGTTGCTTGCGTTATATCTAAGTGTGCTTGATGATCGAAACTTTGAAGAAGATTTTACCGAGGTGTACAATACATACAAACGGCTGGTTTACCATACCGCTTACAAAATCATGGATGATTCGTATCTGGCAGAGGATGTGCTACAAGAGGTATTTTTGTACGTTGCAAAAAATTTTTCTAAAATTCATCGAGAAAACTGTCACGAACTCGCTGCTTATCTCGTTAGTTGTAGTAGAAGCCGTGCATATGATATGCTTCGCAAACAACGAGAAGAATTGCTGGAAGATGTCCCAAACGAACCAGATGCCGCTCCGGTGCCGGATGATGCAGCAGTTAGCACCGATAACATTGAACGTCTAACAGAACTGATTGGCCAAATGAAACCGATGTACCGTGATCCGCTACGCCTTTTGGCAATGGGATATACAAACCGTGAGATTGCAAAATCGCTGGGATTAACGGATGAAGTGGTACGAACACGGCTCTTTCGAGGACGAAAACTATTATGGAAGGAGATGAACAGCCATGAGTGAGCGGACAGACATTTCATTTGATGCGGCTTTGATGATGGCACTTCGTGCAGATGCGCAAAGAGAACTGGATTCGCTTCCAACGCCAAAGCAGTTTGAGGAAATCTACCCAGATACGTCCCAATGGGACGAACGAATGACAGAGGCCTTAAAGAAGAAAAAGCACCACCCAGTGTTGAAACGAGTACTAATTGCGGCATTGACACTCGTAATGCTGACGGTTGGTGCTCTTGCGGTCAGCGCTGATTTCTGCAGGGCAGTCTATACGATGATTCAAAAAATTTCTGCCCATTGAGATGCAGCTGACTTATCAGGTGGATGGCGAACCGCTGGAGTGGCTCCCGGATGGATACAGCGACCATTATGTGCCGAACGGCTTTGAAATGGACGATGTGCAGAAATTTGAGCGAGCAGAAAACTTTTTACATGTTTACTCGTCAAAAGAAACAGAGGAAAGCTACACAGTCCGTTGCTCAATTATCCAGCCAGGGCAGCAGTCCCTGTTTGATAATGAGCATACAGTGTACGAAACCGTAAAGGTCGGAGAAGCAGATGGTGTACTTGGAACCAGTACGGATGAACATGGAAAGAATGTTTATACTCTAAGTTGGGAACATCGGGGGATTACACATACCGTTATGGGAAACATTCCATACGATGAGATTATGAAAATTGCGGAAGGTATCCGTTAAGAAAGCTGGACACTTGTGAGAGTTCACAAATGTCTGGCTTTCTTTTTGTCTGAACTTACAAAGATGGAAAATTTGAAAAATTTTCTCCTGAAAATTGAAACGAAGCGAATGCGAATTGCGTTGATTATACAAAGGCTCTTGATGGGAGCAAAAAAACGGAGGTGTATGTCTATGTCGAAAAAGCGTTTGTTGTCCATTGTTGTTTCAGCGGTGATTCTCTTGAGCTTTGCCTGCACCGCAATGGCCGCTGAAAAGTCTGAACGGTATGTAGGCGATAGTACGGTCAACGGATCTATTTACCAAACATACTATCAGGTTGATGCCCAGACTCGAACTGGAGTAAAGAAAATCAGCGTTTCAGGCGTTCTCTATGAAAAGGGGACAATTGGAACATGGCAAAAAGTAAGTAGCTGCTCAAACAGCAGCACGACCTCAACCTGCATGGTGAGCAGTAGCTTTAACACTAAGCCCGGAAAATCTTATAGGCTTGAGTATTCTGCGACCTTTAGCTATTCCGATGGACGGAGCGAAACCATTACCGGAAGTACCAGTAGATAAGTGGAGTTTGTTATATATTTCAGCAAGTTAGAAAGGTGTGAGGTAATTATAAAGGCGAGACCAACGCGAGTTATCCGATACCTAGCTATAGTCGCACTGTGCTTGCTTTTGGGCTTTAT
>NZ_QULS01000036.1:0-3578 GCF_003482185.1 Faecalibacterium sp. OM04-11BH
TCAGTGGGCCCAGGGTTCGAGTCCCTGGAGGTGCACCACATTTTGAACGTCAAATCGTAAGATTTGACGTTCTTTTTTGTTATGTAACCCCGAAAATTCGGGGCTTGCACGGTCAATGCACGGTTTTTGCACGGTCGGCTTTTTCGTGGGAATCCTCTGCATAAGCGGAATTGCTTTGAAATGCGTGGTAAATTTTGCATCAGGTCAGCAGTGCAAGACGGAGCTGTGCCTTTACTTCAGGGTCTGCGTTCTTCAGAAGTTCCAGCAGAGCAGTCATAGAGATGGTCGGTTCGCCTTCGGCGGGTACAGCCTGCGGGCTGGGGCTTTCCTGTTTGGCGTAGAAACCTTCCTCAAACTTCTTGCCCAGTTCTACACGAGAGGACTGCTGGATATGAGCGTAGGTGTTCACCAGCATATCCGCCGTGGCATGTCCTGTGGTGCCCTGAACGGCCTTCACATCGCCGCCGGAGATCATCAGCTGATAGGTGGCACTGGAATGCCGCAGACCATGAAAGACGATGCGAGTGAACTCTGGGTGGGCATCCTGCCATTTCAGAAACTTCTTGCGGATGAGTACCGGTTCCACCGCCAGACCATTGGGCAGACGGAACAGCATTCCGCTGTCGTGGTAACGTGCCGGGTCTTTCCTCTCGTCTGCCGCCAACTGATTCAGCCACTTCTTCAATTCCTCTTTCAGTGCGGAGGTCATGAAGATGGTGCGGCAGGAGGATGCGGTTTTGGTGCTTTTCAGGATGAGGGAAGTGGTGCTGCGCTCCAGCTTGTCCGGGAATACCTTGATGATGCAGCCATCGTCCACTTGGTTCAGGGCTTCTTTTCGCACCCGCTGCATGGATTTGTTGATACGGAAGGTTCCGATACCGTCCGCAGCATCAAAGTCAATATCCTCTGGGGTCAGACCAACGATCTCGCCTTCTCGCAGCGCGCCCACCAGTGTGAGATGGACTGCCAGATGCAGGATGGGGTCCTCCATGCTGTCCAGAGCCGCCCGCATTTCCTCTACCGTCCAGATGGTGCGCTCCTGCGTGGACTTCTTGGGGCTGTCCACAGGAACAGGACTTTTGACAAGAATGCCCCATTCCACGGCGTACTGGAACGCTGTGCCCAGCAGCCGATGCACCTCATGGATCGTCGTGCCGGAAAGGAATCGCTGCTTCTGCTTTTCGGTCAATTCCTGCTTCTTTCCCTCGATATACGAACCGCAGGGCGTTTTGCTCAGGGTCGCATAGAGGTTTTCCATGTGGTAGGGCTTAAGTTTCTGCATCTCCATGCTGCCGATATAGGGGATAATCAGATTCTGGATGGTGGAAAGATTGGATTCGTAGGTTTTGGGGGCCCACTTGTGCTTGCTGCACTGCTTGGGCAGCCAATCCATGAGGAACTCTGCCACC
The DNA here is from genome assembly GCF_003482185.1 of Faecalibacterium sp. OM04-11BH. Lineage (NCBI taxonomy): Bacteria > Bacillati > Bacillota > Clostridia > Eubacteriales > Oscillospiraceae > Faecalibacterium > Faecalibacterium sp. OM04-11BH. The sequence goes on from NZ_QULS01000036.1 coordinate 1,410, forward strand.
GTCACCGAGGACGGAATCAGGAATGTGCCAGCTGCCAGTTCATGTTCGATCTGCTTCTTTCGGTTCGTTGCCTCCTCTTTTGTAGGAAAACTTTCCCATTTGTCGCAGCTCTTGCCGTGTTCATCTTCGTAGGTGTAGCGGACGCTGTAAGAGTTGCCGCGCTTCGTAATATATGCCATACTGTTTGCCTCCTCTTATCAAGCTGCCCGGTAGAGCCACGCATCGAAGCTGTCCTTCGGCACACGGATGCTTCCGCCTACCCGCAGGACACGGAATTCGGTGGTGCTGTTGCACAGGTTGTAAGCAGAGCGCAGACTGATGGCCAGCATTCGTGCGATCTCTTCCACCGTGTACACCAGCTTTGTAGTTGCCGGGCTGTCAGTCGGAGACTTGACGGCATTGGTTTGAGTGACCACTTCCATTGTAGTGGGATTCGAGTCCTTTTGCAAGAACTTATTCGTATAATCGGAAGATTGCACAGGGACGGTCATAGAATTACGGTCAAAATCCATAAGCATTTCTCCTTATATTGTCATATCATCTAAAAATTCAGCTTAAAGTTCTACATCCTGCCCACGCCTGCGGTTTCGCTGCTGCACATTCATGGTGAGCTCCTGCTTGGGGGCAAGAATCTTTTCCAGAAAGCCGCGCACCAGTTCGGGCGCACGGTGGAGAGCATCCAGATAGGGTTTCACGTCGTACCACAGGTCGTGGTACTTGTTGCTCCAACGAACGGCCTCCTTCTTGGCGGTGGAAAGTTCTTCTTTCAAGCGGCGGTTCTCCACGTCCATCATATAGCCGTGGTCGGCTTGCTTTTTCAGCTTGGAAAATTCTTCTTCGGTCAGCGAGTAGTTACCGAGAAAGGTGCGTTTGCCGATATAATCCAGATCGCGCGCATGAATGAGGGCTTCTTTCGTGAGCGTGGCCTTTTTCTGCACAGCGGCAAGTTCCTTCTCCTTTTTGGAGAGGGTCTGACTGGTTTTGGCAAGCGACTGCGCCTTTTGGTCGGCTTGGGTGGTCAGGGTGTCCAGCCGTTCCTGCTCCCGCTGGACTTTGAACTGAGTGACAGTCAGGTGTTCTTCGGTGCTGCCACGCTCGCCGCGCTCCACATCGGTGTACCCGGCAGTACGCATATAGTTGAAGAAATCGTCTTGCAGGACGCTGTACGACTTCTTCAGGACTGGCTTGCCGTTCTTTTGCAGCACGGGCTTTCCAGCATCGTCCAGCAGGGGCTTGGAAGCCCACTTCTTGCTTCGGCTGACCTGCATGACGGTCTCCTTGACGGTGCCGACCAGTGCCTTGTCCTTGCAGCGTTTCGACCAGAGAATCTGCTTTTCCACCACAGGTACATAGACCACGTGGAGATGGTAGTGGTAGACCTCCCGGCCCAGTGCTTCGGTCATGGCACGGTTGATCTCATCGGCGTGCATGACAGCCGAGAGGATATACTGCTCACCACCCACGATTTGCACAGCAGCTTTGTAGGCATCCGCATAGAACTGCTTGGCGAACTCGTAGCCACCGTGATTGTCAAAATAGGCCGAGTTGACATCAAAGACAAGTTCACAGTAGTGGGTAGCATCCGGCTTCAAGCCGCGCGTGGAGATGGTTCCATCGGCTTCCAACTGGGCGAACAGGTCGGTGTAGCTGGCGGTTGGCTTTTTGAAGTGGACGTTCCATGCAGCGCGCTGGGGGATAATATCGGGGTTCCGATAGCTGTCCTTTTCACGCTCATTGTGCTGCTGGGTGTTGCCAACGGCCTTGTCCGAAACGGCGAGATTTCGGACACTGGTGCGGTCAATGCCATCGTTTCTTGCCAAAGGGCATCCCTCCTTTCAAGGTTCATCGAGAGGTGACGGGGAACGAAGATGCACTTCTGCGGAAGTGTAATAACCCACTATAACACTTTCATCCCTATGGGCTGCAAAGTGTAGTGGGCCCTTCGAGGACTCTCCGAGGGGGAACGTCTCCTGCGGGAGAGCTACGATCAAGTTCGCACAATGCGAACTTGATTGCTCCGTACGCATCTGAAAAAATTGCGTACGGAGTTCAAATAACCTGTACGGTTCGTACGGTGTACAGGCAAGCAAAATACAAGCGATAAAACGCTTGATTTTCTTAAAATCTACCGTACAGGTGCGTACAAGTACAGACCGTACAGGTTGTACG
>NZ_QULS01000037.1:0-3371 GCF_003482185.1 Faecalibacterium sp. OM04-11BH
CCAAAAAGAAGAACGGGAGAAAGTCCTGAAGGAGATTCGGCAGCTTGAAAACCGAAAGAAGATTTTGGAGAACAAGCAGCGGAACGAGGAACGCAGGGTTCGCACCCGCCGCCTGATTGAGCGCGGAGCCGTTTTGGAGGGGATTTTCCCGCTGGCTTCCAACCTTTCCGGCGCAGAGGTCAAAGCATTTCTGATTGCCCTGTCCCATCTTCCGGGGGCTGCGGAATTGACTGCAAACCTGCCAAAATCCGGGGACACGCCATAAGTCCCTTGTTTACAAGGGCGCACTTATACACCGTTGCCGGTGTCGTGCGCCCTGCCGGGGGCTGTTGCGCTCTCCGAGCGCGATGGGGCGCTACACTCCCCAAACCCCTTGTGCGCCCCGCGCAGCCAGACACCCGCTTTGCGTATGCCCGGCTCCACAGAGCCTGTTATCCCCTCACTGAAAGGAGGTGTTCCCCATAGATTTCTGTCATATCCCCGTCAGTATCATCAAGCGCAGTGCGGGCCGTTCTGCTGTTGCCGCAGCTGCTTACCGCAGCGGAACCAAGCTGACAAATGAATGGGATGGAATGACCCACGACTACACCCGGAAAGGCGGCATTGTCCATGCGGAGATCATGCTGCCTGCCAACGCGCCGCCGGAATTTGCAGACCGTTCTATCCTCTGGAACAGCGTGGAGCAAATCGAGAAGGCAAGGGACAGTCAGCTTGCCCGCGAGATTGAAGCAGCCCTGCCCCGTGAACTGTCCGGCGAACAACAGCTTGCCCTTGTGCGTGCCTATGTGAAGGACAACTTTGTAGACAAAGGAATGTGTGCCGACTTTGCTATCCATGACAAGGGAACCGGCAACCCTCATGTCCATATCATGCTGACGCTCCGGCCTTTGAAAGAAAATGGACAGTGGGGCGCAAAGTGCCGCAAGGCATACGATCTGGACGAGAATGGACAGCGTATCCCGGATGGGAAAGGCGGCTGGAAAAATCATCGAGAGGATACGACCAACTGGAACGATAAAGGAAATGTGGAGATTTGGAGGGCAGCGTGGGCGGCCTACACCAACCGGACGCTGGAATCTGCCGGCAGACCGGAGCGCATTGACCATCGCAGCTACAGGCGGCAGGGCATTGATAAGATTCCCTCCGTCCATCTGGGGCCAGCCGCCAGCCAAATGGAAAAGCGCGGCATCCGCACCGACAAGGGCGAAGTAAACCGGCAGATCGCCGCCGACAACAAGCTGCTGAAAGAAATCAAGGCCCGCATTACCCGCCTTTACAACTGGTCTAAGGCCGAAGCCAAAAAGCCGGAGGGCCAGCAGCTCAGCATGATTGACTTGTGGGAGGCCCAGCAGCAGTTGAACGCTCCCCACACCCGCACCGGCAAAATCCGGGCTTTGCAGGAAAGCGCTGCACTATTCAGCTTTTTCCAGGCAAACGGCATCCAGTCTATGCAGCAGCTTCATGAAAAAATCGCTGATATGAACAGCTGTTACTATGACCTGCGGGGAAAGATCGTCAAGGCCGAGCGCCAGATCGCCATTCTTACCGAACGCGGGGAGATGTGGGAACAGTACAACCAGCACAAGTCCATCCACAAGCAGCTTGCCAAAGTAAAGCCGGAAAAACGGGAACAGTTTGAACAGCGCCACAGCCGGGAACTGATTCTGTATGACGCAGCGGCCCGGTATCTGAAAGAACTGAAAGACAGCGGCGAGGCAATCACCCCAAAGGCATGGCAGCTGGAAATTGACCAGCTGGCCGCTGGAAAGCAGACGGACACGCTTGCCATGAAAGCCCTGCGGGAGGATTTGAAAGCAGTGGAACGGCTCCGCAAAACCGCCGAGCAGCTGTCCCGACAGGAAAGGGACAAGTCTCACAACCGGGAGCCGAATCGGTAAAGGATACCGCGTTTTGGCGTACCCCTGTCAAGTGCGTCGCGCTTCACGACATACCTTTGCATACAGAAAAACCGCCGTACAGGTTTCCCCATACGGCGGCAGACTGTTTATTTGCCGAACAAGTCGCTGTGTGTGCCGGTGCGGGCCAGCGTCAGCACCAGAACATCATCTTCTATGCGATAGACAAGCAGCCAGTCCGGGAGAATATGACATTCCCGATGGCCTGCCCAATCGCCGGACAGGTCATGGTCGCGGTTCTTATCCGGCAGCGGTTCGCCCATTGCCAGCAACGCTACGACCTGCTCCAGCAGCTCAATCTTCAAGCCACGCTTGATAGCTCGTTTGTAGTCTTTTTTGAAACTGGTCGTGTACTTGACGGTATATTTGGTTTCTTTCATCTTTTCAGGTCAGCAAACAACTCGTCAAGGTCATTGTAACCCTTTACAGACGGGTCTTTTGCAATCCTTTCCGCTTCCAGCATGGCAGCAACCGTTTCTTTGTTCGGCTGTTCCAGCCTTACCTCAAAGGGAATGCCGCCTTCACGAAGCGACTGGCGCACAAAGATGTTAAACGCCGTAGTCAGGTTCATGCCAAGTTCAGTAAACAGTGCGTCCGCTTGCGCTTTCAAATCTGCGTCCATGCGGATACTGATGTTTGTGGTATTTCCAGCCATACGATCAACCCCTTTCTGCTGGTACTTTTAGTATATGCCATTTGCACGAAGAAAACAATACTTTGCACGAATATTTAACAGTAAATTCATTGAAGGAGGTCACTGTATGAAGCAAATTATTTTGCCCGTCACTATCCACCTGAATATCCGCCTGCCCCTTGCCCTCTTGCAGCCGGAATCGGCAGACGCGCCCACCGGCCCGGAGCCGGAGGCCCATGCCTGCCAGGGCTGCGGCAACTGCGGCGGGTGTGGGAAGTGCCAGCATGAAAAAAAGCAAGCCTGAACCCGTCCCCGTCATGGACTACCGTCAGTACCGCAGAGCGCGGCGGCTGGTACATGAGTGCTGCAACTATGACGGCGGCCACTGTATCGCGCTGGATGATGGGGAGGAATGTGTCTGCGTCCAGTCCATTTCCTACTCCCTGTTGTGCCGGTGGTTCCGGGCGGCGGTGCTGCCGCTGGACAGAGAACTGGAAACGGCCCTGTTCCACCGCCTGGACGCCAAACGGTGCGCCGTCTGCGGGGCGCTGTTCACCCCCGGCTCCAACCGGGCCAAATACTGCACGGAATGTGCCGGACGCATGAAGCGTATCAAGGCCGCCCAGCGCAAGCGGAAACAAAGGGCGAAATGTCACGCTTTAGGGGCTGAAAACCCCTTGTAAATCAAGGCTTTTTTCGAGGGTGTCGCTGGGGGCCTGATAGATTTATCCTCTGCCCCCTAAAACGGCCTTAAAATGCGTACAGAATCCCAAGAGACCCCCCCAAGGAGGAACCCTATGTCAGACAACCGAAAATATTAT
>NZ_QULS01000038.1:0-2927 GCF_003482185.1 Faecalibacterium sp. OM04-11BH
TAATCAGTGGGCCCAGGGTTCGAGTCCCTGGAGGTGCACCAGATATTGAACGCCAAATCGTAAGATTTGGCGTTCTTTTTTGTTATGTAACCCCGAGAAATCGGGGCTTGCACGGTCAATGCACGGTTTTTGCACGGTTGGTGTTTTCATAGGAATCTTCTGCATGGGCTGGAATTACTTTGAAATGCGTGGTAAATTTTGCATTAGGTCAGCAGAGCCAGACGGAGCTGCGCCTTTACTTCGGGGTCTGCATTCTTCAGCAATTCCAAGAGAGCCGTCATGGAGATGGTGGGTTCGCCTGCGGCGGGTACAGCCTGCGGGCTGGGGCTTTCCTGTTTAGCATAGAACCCTTCCTCGAACTTCCTGCCCAGTTCTACACGAGAGGACTGCTGGATATGGGCATAGGTGTTCACCAGCATATCTGCCGTAGCGTGTCCTGTGGTGCCTTGAACGGCCTTCACATCGCCGCCGGAAATCATCAGCTGATAGGTGGCACTGGAGTGCCGCAGACCGTGGAACACGATACGCGGGAACTCCGGGTGGGCATCCTGCCACTTGAGGAACTTTTTGCGGATGAGCACCGGCTCCACCGCCAGACCGTTGGGCAGACGGAACAGCATCCCACTGTCATGGTAGCGTGTCGGGTCTTTTCTCTCGTCTGTCGCCAGCTGATTCAGCCACTTCTTCAATTCTTCTTTTAGTGCAGAGGTCATGAAGATGGTGCGGCAGGAGGATGCGGTTTTGGTGCTTTTCAGGATGAGGGAAGTGGTGCTGCGCTCCAGCTTGTCCGGGAATATCTTGATGATGCAGCCATCGTCCACTTGATTTAGGGCTTCTTTCCGCACCCGCTGCATGGACTTGTTGATACGGAAGGTTCCGATGCCATCTGCTGCGTCAAAATCGAGATCTTCCGGGGTCAGACCTACGATCTCGCCCTCTCGCAGTGCGCCCACCAGTGTGAGGTGGACTGCCAGATGCAGGATGGGGTCCTCCATGCTGTCCAGAGCCGCCCTCATTTCCTCTACCGTCCAGATGGTGCGCTCCTGCGTAGACTTCTTGGGGCTGTCCACGGGAACAGGGCTTTTGACAAGGATGCCCCACTCTACGGCATACTGGAAGGCAGTGCCCAGCAGCCGGTGCACCTCATGGATCGTTGTGCCGGAAAGGAAACGCTGCTTCTGCTTTTCGGTCAGTTCCTGCTTCTTGCCCTCGATATACGAACCACAGGGCGTTTTGCTCAGGGTCGTGTAGAGGTTCTCCATGTGGTAGGGCTTGAGCTTCTGCATCTCCATGCTACCGATATAGGGGATAATGAGATTCTGAATGGTGGAAAGGTTGGATTCGTAGGTTTTGGGTGCCCACTTGTGCTTGCTGCACTGTTTCGGCAGCCAGTCCATCAGGAACTCTGCCACCGTTACCGAGGACGGAATCAGGAAAGTGCCAGCGGCCAGTTCATGCTCGATTTGCTTTTTTCGGTTCGTTGCCTCCTCTTTTGTGGGAAAGCTCTCCCATTTGTCGCAGCTCTTGCCGTGCTCATCTTCGTAGGTGTATCGGACGCTGTAAGAGCTGCCGCGCTTCGTAATATATGCCATAGATTTGCCTCCTTATCAAGCTGCCCGGTTGAGCCACGCATCGAAACTGTCCTTCGGTACACGGATGCTTCCGCCTACCCGCAGGACACGGAATTCGGTGGTGCTGTTGCACAGGTTGTAAGCAGAGCGCAGGCTGATGGCCAGCATTCGCGCGATCTCTTCCACCGTGTACACCAGCTTTGAGGGTTCCGGGCTGTCAGTCGGAGACTTGACGGCATTGGTTTGAGTGACCACTTCCATTGTAGTGGGGTTCGAGTCCTTTTGCAAGAACTTTTTCGTATAATCGGAAGATTGCACAGGGACGGTCATAGAATTACGGTCAAAATCCATAAGCATTGCTCCTTATATTGTCATATCATCTAAAAATTCAGCTTAAAGTTCTACATCTTGCCCACGCTTACGGTTTTGCTGCGGCACATTCATGGTGTGCTCCTGCTTGGGGGCAAGAATCTTTTCCAGAAAGCCACGCACCAGTTCAGGAGCACGGTGGAGCGCGTCCAGATAGGGCTTCACTTCATACCAGAGTTCATGATACTTTTGACCCCAATGAGCAGCTTCCTTCTTGGCGGTGGAAAGTTCTTCTTTCAAGCGGCGGTTCTCCACGTCCATCATATAGCCGTGGTCAGCCTGTTTTTTCAGTTTGGAAAATTCTTCTTCGGTCAGCGAGTAGTTGCCGAGAAAGGTGCGCTTGCCGATATAATCCAGATCACGCGCATGAATGAGGGCTTCTTTTGTGAGCGTGGCCTTTTTCTGCACAGCGGCAAGTTCCTTTTCGGTCTTGGAGAGGGTTTTGTTGGTTTGGGTGAGGTGCTGCTCTTTCTGGTCAATCTGGGCGGTCAGGCTGTCCAGCCGTTCCTGCTCCCGTTGAACTTTGAACTGGGTGACGGTCAGGTGTTCTTCGGTGCTGCCACGTTCGCCGCGCTCTATATCGGTGTACCCGGCAGCGCGCATAAAATTGAAGAAGTTGTCCTGCAAGATGCTGTACGACTTCTTCAGGACTGGCTTGCCGCTCTTTTGCAGGACAGGCTTTCCAGCATCGTCCAGCAGGGGCTTGGAAGCCCACTTCTTGCTTCGGCTGACCTGCATGACGGTCTCCTTGACTGTGCCGACCAGTGCCTTGTCCTTGCAGCGTTTCGACCACAGGATCTGCTTTTCCACCACAGGCACATAGACCACATGGAGGTGGTAGTGGTAGACCTCCCGGCCCAGTGCTTCGGTCATGGCGTGGTTGATCTCATCCGCGTGCATGACTGCCGAGAGGATATACTGCTCACCACCCACGATTTGAACGGCTGCTTTGTAGGCATCCGCATAGAACTGCTTGGCGAACTCGTA
>NZ_QULS01000039.1:0-2805 GCF_003482185.1 Faecalibacterium sp. OM04-11BH
AATAGCGATAGGTAAACCTTTGAAATTATCTCCGATTTTTCCCCCGCTTCACACCGGACAAGCGACTTTCACCGCATCCGGCGTTCCATCAATTAAACAGTTTTCTTAATCTCCTTAGTCATACCATTGTGAGAATTGAGTTCTAAAGCGATTTCTTCCGAATCAATAGGTTTCACTTCTGCCGAAATCCTCAGCCTATTCAGTTTTGCCAGTTGTTGCCGATTTAGCTTTAAGACAGAAAGACGCGAATCAATGGCACTTTTGTTCGTTGCGTGAATCAATTCATGCACTGGTGCTAAGACCAGCACAAGGTTTCCATAGCAGTCCGTTCCTCCAAGGCTCTTCGGCCTTTTGTGGTGACAGTGAATATCTGACACGCTTTCAAACGTTTTCCCGGTAACTGCACATTTTCCCTGCTGGGCAGAGAAAAGTGAGATACGGTTATCCATATATTCTGCGCTGCGGCTGTATGCTGTAGCTTTCATAAGCTGTAAAAGCAGGGTGGTGTCCATTTGCAAATCATTGTGGATTTCACTTCGCCCCTGCGGTGTATAAGCACACACATTCCGCTTCAAATCCATCGGTTTTTTACACCGGATATAGCTTATCGGGTAAACCGGCTCCTTGGATTGAGCAAGGTATCTCAGCCTTTTAGATTTTCCATATCGTTGGATTTCGCTTTTCGTCAGGTCGCGGCCTTCTTTTTTCAGACGATGGGATTTTCCGGCTTTCAGCCTGTTCTTAAGAACAATATCGACTGCTCTGCCGATGTTGCTACAGTCAAGACTAATGTCTGTTGCTAATCGGTAGTAGTTTTGGATTCCCATGACCATAGAGTTGAACAGGTGGACTTCACCCGATTCTCCTCGGCAGGCTCTTGGAAACTTAATATTTCCAACCTGCTTTACAAGGTCGGCTTTGACCCGTTTGTATGCCTTATCGCACATGTGCGACTGCACAACATGCTTTTTCCCTTTTTTGCGCAATCGGATTTTGAATCCGAGAAATTCTGAATAGCTCCTTCTGACATCGACAACTCTCGTTTTCTCTGGTGAAACTTCAAGTTTTAAGCGTTCAGTCAACCATTTTGTTACCGCTATCAGCGTTCGATTCGCTTGTTCTTTTGTTCTACAAAGAATCCGAAAGTCATCCGCATATCGCACGATATACATTTCTTTCAGGTTTGTATTCCGCATAGCCCGGTACGCATGACTGTGTATCGGGCATCCTGCTGCATTTTCCCTGTAGGAATATTTCTCTATAACCGGATGGTTCTGCCATTGACTTTCGACCCAGTGGTCAAGCTCATTCAGCACAACATTTGCCAACAGGGGAGATATTATTCCACCTTGCGGTGTTCCTTTCTTGGGATTTTCCAGATGTCCATCGGGCATCTGAATTGGGGCTTTTAGGATTCTGCGGATAACGTAGAGCAATTCTTTATCTCGAATATTCATCGACCACAGTTGCCGTATCAGTTTCGAGTGGTCTACATTGTCAAAGAAGCCTTTCACATCGAACTCTACTACATAGTAAAGTCCTGACCTCTGCATAAGGCGATAGATTGCAGCGATTGCATTTTCAACCGACCTATTCGGACGGAATCCATAGCTATTACTGCTGAATTTTGCTTCGCAGATTGGCTCCATGACTTGCTTAATACATTGCTGTATCAGCCTGTCCCAAATGCACGGGATTCCCAGTGGTCTGGTCTTTCCGTTCGGCTTCGGGATTTCTTTTCTTCTTACGCTTCTGGGGGTATAGCCGTTTGTTCCTCCTCTGACAATTTTTCGTACCCTTGCAACAACTTCATCAGCAGGAAGTCTGCCAATATCTGTTATCCGCAGTCTGTCCGTTCCCGGGGTTGCACTTCCGGAATTGGACTTAATGTTCCGATACGCCAGCATGATATTATCTTTCGACAAAATCAGTTCCATCAGGTTATCGAATACTTCTCCGGCCTGACTCCTGGTATATAGTTCATCAAAGGTACGCTGCATGTCATAGTATTCTGCGTGGCGGAGGGATTCCACGCTTTTTGCTTTGGGATGTTTCTCACTTGGCATTAGGCATCACTCTCCTTTGCGGCGAGTGACTTCTTTTGGTCATACTCGCAATCCTAATTGCGACTAAGTGCTAAGAGTTTCTGTTTAACTGACTTGAGGCCATTCCTGTGCTTTTCTCTTTTTCGCAAAAAGCATTATCGGTTCGACCTCTGCTTTTCAGCAGTGATTCAAAGGCTTATATGATTCGTCCTCTTGCTTTCAAATGAGAAAGCTCACTGCCTTTCCTCGTTCCAACAATCCTATCTCTCCATATACCTTTAGGTTTCCGCTTTGGTCCTGCCAGCTTGAGCAGGCCTGTAACCTGCTATGGTGTTTCATAACGTACATTTTTACTCCACCACACTGGCTAGCGATTAACGCTACCAGCACATTTCTATGCTGTCATGGTATAGACCCGTACATCCGCGGTTTTCGTCAGTTATCTTGCAAACATTCTAACCTTGGGTATTTTGTAGACCTCCGGCCTATGGGCAGCACCGTCCACCTCTGGACGGCTTTCGTGGGGCTGGTGACTTTCCAGCATTTCTTACGGCTGCTCTCGGCCGCCTTCACCGAGCTTCTGACACCGGATGTTTCCATCTTTGGTGCCAGTCGGAGTATTAAGGGGGCGTTTCAGGGCGTTACTCCATCATTCCACCGCTTGGATTGTTAGTTCTCCTAACTTTAGAACCTCGTTCTTTTGTTAGTGCCTGATTTTATCCTTCAACCACGAAGGTTTTGTTCAGGAACGAGTCGCACG